>CAZJNX010000241.1:0-6459 GCA_964547415.1 uncultured Hyphomicrobiales bacterium
CACCGGCGACGTCACCGTGACGGTGACCGGCGTCAACGACGCCCCGACGCTGGCGGCGGGCGAGACGGCGGGCTTCACGGAGGCGGCGGACGCGGCGGCCCAGGGCCTGTCGGAGACCGGCACGGTGTCGTTCGACGACGTGGATGCCACGGACCGCCTGGAGATCACGTTCGCCCCGAACGGGGACATCGCGTGGTCCGGCGGCCGCCTCGAGGAGACGCTGGCGTCGGCCCTCCTGGCCGGCTTCTCCACGGTTGCGGCGGACGCCGACGTTCCGGGCACGACTCCGTGGGCCTACGGGGCGAGCGATCTCGACCTCGACTTCCTCCCCGCGGGCGAGACCGTCACCTGGTCCTACACGGTCATCGCGACGGATGGTGCGGGCGCTGAGGCGACCGACACGGTGACGTTCACCCTCACGGGGACGAACGATGCGGCGGTCGTCGACGGCGACACCACGGGCACCGTGGAGGAGGACGGCACGCTGACGGCGAGTGGCGCGCTGAGCGCGAGCGACGCGGACGCGGGCGAATCCGCGGTGCAGGCGCAGGCCGGGACCACGGGGAGCTACGGCACCTTCGCGATCACGGCGGACGGGTCGTGGACCTACGCGCTCGACAACGCGGACGCGGCCGTGCAGGCGCTCCCGGCCGGCGCGACGCTGACGGACAGCTTCGCCGTGAGGTCGCTCGACGGCAGTGCGACGGCGACGGTGACGATCACCATCGACGGGCGGGACGAGGCGACGGGTTCGGTCGCGCACCGCCCGAACCTCGTCGCGGCGCTCTACGAAGGGTTCGGGACCGGGTCGATCTTTGTCGGCATCTCAGACACCGACGACGACGGGGACATCAATGCGGCCAGCACGCGGATCGCGCTGGAGGACGGACCCGGCAGCTCCAGCGCACGGGATCTCGACCTCGCCGACCTCGACGGCGACGGCGACGCGGACATCGTGCGCGCCAGCGGCAACCAGGCCCCCGACGTGTGGATCAACCGGGGCGACACCGACGGCGACGGGCTGCCGGCGTTCGAAGCCTTGCCGCCCATCGGGCCCGGTGACGCGGAGCAGGTGTTCACCGCGGACCTCGACGGGGACGGGCGGGAGGATATCGTCACCGCCGGAGACCACGACTCATTCTACCTGAACGTCGGCGACACGAACGACGACGGGCTCGTGGAGTTCGGCCCGCGTGTGCCGCTTCCGACCCGCACGAGCTCGAGCTGGGGCGGCGATGCCGCCGACTTCAACGGCGACGGCATCATGGACCTCGCGATCGGCCAGTTCAGTGCCAATCGAATGGAGATCGCCTACGGGCTTGGCGACCTCGACAATGACGGCGTTCCCGACTTTCAGGCCGATACGCTGCCCTTCGCCGCCGAGCGGGTGACGGGAGTCGTGTCAGGGGACCTCGATGGCGATGGCGACATGGATATCGTCGCGTCATCCTGGCAATCCAGCGTCAATGCGACGGTGTACGAAAACATCGGAGCCGTGGACGGGAGCGGGTTTCCACAGTTCGAGATCTATGGAATTCCCGGGACAAATCTGAGAAATATCTCAGACCCGCAACTCGTCGACGTCGATCAGGACGGTGATCTGGATTATGTAGTGAGTGGCGATCAGAGCAGAGATGTCATCATCGCTTATAACGAGGGTGACGTCAACGGGAACAGTCTGATCGATTTCACGGTTGATAGCTTCTTTCTCGGTCATGCGAAAAGTCCGGAAGGTGGCGTCGCTACGGCTGACATCGATGGTGACGGCGATATCGATTTGGCTGTCGGCTCTGTGAGCGAGCCGTACGTATATTTGATGACAAATGCCGGCGACAACGATGGTGACGGGCGGCCCGAGTTCGTGATCGGTCCGCTCGACGGTGCGGTCGAGCCGAACAAGGACATGCGGACCGGTGACCTGGTGCTGATGTCCGACGGCGATCTCTTCGGTCTCTAGCGGGACGTGCGACGGCGCGAGGCGTGGCACCGCCGCAAGCCCTGGTGTCCGGCCCGGGCCGATCCTGACCCGCTGGTGCGTGCCGACGGCGCACGGCCCCGCTTGCGGGGCGCCGGTGTGTACCTGGTCCCCGAGCGCCCGCCGGTCCGCCCGGGCGGTTTCCGCCCGGTGCCCGGTCAGCGTCCGGGCAGGACGACGATGGTCGGGCGGCGCGGCAGCGTGTTGAGGGAGACGGTGATCTCCGGCGTGTCGCGCCGGTCCACGTCGAAGCTGCCCGACATGCCGGACACGAAACGCTCGAGGTTCGACATCGTGAAGAAGTGCATCGGGATCACGATGCTCGCCCGCAGCCGTTCGACGACGCGCATCATCTCCGCCTGGGCCATGGTGTAGCCGCCGTCCACCGGGACCATCACCACGTCGAGCCGGCCGATCTGGGCATAGTGCTCGTCGGACGGCAGGTGGTGAAGGTGGCCGAGGTGGCCGATGCACAGGCCAGCCACCTCGAAGATGAAGATGGAGTTGCCGTAGGGCTCGACCGCGCCCCAGCGGCGGATGTCCGTGGCGACGTTGCGCACCAGCATGTCGCCCACCATCAGCTGGTGCCGCGCCGGCCCGTCCCCGTCCGGGTTCCAGCCGCGCAGGACGACCTCGATCCGCGGGTCCGGGTTGTCCGTGTAGTGGGTCGAGTGGGCGTGGTTCATGGTGACGACCGTCGGCACCGGCCCCTCGCCGGCCCAGCCGGCGTAGTCGGTCGCCGCGATCACGCCCTCGGGCGAGACGATCCGGAACGTGGCGTGGCCGACGAAGCGGATCGTCACCGAATAGCGGTCCGCCGAGGCCATCGTGATCGGGAGCGCGCCGAAGCCGTCCCCCGCGAGGCTGGCGAAAGTGGCGCCGGGGATGCCGTCCGCCACGGCCTGGCACATGCTGGGCGGCGGCGTGTCCTGCGCCGCCGCGGGCGCGAGCGCCCCGCCGAACCCGAGCACGAGCGCCGTCGCGATCCCCGCCAGAAACGTCCTCATCGCTCCCCTCCATCCGGTTTTTCACCACGAGGATAGGGCCGCCGGCCCCGCGGTCCACGCTCCGGGCGCCGCTCCCGCGATCGTGATCGGCGCGGAGGCAAGCGCCGTGCCGTGCGGGGCGGCGCGGAACGGGAGACGGCACCCGGCCGTTCGCCGACCATGACCGAACGCGACGACGGACAGGAGCGCGCCCCCCGCGCGGACGACGGCCCCACCTACGACGCGGAAGGCGCGCGACAGGGGCACATCGTGCTTCGCAGCAAGCGGCGGCGGGCGATCTTCGTCGGCGGGCTCGCGGGGCTCGTGGTCCTCGCCCTCGTCCTCGCCCTCGCCGCGTGAGGGGAAACTTCCGACGCGAAAGGAGATGACGGGATGGCGACGCGGGTAGGCGAAGCCGACGACCTCGGCCTCCTCCTCCGGGACTGCATCGCCCTCGAGCACGACGCGATCGCAGCCTACGAGGCGGCCATCGACCGGCTCGAGAACGCGGTTCACAAGGTCAAGCTCCACGAGTTCCGGCGCGACCACCAGCGCCACCTCACCGAGCTCACGGAGCTTGCCGTGGCAAGCGGCGCCCCGGTGCCCGCCGAGGGCGAGGAGGACCGCTTCGTCACCTCCGGCACGATCCGGATCGCCCGCGCGCCGGGCGAGGATGCGGCCGTCCTGAGGGCGATCGACGGGAACGAGGCGGACACCCTCGGCGCCTACGAGCGGGCGGCGGACAACGGCGTCGTGCCGCCCCGCGCGCGGCAGCTGTTCGTGCGCGCCCTCGAGGACGAGCGGCGTCACAAGGCCTGGACCGCAGCGGCGGCCGACAGCGCCTGATCCCGCGGATGTCCGCTTCGCCCCTTCCGGGACGGGCGGCGGACGGGCATTGTGGCGGTGTCCCGGCGGCGAGGCCGGTCCGTCGGTCGCGGAGGGGTGCAATGGCCGCACTCGATGAGACGAGGCATCCACGCGGCCGTTCCTCCGGGCGGCCGGTCGCGGTGCGCGAAGATCTGGTCGCCGAGGCGCGGGCGCCGCTCGGCCCGGCGCCGGAGCTGCGCGACCTCCTGCGCTTTGCGACCCTCGCCGCGAGCGGCCACAACACCCAGCCCTGGCGCTTCGCCCTGTCGGACCGGTCCGCCGTGGTCCTTCCCGACCTCACGCGCCGTACGCCGGTGGTCGATCCGGACGACCATCACCTCTACGCCAGCCTCGGCTGCGCCGCCGAGACGCTTTCGATCGCCGCCGCCGCGCGCGGCCGCGACGGGACGGTGCGGTTCGAGCCGCGGGGGGAGGGGCGTCTGGTGGTGGACCTGTCGCCCGCGCGCGCCCGCGAAGGCCCGCGCTTTCCCGCGATCCCCGCCCGCCAGTGCACGCGCTCCGTCTACGACGGCCGGCCCCTTTCGGCCGCCGACCTCGACGCCCTGGTGGCCGCCGCGGCCGAGGTGGACGTGGACGCGATCCCCGTCACAGGCGGCGCGGTGCGCGCGGGGCTCGAGGAGCGGGTGATCGCGGCGAACGCCGCCCAGGTCGAGGACGCGGCCTTCGTGCGCGAGCTCAAGAGCTGGCTGCGCTTCAACGCCGCCGCTGCGGTCGCGACGCGGGACGGGCTCTATTCCGCCTCAGCCGGCAACCCGACGCTGCCGACCGCCGTCGGCAACGCCATCTTCCCGCTGGTCTTCACGAAGGCCGCCGAGACGCGCAAGCTGACGCGACAGATGCGCTCCACCGGCGGCTATCTCGTCCTCGTGGCGCGGACGGACGATCCGGCCGGCTGGGCGGCGGCCGGGCGCGCCTACCAGCGCGTCGCGCTGGAGGCGACGGCCCGCGGCCTCGCCCACGCCTTCCTCAACCAGCCGGTCGAGGTGGCGGCCGCCCGGGCCGATCTCGCCGACCTTCTCGGCGTCGGCGGGCGGCGGCCGGACCTCGTCCTGCGCCTCGGCCGTGCCGCGCCCATGCCCCGGTCCCTCCGCCGCCCTGTGGAGGCGGTCCTCGCGTGAGGCGAACCCTCGCGGAAGACGCGCGGTCGCGCCCCTTTCCGGGGCGTGACGCCGCTCCAGTTGCACTCGGGCGCGGCGCGGCTATCCTGCGCGCGACCGGCGGCGCCCGCCTCGCCCCCGCCCCGTTGCGCCGTTCCTGCGTTTTCGACAGATCCCCTGCCGGGAGGCCACCTGATGAACCAGCTGATGCCGAAGTTCGGGCTCGGTGCCGACGTGGAGCGCGTGGAGGACGTCGCCCTCGTCACCGGGCACGGCCACTACGTCGGCGACTACCACCCGGACGGGCTCGTTCACGCCGTCCTCGTGCGCTCGCCCATCGCCGCCGGGCGGTTCTCCATCACCGGCGGCCTCGACGCGGCGCGGACAGCGCCCGGCGTCCACCTGGTGCTGACGGCGGACGACGTCGTCCACCTCGGCCCGCTCCCCTGCAAGGGCGGCAAGCAGCAGGCCGACGGGTCGGACACGCCCGTGCCCGACCGCCCGGTCCTGTGCCGCGACGTGGTCCGCCACGTGGGCGACCCGGTGGCGATGGTGGTGGCCGATACCGAGGAGCAGGCGGCGGACGCGGCCGAGCTCATCGAGATCGACTGGCAGCCGGCGCCCGGCGTCGTCGATGCGGGCGAGGCGCTGAAGGACGGCGCGCCCCTCGTGTGGCCCGAGGCCGGCAGCAACCGCGCCTTCCGCTATGCCCACGGCGACGAGGCGGCGACGACGGCCGCCTTCGAGAAGGCCGCCCACGTGGCCCGGCTCGAGATCGTCAACAACCGCCTCGTGACCAACTACATGGAGACCCGCGGCGCCGTCGGCGAGTACGACGGCGGCACCGGCCGCTACCGCCTCACCGTCGGCAGCCAGGGCGGCCACTCCATGAAGCACATCGTCGCCAACGACATCCTGAAGGTGGAGCCGGACCGCCTGCAGGTGGTGACGCCGGACGTCGGCGGCGGCTTCGGCACCAAGATCTTCGTCTACCCGGAATACCCGCTCGTCCTCGTGGCGGCCGAGAGGCTCGGCCGCCCGGTGAAGTGGATCTCCTCCCGCTCCGAGGCCTTCCAGTCGGACAGCCAGGGCCGCGACAACATCACGCTGGCCGAAGTCGCCATGGACGAGAGCGGCCGGTTCACCGCCCTCAAGGTGGACCTCAAGGCCAACATGGGCGCCTACCTCAGCCAGATGGGCCCGCACATTCCCTGGGTCGGCACCACCATGGCGCCCGGGCTCTACGACATCCCGGTGATGTGGGTGACGATCGACGGCGTCTTCACCAACACCGTGCCGGTGGACGCCTACCGCGGCGCGGGCCGGCCCGAGGCGGCGTACGTGATCGAGCGGCTGGTGGACGAGGCGGCGCGGGTGGTCGGCAAGTCGCCCGCCGACATGCGCCGCCTCAACTTCATCAAGCCCGAACAGATGCCCTACAAGACCGCCGCCGGGCGCACCTACGACACCGGCGAGTTCGAGGGCCACATGAACCGCGCCCTCGAGGTGATCG
>CAZJNX010000242.1:0-4301 GCA_964547415.1 uncultured Hyphomicrobiales bacterium
CATGTTGTCGTAGACCTTCATGTGCGGGTAGAGCGCGTAGTTCTGGAAGACCATAGCGATGTCGCGCTCCTTCGGCGGCACCAGGTTGACCACCCGGTCGCCGATCAGGATCTCGCCGCCCGTGATCTCCTCGAGACCGGCGATCATCCTCAGGAGCGTGGATTTTCCGCAGCCCGACGGGCCCACGAGGACGACGAACTCGCCGTCCGGGATCGCGATGTCGATCCCGTGGATGACCTCGGTCGAGCCGAAAGCCTTGCGGACGCCGCGAATTCCGACGGACGCCATCAGCATTTCCTCCCGCGACGGATCCGCGTCCGCCATAGATGGAGCGTCTCCCGGCCAGCGGTGCGCCCCTTGCAGTGCATAAAACGCGCTCGCCGCCTGAAGATCAAGGCGATTCGCGGCGGGGCGGGCTTGGCGACGCGCGAGGACGCGCGCTAGTGTCGGCCATCCTCCGGCCGGCAAGCGCGGCGGCACGCCCCATGAAGATCGAGAGCCTCGACCGCCTCCTGTCCCTGAGCGGGGTGACGGCGGCGCGCGCGGTCGCGCCGGGGCTCCTCGTGGCGCTGGTGGTTGCGGCAGCGGCGGAGTTCGTCGCGAGCGCCTACGGCGGGCCGACCATGCTGATCGCGCTCCTCCTCGGCATGTCGCTCAACTTCCTGTCCCGCTCGGCGGACTGCGCGCCGGGGATCCGCTTCACGGCGAAGACGCTCCTGCGGGCGGGCGTCGCCCTCCTCGGCCTCAGGATCGCGTTCGACGAGGTGGTGGCGCTGGGGCTCCTGACGGTGGAACTCGTGGTGCTCGCCGTCCTCGTCACCATCCTCGCGGGGGTGGTGCTCGCGCGGCTCGCGGGCCGCGGCGCCGACTTCGGCACCCTCGTCGGCGGGGCGACGGCGATCTGCGGCGCGTCCGCGGCGCTCGCCCTGTCGTCCGTCCTGCCGCGGCGGCCGGACTCGGAGCGGCAGACGGTGTTCGCCGTCGTCGCGGTGACGACGCTGTCGACGGTCGCCATGGTGCTCTACCCGGCCTTCTTCCGGGCGCTCGGCTTCGACGACCAGGCGATCGGCATCCTCGTCGGCGCCACCATCCACGACGTGGCCCAGGTGGTGGGCGCGGGCTACGCGGTCTCCGAGACGGCGGGGGACACGGCCACCATCGTCAAGCTCTTCCGCGTGGCGCTCCTGTTTCCGGTGGTGCTGATCGTCTCGTTCGTGTTCGCCCGGGCGTCCCGGGAGGCGGCGGCGGGCGCCCGCACGCTTCCCGTGCCCCTGTTCGTGCTCGCCTTCGTGTTCTTCGTGGCCGCGAACTCGCTCGGGCTCGTGCCGGCCGTGGTGAGCGAGCCGGCCATCGCGGCCGGCCGCTGGTTCCTCGTCGCCGCGGTCGCCGCGATCGGCCTGTCCACCTCCTTCCAGGAGATCGCGAAGCTTGGCTTCGCGCCCGTCTTCGTCGCGGTCGGGGCGAGCCTCGTCCTCCTCGCCCTCGTGACGACGGGGCTCACCCTGATCGGCTGATCCGTCGGCGGCTCACCGGACGGCCTCCGGCCGGTAGAGGAGCGCCACGGGGAGGAAGCCGGCAGGGCGGGCGATGCCCGGCGGCAGCAGCCGCGCGAGCGCCAGCGGGCCCGGCAGGAGGTGGGTGTGGGGCGCGACCGGTGGACGGCCGTTCGGCGGCGGGATCGGCGTGTCCACCTCGATCCGGCAGAGCGGCGTCTCCACGACCCGGACCGGGCTCGCCGCGACGAGCGCCGGTCCGGCCTCGGCGAGGACCCGCTCCGGCGGCGCACCCGCGAGATCGTCGAGGCGGGCGGCGAGCGCGCTGTCGCCCACGCGCACCATGAAACGGGTCTCGGGGCGGCCGAGGCCGAGATCGAACAGAATGCCGGCGCCCCGCCCCGCGGAAGCGGCGGCGATCGCCGCCGGGTCGGGGCCGATGCGGGCGAGACCGCGGGCGACGGGCAGGGCGAGGCCGTCCGAGGGGGCCGCGAGGAGGAGGGGCGCGTGACCGCCGTCCGCCGGTTCGGGGGTGGCGAAGACGGCAAGGTCCGCCGGGAGGCGGAGGCGGAGCGCGCCGCCGGCGACCCTCGCCGTGAGGGCGGGGCTCGGGCCACCGGTCTCGGCGATCGTCGCGGTCTCGCCCGGTGCGGCCATGAACTCGGCGAGGGCGCCGTGGCAGCCAGCGACCACCGCGCCGCCGCCCGAGAGGGCCTCCCGGACAAGGGCGGGCACGTCGGCGGGCGCGAGGGGCAGGCGGGCGGGCGTGCCGTCGAGGGCGGAAAGACGCGGGGCGAGCGAGGCGAGGACGCCGCGCCGCGTCGCCTCGTCGGCTGCGCGCCAGCCGGCGATCTCCTCGCCCGTCCGGCCGCAGCCCACGCACACGCGCGCGTCCGCGTCGAGGCGGCAGACCCCGATGCAGGGGCTCGCCACCGGCAGGGTCGTGGCCGTCATCGCGGGGACCGGGGCGGTGCGCGGTCCGGGGGCGGGGCGGCCCGCTCGTGGAGGGTGCGGACGACGCCGAGCCGCCAGGCGAGCTGGTCGAGGACCACGCGGGCGTCGCGCCGGTCCACGTGGGTGGCGAGCTCGCGGGCGAGGCGCGCGAGCTGGGCCTCGGTCGGCGAGGCGCCGATGAGAAGGCCGATGGTGCGGACGAGGTCGTCCGTCGCCGAGCCGTCGAAGTCGCAGCCGCCGGCGAAGAAACCGCGGCCGGCCCCCTCGGGGGCGGCGGCGGGGTCCGGCGGCACGGCGCGCGGCGCGCTCACGTCCGGCCTCCCGGGCGGGCATCGCGGGCGGGGCACCTTGCGCCCGCCGGCCGGAACCTGCGTGTCGAGATCATGGTCCACCTCCTCCCGGCACACCCCGGCTGGCCTGGTGTCGATCGGACGTCGGCAGGTCTCCTGGCTCGCGGGTCGTCGCGATCGTCCGGCCTTCCCGGTTTCCCAGTGGCGTCTTTGGACGGCGCCCGCCGCTCACAGTTGCGGGGGCAGCTCCGGCCTCGCACCGCCCGTCCAACGGACGGCGCTTTCCGGATTCCCTTTTCGTCCCTTGCGGGAACCGACAGGGGAAGATTGCACCGCCGGAGCCATCTTCGCAAGCCGGCGGGAGGAGGGACGCGCCCCGTGGCCCTTCGGGACCCTGGCGCCCTGGTGCGGGCGCAACGGCTTTCCTCGGCCTCGACCGCAGCGCGGGGCCGGTCTATGGACGCGGCGTCGCGGCCGGCCGGGGCGATCGGTGCGGCCGCGTTCGGGAGGACGATCCATGCCTTATCTCCTCGCCGCGGACCTGCCGGACGCGCCGGCCGGGGACCGGTTCCGCGCCGCTCTCGACAGGCCGGGGATCCTGCGCCTTCCGGGCGCCCACAACGGCATGGCGGCGCTGCAGGCCCGGCGGGCGGGCTTCGACGCGCTCTACCTGTCCGGGGCGGCGATGACGGCCTCGATGGGGCTGCCCGACCTCGGCATCCTGACGGTGGACGAGGCGGCCTTCTTCATCCGGCAGATCGTGCGGGCGGCGGGGCTGCCCCTCCTCGTGGACGGGGACACCGGCTACGGCGAGGCGCTCAACGTGATGCACATGGTGCGCACCTTCGAGGACGCGGGGGCGGCGGCGGTGCACCTGGAAGACCAGCTCCTGCCCAAGAAGTGCGGCCACCTCAACGACAAGCGCCTCGCGGACGCGGCCGACATGGCCGCCAAGGTAGCCGCGGCGGTCCGGGCGCGGCGGCACCTCGTCGTGATCGCCCGCACCGACGCGGCGGCGAGCGAGGGCATCGAGGGGGCTCTCGCCCGCGCGAGGCTCTACGTGGAGGCGGGGGCCGACGGGATCTTCCCCGAGGCGATGGACAGCGTGGAGGCGATGAAGGCGTTTCGCGAGCGCCTGCCGGGGGTCAGGCTGCTCGCCAACATGACCGAGTTCGGCCGCACGCCGGCTCTCACCGCCGCGGCGTTGGAGGCGCTCGGTTACGACATGGTCATCTGGCCGGTGTCCTCGCTCCGCGTCGCCAACAAGGCGCAGGAACGGCTCTACGCCACCCTCGCGCGGGACGGCGCCACCACCGCCATGCTCCCCGAGATGCAAACGCGGGCGGAACTCTACGAGACGATCGGGCTCGAGGCCTACGAGGCGCTCGACCGGTCGATCGTGCGGTCGGTCCTGCCGTCGGCGGGGGACGCCGGGGCACCGTCCTCGCCGCGCCGCGGGTAAGGGGCGGCGGCGGACGGCCGCCGCCCCGATCGCTCACTCGCCGTGGCCGCCGTGGCCGCCGTGGCCGCCGTGGCCGCCGTGGCCGCCGTGGCCGCCGTGGCC
>CAZJNX010000242.1:4401-6423 GCA_964547415.1 uncultured Hyphomicrobiales bacterium
GCGGGCGCCCATGCCCATGACGTCGAGGTCGACGGCGATTTCCCCGGCGTTCTCGAAGCGGAGGGTGGCGGGGCGGGTCTCGCCCTCCCTCAGGGGCTCCTTCAGCTCCATGAACATGACGTGGAGGCCGCCGGGCTCCAGCGTGACCGTTTCGCCGGGCGGGATCTCGAGGCCGCCCGGGATCTCGCGCATGCGCATCACGTCGTTCTCCATGGTCATCTCGTGGATCTCGACGCGGCCGGCGAAGGGGGCGGAGCCGCCGACGAGGCGGTCGGCCGCCTCGCCTGTGTTGGTGATGGTCATGTAGCCGCCCGCGACGGGCGCGCCAGGGGCGGTCGCCCGTGCCCAGGGCCGGTCGATCTCGAGGGCGCTGGCGTCGGCGTTCTCGGCGAGGGCGGCCGTCGCGGCGAGGGCGAAGGCGGCCGCGAACGTGATCGTGCGGATCATGGGGGATGTCCTCGTGTGCATCGTTGCTTCTTCCGGGGTGTCGGCCACCCGCTGCCGCATGCCGTCGCCCCCGGGCGGGGCCGGCAGCGGTTCGGGCGGCGCGTCCGACGGTCGGACGGCGGCCGTGTCGCCGCGCGCCTGCCGGTCGGCGTGGCCGCCTGGTTCGGGCACACGCGCCGACGCGGGCCGGACGGATCGTCAGCCGAGGCGGGTCGCCGGCGGTGCGCGGGCGCGGTTCGCCCCGCACCGGGCCGCAACGGCCGGGCGAGGGGCGGACGGCGCCGCCCGTGCTTGCGCGCGCTCCTCGATTGCGTCGCCTGCCGGGCCTGCCGGGGGAAGGGCATGGGCGGACGACACGAGGCACGCATCGCAGACCGGACGCTGGCTCGCCGGCTCGCCGCCGTCCCGGTCCGTCAGGCAGAGCACCGGGAGAGAGCCGTCGGGCAGGCGGTACCCGTCGAGGGACGGCTGGGAGGATGCCGCTGCGGCCGAGCGTCCGGGATCGGCGATGGCGTGCGCGATCCCGACGAGAACCGAGGCGAGCGCGTAGAGCGCGATCGCGACGGTCGTCAGGCTCTTCGGGATGCGCATGGCGGCCATGGGTCCTCGCCATGTCGCGACGCTTCGGCGGTGTCAACCGCACGGGCGGTGGCCCGGACGCGACCTTGAGGCGCGGCGCGCCCGGCAGCGGAGCGCGCCGGACGGATCGGGCGCGGGCGCGGCGTCCGGCCAGGCCTGGGCGGTCGGGAAGCCGCCGCCGCCGGATGGACCAGCGAAAATGGCCGGGTCGCCATCGTGCGCGTGCGCCGCAAAGGGGCGTCTCACTTTTCGTGGAGACCTCGCGGCTGCGGCCCGGTCGCACAGATCATGCCGTCGCGGCCGCCCAAAAACGGCCGCGCCTCGTCGCGCGCGCTTCCCTCGCCGAGCGGATCGGCGGCGAAAGCATCCCGCGCCCGCACGCCGCCCTCGGCCATCTCTCGCCGACGGCCTCCCCCGCCAAAGCCCCTCCAGACGGCGCTCGGCTGCGCAACCGCGACCGGCTCGGTCCGGCGCCGGCTGCTCCCACGGCGGGAAGGCGCCGTACGCGGGCCGCGGCTGTGCTTTCGCGGCGGGATGGAGAAAGCTTGTCGCAGCAGACCGATCCCGCCGTTTCCAGGAACGGGGCACGTCCGAAGCAGCCTGCCGCCCGCACCGTCGCCGAATGGCAGGACGCCGTCCACGATGGCATCGACACGATCACGTCGGCCGACATCGCTCCTTCCTTACCGCATGCCGCAACGACCCGGACTGACGGCACGTCTGTCTGGCAGGCCGGCGAAGGCGGTGGGCGGATCGCTTTGAGGATGGCCTCGTGACCTCGGCGGCGGTCGAACTCGATCTGGAGGGGGCCGCCGTCGAGGCATTCGACGGAACCGTCTCCGGTCACCTCGTCCAGCTCGTCGAAGCCGGACCCGCCGAGGAACGCGGGCGTGGTGCGATCGGAGAGGTCGAGACCGGCCCGAAAGGCGCCGACGATCCCCGTGGCCATCGCTGCCGATGATCAACTCGTCGCCTTGCACGTATTCCCCTGCCACC
>CAZJNX010000243.1:0-6416 GCA_964547415.1 uncultured Hyphomicrobiales bacterium
CCAGGGCGACGAACTCGATGTGCTTCAGCCGCATGTCCTGCTTGCCGGCGACCACGAGGCCCGCCGCCTGGGAAAGCCCGGAAAGCAGCTGGCTCGCCTCCGACAGGATCGTGTCGGCGGAGCCGTCGGCGGCGCCGAACTGGGCCTCGATCCCGGCCCGCTCCTCCTCCGACAGGGTGCCCACGTTGAGGAGCGCGTCGATGAAGAAGCGCAGGCCCTGGTCGGTCGGCAGCCGCCCGGCGCTGGTGTGGGGAGAGTAGATGAGCCCCAGGTGCTCGAGGTCCGCCATCACGTTGCGCACGGTGGCGGGGGAGAGCGACACCTCGAGGGAGCGCGACAGGTTGCGCGAGCCGATGGGCTCGCCCGTCTCCAGGTAGCTCTCCACGATCCGCCGCAGGATCTCGGCGGAGCGCTCGTCGAGGTCGAGGAGGTGATCGCGTTCGTCCGACCGCCGCATCATCCCGTTCGTCCGTCTCCCGCACCGATGGCCGCACGGGCGCCCCCGCCGGGGCCCCTTCCGGCCGCCGACTATATATGTCAATCGGGCGGGCGAAACGGGAGAGACAGAGACAGAGACGGAGACGGCGATGCGGCAGGACAGGCGGGCGGCGGACGCCCTGAGGCCCGTGAGCCTCGAGCGCGGCGTGTCGCGCCACGCGGAGGGGTCGTGCCTCGTGAAGTTCGGCGCCACCCACGTCCTGTGCACCGCCTCGCTGGAGGAGCGGGTGCCGGGCTGGCTGCGCGGCGGCGGCGAGGGCTGGGTGACGGCCGAGTACGGCATGCTCCCGCGCGCGACGACGGAGCGGATGCCGCGGGAGGCGGCCCGCGGCAAGCAGTCCGGCCGCACCCAGGAGATCCAGCGCCTCATCGGGCGCAGCCTGCGCGCGGTGGTGGACCGCGTCGCCCTCGGCGAGCGGCAGATCACCGTGGATTGCGACGTGATCCAGGCCGACGGCGGAACCCGCACGGCGGCCATCACCGGCGGCTGGGTGGCGCTGTCGGACTGCATCGCCTGGCTGCGCGCCCGCGGGATGGTGGACCGTCCCGTCCTCGTCGACCACGTGGCGGCGGTCTCGTGCGGGATCGTGGCGGGCACGCCCGTCCTCGACCTCGACTACCAGGAGGATTCGAAGGCACAGACGGACGCCAACTTCGTGATGACAGGCTCGGGCAAGCTCGTGGAGGTACAGGGAACGGCGGAGGCCGCCCCCTTCTCGCGGGAGGAGCTGACGGCCCTTCTCGACCTGGCGGAGGCGGGCATCGGCCGCCTGGTCGAACTGCAGAAGATGGCGATCGGCTGATGGCGGGCGCCTTCCCGGCCGACGCGCTCCTGGCCGCGGGCACGCTGGTGGTGGCGAGTCACAACGAGGGGAAGGTGCGCGAGATCCGGGACCTGTTGTCCCCCTTCGGCCTCGAGACGCGCTCGGCGGGCGAACTCGGCCTGCCCGAGCCGGAGGAGACGGGCGCCACCTTCGCCGAGAACGCGCGCCTGAAGGCTGTCGCGGCGGCATCGGCCTCGGGCCTGCCCGCGCTCGCGGACGATTCGGGCCTCGCCGTCGACGCCCTCGGCGGCGCGCCGGGCATCCACACGGCGCGCTGGGCGGGCCCGGAGCGGGATTTCGCCGCGGCGATGCGCAAGGTGGAGGACGCCTTGCAGGCCGCGGGGGCGACGGGGCCGGAGGCCCGACGCGCCCGCTTCGTGTGCGTCCTGTCCCTCGCGGGGCCGGACGGGGCGTCCGCGGAGTTCCCGGGCGAGGTGGCGGGGACGCTGGTGTGGCCGCCGCGGGGCACCCTCGGCTTCGGCTACGACCCGGTCTTCCTGCCGGACGGGCACGAGCGGACCTTCGGCGAGATGACGGCGGAGGAAAAGCACGGCTGGCGGCCGGGCGCGCCCTCGGCCCTGTCCCACCGGGCGCGCGCCTTCCGCACCCTCGCCGAGGCGCTGCTGTCCGCCCGGCAGGCCCGGGGCGGCTCCTGAAGGCGCGCGCTGGCCATGGGGCGACCGGCGGCGCCGTGCGGAAGGGACACGAAAAGCCGCCGTCCGCCGAAGCCGACCCTTCCAGAACCGCGCGGGGCGGGGGCCTCGTCCCCGTCGGGTCGGCCGCACGCGTGTCTCGCCAGCGCCCGGACCCTGCGGTGAACGCCCGGCGGCGGCGCCGGCGCATGGGCCGGCGCCGCCCGGGTCAGGCCCGCTTGAGGCCGGTCACCATCGAGCGGACCAGGTTCTCCCGGTGGGCGAAGCTCGCGAGCGCGACGCCCGCCACGTGGAGGAGGACGAGGGCGAGCGTTGCGTTCGCCGCGGCCTCGTGGATCTCCTCCCACGCGAAGACGCCTTCGCCGCCCTCGTGCTCCCCCGCGCCGTAGCCCTCGTGCTCCCTCGCGCCGTAGCCAGCGTGCTCCCCCGCGCCGTAGCCCGCGTGCTCCCCTTCGCCGTAGCCCGCGTCCTCGTCCGCGAGGGCCGGCGTGACGCCGGGGAGGGCGAGGTCGAGGGAGGGCGTCTCGCCGAGGGCGACGATGCCCGCGAGGGGCCCGCGCCCCTCCTCGGCCGCCAGCGTCGCCATGCCGCTGAACGCCGTCACCCCGAGTGCAAGGAGGAGGGCGAGGGTCATCGCCGCACCGGCCGGGCTGTGGCCCATGTGGCGCTCCGCCCGGCCCGCGACGAGGTCCCGCAGGTAGCGGACGACCCGTCCGGGCCCGGCCGGCAAGTCGGAAAAGCGCGCGCGGCGCGGCCCGACGAACCCCCAAAGGACGCGCAGCCCCACCGTGATCGCGATGGCGTAACCCGCCCAGGTGTGGAGCCCCAGCGGCTCGCCCTCGGTGAGGTAGGCGGTGGCGAAGGCCGCCACCAGCACCCAGTGGCCGATCCTCACGACCGGATCCCAGACCCGGACCATCGCGCCTTCCCGCGGCGCGTCGGCCCCGACGGCCGTCTCCTGCGCGGCCTCGCTCATCGTTCGTCGTCCCGTTCCCCGTAGCGCTCGCCGCGGACCGGTTCGCCGCTCACCGGGTCGAGGTAGGCCTCCACCCGCAGCCCGTTGGCGTCGACCATCTCCACCTCGTAGTAGCCGTCGTCGATCTCGATCTCCCGGATGCGGTAGCCCTGCCCCTCCAGCTTCGTGGCGAGCGCCGAGACGCTCATCCAGTCGGCCGCGGGCACGGCGGCGGCGCCCCGCCGCTCGTCGTCGGAGGCCCCGGCCGGGCCGGCGAGGGCGGCGAACGCGAGACCGCCGGCGGCGGCGAGGGAAAGGGCGGTGGTGGAAATCTTCATGGTGTGTCTCCCTTCGTCGTCGCGGCCCGTGCCGCGATCACGGGAAGGACGATGCACCATGGCCCCTGACGCCGGTCCGACCCGCGCTGTCAGCCTCCCGTCAGCTTCGCGCACGTAGGAACGGCCTGCCATGAGACGCCCCATCGCCGCCGTCCTGATCCTCGCCGGCACCGCGGCCCTCGCCGACCCCGACGACCACGAGCGCGCCCGCGAGGCCCTCTCCCGCGCCGAGACGATCCCGCTCGCGGAGATCATGCCGGCCGTGGAGGCCCGCTTCGCAGCCCGCACCATCGAGGTGGAGTTCGAGCGCGACGACGGGCGCTGGATCTACGAGTTCGCGCTCGTCACGCCGGACGGGCGGATCGTCGAGGTGGAGGTGGACGCCGCCACCGGCCGGGTGATCGAGGCCGAGCACGGAACCTGGGAAGAGGACCGATGAGGGCGCTCATCGTCGAGGACGACCGCCGGATCGCCGCCGATCTCGCCGCGACGCTCGAGGCCGCGGGCTTCCGCGCCGAGACCGCGGGGGACGGCGAGGACGCCTGGTTCCGGGGCGACACGGAAGAGTTCGCCCTCGTGGTCCTCGACCTCGGCCTGCCCGGGCTCGACGGGCTGCAGGTCCTGAAGCGCTGGCGCGCGGCCGGGCGCGAGATGCCGGTGCTGGTGCTCACCGCCCGCGGCGCCTGGACCGAGCGGGTCGAGGGCATCGAGGCGGGGGCGGACGACTACCTGCCGAAACCGTTCCGGATGGAGGAGCTCGTCGCCCGCGCCCGTGCCCTCGTCCGCCGCGCGGCCGGACGGGGGAGCGCCGTCCAGACCATCGGCCCCCTCGTCCTCGACACCAACCGCATGACCGTCTCCAGGCACGGCCGCCCGGTGCCGCTGACGGCGCTCGAGTATCGCCTGTTCGCCTACCTCGTCCTCCACCGGGAGCGGACGGTGCCGGCGACGGAGCTCCTCGAGCACCTTTACGGCGACGAGGACGCGAAGGAGGCGAACGCCGTGGAGGCGGTGGTCGCCCGCCTGCGCCGCAAGCTCGGCCAGGGCGTGATCGCGACGCGCCGGGGCTTCGGCTACCACCTCGGGGAGGCGGCGGATTGACCCTGCGTTCCCTGCGCCTGCGCCTCGTCCTCGCCGGCGCGGCGGCGGTGGCCCTCGCCCTCGCGCTCGCCGGCGTCGGCCTTGTCGCCCTGTTCGCCGCCCACGTGGAGCGGCGCGCGGCCGCGGAGCTGTCGGTCCAGCTCGACCAGCTGATCGCGGGGCTCGCGGAGGGTTCCGACGGCAGGCTCGCCGTCACGGCACCGCCGGCCGACCCGCGCTTCCGTCGGCCCCTCGGCGGGCTTTACTGGCAGGTGGAGGCGGACCGGACGCTGCGCTCCCGCTCCCTGTGGGACCAGGCGCTGGCGCTGCCGCCCGACGCCCTGCCGGACGGGGCGGTCCACGTCCACCGCCTCTCCGGTCCCGCGGGCGGAACCGTCCTCGTGCTCGAGCGCAGCGTCACCCTGCCCGGGCGCGGCAGGGGCGAGGCGGTGCGGGTCGCCGTCGCCATGGACGCGGCCGACCTCGCGGCCGCCGTCGACGCCTTCCGGGGCGACCTCGCGGTCTATCTCGCGGTCCTCGGCGCCGTCCTCGTGCTGGCGGCGGTGGTGCAGGTGGCCGTGGGCCTCGGCCCCCTCGCCACCGTCGGCGAGCGGGTGACGGCGGTGCGCTCGGGCGCGTCCCGCCGGCTCGGCACGGACTTCCCGGACGAGGTGCGCCCTCTCGCCGCCGAGGTCGATGCGCTGATCGCTGCCCGCGAGAACGACGTGGAGCGGGCGCGGGACCGCGCCGGCGTCCTCGCCCACGGGCTCAAGACGCCCCTGCAGGCCCTTCTCGGCGAGGCCGGACGCTTGCGGGAGGCGGGCCTCGCCGAGCGGGCCGAGGCGGTGGAGGAGATCGCCCTTTCCATGCGTCGCCACGTGGAGCGCGAGCTCGCCCGCGCCCGCATCGCCGTCGCCGCCCGCACCGCGCGGGTGGAGATCCGCCCGGTGGTGGACCGGGTGCTCGGCGTCGTGCGCCGCACGCCCGACGGCACCCGCCTGTCCTTCGAGAACGCCGTGGAGCCGGGCCTTTTCGCCGCCCTCGATCCCGACGATCTGGCCGAGGCCCTCGGCGCCCTCGTCGAGAACGCGGCCCGCCACGCCAGCGCCCGCGTCGCGATCCGCTCCGTGACGGCGGACGGCACGGCGAGCATCGTCGTCGCCGACGACGGGCCGGGCCTCCCGGCCGAAGCGGTCGAGGCGGTCCGCCGGCGCGGCGGCCGGCTCGACGAGGCGCACCCGGGCGAGGGGTTCGGCCTGTCGATCGCGACGGAGATCGCCGAGGCAGTGGGCGGCGCGATCGTCCTCGCCAACGGCCTTCACGGCCTCGAGGCTCGCCTCGACCTGCCCCGGGGCGCGCCAGCCGCCGGCCCGCCCCCGGCATCGGCCCGATCGAGCGGTCCGAGGAAGCCGGCCCGCAGCGGCGCCCGGACCCGGTGAGGGCGACCGGGCGCGGCCGCGACGCCGGGAGCGGGGGTGGGGACGGCCAATCCCGCCGCGGTTTCCGTGGAGCCGGGAAGAAGGCCGGACCTTGCCCTTGCCACGGGACGCGTCGGGTTCCGCGGGCCGGCCCGACCGCGACCAGGCCGAACGGCACGGCGTCCGGCCGACGACCCTCGCCCGGGAAGGGTCCCCGTTCCGGGCACGCGACCGGCCACGGACGACAGCCGGGGCCGCCGGTCGCACGCGCACCGGGCCCGCGGGTCGCGCCCCTTCCGCCCGCCCCTTGCCCGACGAAGCGGAGCCGGGCATCGGGCGCCGAAAAAGCCGAACCTTTCCGGCTTCCACGTCCGCCAGCCAAGCAACGCGCGCCTCCTCGAAGCCACCAGCGGGCGTGGCGCGCGGCTGACGGCGCGCAACGCCCGCTTGCGCCCCACCCGTCCGTCGGCGAGCTGCTCGCTCCGGGGTGCGGACCCTCGGGGCCCGTCCGCCCCGAGGGTCCGCACCCCGTCGGCCAGCATGTCCCTCCCGCGGCGCGGCTCGACCCTGAAGGCCTGCGCAGCCCTGCCGATCCCGCACGACATGGAGTGGACCTTCACCACGCCCACGCCCACGCCCACGCCCACGCC
>CAZJNX010000244.1:0-6368 GCA_964547415.1 uncultured Hyphomicrobiales bacterium
GGCGATGCCGTTGTTCTTCAGGTGCTCCTGCAACTCGCCCGCCTGGAACATCTCGCGGACGATGTCGCAGCCGCCCACGAACTCGCCCTTCACATAGAGCTGGGGGATCGTCGGCCAGTTCGAGTAGTCCTTGATCCCCTGGCGGATGCCGTCGTCCTCCAGGACGTTCACGCCGGCGTACTCGACGCCCAGGTAGTCGAGGATCTGCACCACCTGGCCGGAAAAGCCGCACTGGGGAAAGCGCGGCGTGCCCTTCATGAAGAGGACCACGTCGTGGTCCTTCACCGCGCGGTCGATGGTCGCGTTCGCGTCGCTCATGGCGCCTCTCCGTTGGCCCGCTTCAAGGACGGGGACGGGTTTCGGATGCGCGCGGGGCCGGATCGACCCGCCCCGCGCCGCCCCTTCATATCGCGAGGCGCGCCGCCGCAACAAGGACGGGGCGGGCGGGTCAGTCCGGAACCTGGGTCTGGAGGGCGAGGGCGTGGAGCGTGCCGCCCATGTTCCCCTTCAGCGCGTCGTAGACCATCTGGTGCTGCTTCACGCGGGTCTTGCCGCGGAACGCCTCGGAGGTGACGACGGCGGCGTAATGGTCCCCGTCGCCCGCGAGGTCGCGGATCTCCACGCGCGCGTCGGGAAGCGCCTCCCGGATCATCCGCTCGATCTCCCGCGCGTCCATCGGCATCGCCCGTCTCCTCTCTCCGGCGGCGGCCCGCCCGGCCGTGCCGCCCGTGTCCCCCGGCCGCGGCCCGTCAGGCCGGGCCGCCCATGAAGCGCGGGAAAAAGCCCTCGTGGGCCGCCCGCATCGCCTCCACCGATATGGCAAGGACGCCCTCCACGATCAATTCGTCGCCGCCGGTCTCGCCGATCGCCGCGGCCGGAACGGACGCCGCCTTCGCCCGCGACAGCACCGCCTCGACCCGCCCAGCCGGCACCGCGAGGAGGTAGCGGCCCTGGTCCTCGCCGAAGAGCGCCCGATGCGCCTCGCCGGGAAGCCGCACCCGCGCGCCGCGGCCGCCGGCCATCGCCATCTCCGCGAGCGCGACGCCGACGCCCCCGGAGGACACGTCATGGCAGGCCGAGACCTCGCCCGCCGCGATCGCCGCCCGGACGAGCGCCCCGGCCGCCGCCTCCGCCGCAAGCTCGACCGGCGGCGGCGGGCCCGCGCGCACGCCGCGCACCACGTCGAGCCACAGGGACTGGCCGAGGTGGCCGGTCTCCCCGCCGAGGAGGATGACCGTCTCCCCGTCCCGGGCGAAGGCGAGGCAGACGCGGGCGGCGACGTCCGCGAGGAGGCCGACGGCGCCGATGGTGGGCGTCGGCAGGATCGCCCGCCCCTCCGTCTCGTTGTAGAGGGACACGTTCCCCGACACGACGGGGGTGCCGAGCGCCCGGCAGGCGGCGCCGATCCCCTCCACGGCGCGGGCGAAGGTGCCCATGATCTCCGGCCGCTCAGGGCTCGCGAAGTTGAGGTTGTCGGTGACGGCGAGGGGCCGCGCGCCGACCGCCGAGAGGTTGCGGCACGCCTCGGCGACGGCCTGCTTGCCGCCCTCGAACGGGTCGGCGGCGCAGTAGCGGGGGGTGACGTCCACGGTGAGGGCGAGGGCCTTGTCCGTCCCCGGCACCCGCACGACGGCCGCGTCCCCGCCCGGCCCCGCCGCGGTGTTCCCGCCCACGAGGTGGTCGTACTGCTCGTACACCCAGCGGCGCGAGCACCCGTTCGGCGAGGCGAGGAGGGCGAGGAGGTCCGCCCCCGGGTCGGCCGGCGGGGCGAGGGCCTCGGCCGGGATCGGCGGGGGCGCCGGGGTCGCCGCCACCGGGCGGTCGTAGGACGGCGCCTCGTCGCCGAGGGCCTTGATGGGAAGGTCCGCCACCGCCTCCCCGCCGTGGACGACGACGAAGCGCAGGGTGTCCGTCGTCTCCCCCACGACCGCGAAGTCGAGGCCCCACTTGGCGAAGATCGCCTCCGCGCGGGCGCGCCCGGCCGGGTCGAGCACCATGAGCATGCGCTCCTGGCTCTCCGACAGCATCATCTCGTAGGCGCTCATGCCCTCTTCGCGGCAGGGGACGGCGTCGAGGTCGAGGCGGATGCCGAGGCCCCCCTTGGCGCCCATCTCCACCGCCGAGGAGGTGAGGCCGGCCGCGCCCATGTCCTGGATGGCGATGACGGCCCCGGCCTCCATCAGTTCGAGGCACGCCTCGAGGAGCAGCTTCTCCGCGAACGGGTCGCCCACCTGGACGGTCGGGCGCTTTTCCTCCGCGTCCTCGCCGAAGGCGGCGGAGGCCATGGTGGCGCCGTGGATCCCGTCCCGCCCGGTCTTCGAGCCGAGGTAGACCACGGGCATGCCGACGCCCCTCGCCTTCGAATAGAAGATGCGGTCGGCGGAGGCGATGCCGACGGCCATGGCGTTGACGAGGCAGTTCTCGTCGTAGGCGCGGTCGAACTCCACCATGCCGCCCACCGTCGGCACGCCGAAGGAATTGCCGTAGCCGCCGATCCCCGCGACGACGCCCGACACGAGGTGCCGCGTCTTCGGATGCTCCGGCCGGCCGGAGAAGAGGGCGTTGAGCGCCGCCACCGGCCGGGCGCCCATGGTGAAGACGTCGCGCAGGATGCCGCCCACGCCCGTCGCCGCGCCCTGGTAGGGCTCGATGTAGGAGGGGTGGTTGTGGCTCTCCATCTTGAAGACGACGGCGAGGCCGTCGCCGATGTCGACGACGCCCGCGTTCTCGCCCGGTCCCTGGATCACGTGGGGCCCGTCCGTCGGCAGCGTCCTCAGCCAGCGCTTGGAGGACTTGTAGGAACAGTGCTCGTTCCACATGGCCGAGACGATGCCGAGCTCCACGAGCGTCGGCTCGCGGCCGACGAGGGCGCGAAAGCGCGCCCACTCGTCGGGCTTCAGGCCGTGCTCGGCGACGAGCTCTGGCGTGATCTCGGGCGGATTTGCTATTGACATGGCGCCTTCCGGATGCGCTGGCGGGTCGGCGAGCACCCTGCCGAAGCGGCGGCGCCCGTCAAGTGGGCCGGCGGCGACCCGGCCGGCCCGGAACGACAGGAGCGGCCGCCGGGCGGCGCGCCCCACGCCCACCCCTAGAGGCGCCGAATGACCAACGCCCCTTCCCGCACCGCGATCCCGGCGCGTCCCCCCGGCATGGCGCCCGTCGCCGCCCTCCTCCTCGCGCTCCTCGCCCTCGTGGCGGCCGCGCCCGCCCCCGCCCTCGCCCAGGGCGTCGCCTCCCTCGTTGCCGCGGGCGGCGGGGACGGGGACGGCGCCGAGGGCGGCACGGGCGGCGCGGACGGCGGCCTCCTCGCGGAGGCGCGGCGGATCGCGGCGGAGACGGGCGGGACGGTCGTCGTCGTCGGCCCGCCGGCCGCGCCCGCGGCACAGGCGGCCGCACCGGTGGGGCCGGCCTCGCTCCTCGCCGTGGCGAGCGAGGTCCGCGCCCGCACGGCGGCCATCCTCGCGGGCGCGCCGGCCCTGCCCGGCAAGGTGTGGGAGACGCTGAGCCACGCCGGGGCGGGGCACGGCGGCGCCTGGATCGCGCTCGCCCTCCTGCTGGCGGCCGTCGCCGTCGGCGCGGGCCTTTACGCCCGCTCCCGGCTCCGGCAGGGGGCGCGCGGGTGGCTGCCGCGCTTCTACGACCGGCCGCCGCGGGACCGGGCGGAAAAGGTGGGCGCCCTCCTCGTGCGGGTCGCGGTCGACTGGGCGGCGGTCGGCGCGTTCCTCCTCGTCGGCGGGGTCGTCGTCGTGACGTTCAGCGGGGACGGGACGCCGGTGCGGCACCTGCCCATCGTGGCGGTGTCGGTGACGGCGCTCTACCTCTGGGCCCTCGGCCTGTTCTCCAACCTGTTCGCGCCGGACGATCCCGACCACAGGATCCTGCCCTTCGGGAGCGACCACGCCCGGCGCTTCCTGCGTCAGCTGATGGGGGCGCTCGCGATCACGGCGACCGTCTTCGGCGTGTGCATGCTGCTCGACCGGCTCGGCTCGCCCCCCGAGGTGCACGCCTTCTTCCTGATGGCGGGCGCCGTCGTCACCGGCGTCCTCCTGTCGGCGGTCGCGCTCGTCCACCGGCGGGACGTCGGCGCGGCGATCCGGGGCGGCGGGCGGCCGCGGGTGTGGCGCCAGTTCCTCGGCGCCACCTGGCACCTAGGGGTGGTGGTCTACCTCGTCGTCGCCACCCTCGCCAACATCGCCGCCATCGCCCTCACCGGCCAGCAGGCGGGCGGCACCGTCCTCGGCCCCGTCTACGGTCTCGTCGCCGGCTTCGGCCTCTACGGGCTCCTCGTCATCTGGATCGACCGGCGCTTCCGGGCGCGCCAGCGCCTCAAGGGCGCGGGCGAGGGGCAGATCGAGGCGGCCGTCGCCGTCAGCGAGGCGGGCGGGCCGCGGGACGTGGCGGTCGTCGGGCCGGGCGCGGAGGACGTGGTCCGGATCGCCTGGGCGGCCCGGTGGAGCGCGCTCTTCCAGCACTTGGCGGCGATCCTCGCCGTCGCCGTCGGCACGCTGGTCCTCTTGTTCAACTGGGACCTCCTTGACCTGTCCGAGGGCGGGCTCGTCGCCCGTTTCTCCGGCATGGCCCTCGTGGTGCTCGCCGCCTACGTCGCCTACCAGGCGGTGAAGGTGTGGATCGACGGCAAGCTCGAGGAGGAGGGCCCCCACGAGGCCGAGGAGAGCGAGGACGGGATGGGCATGGGCACGAGCCGCCTCGCCACGCTCCTGCCCATCCTGCGCACCACGCTCCTCGTCACCATCGTGGCGGTCGCGGGCATGGTGGTGCTCGCCGGCATCGGCGTGAACATCGCCCCCCTGTTCGCGGGCGCGGGCGTCGTCGGCCTCGCCATCGGCTTCGGCGCCCAGACCCTCATCCGCGACGTGTTCTCCGGCGCCTTCTTCCTCATCGACGACGCCTTCCGGCGCGGGGAGTACATCGAGATCGACAAGATCCGCGGCTCGGTGGAGAAGATCAACGTGCGCTCGCTCCAGCTGCGCCACCACAACGGGCCACTGCACACCATCCCGTTCGGCGAGATCCGCCAGCTCACCAACTACTCGCGAGACTGGGTGATCATGAAGCTCCCGTTACGGGTCACCTACGACACCGACGTGGAGAAGGTCCGCAAGCTGGTGAAGAACCTCGGCATCGAGATGGCCGGCGATCCGGAGATCGGGCCGAAGTTCCTCCAGCCGCCCAAGTCCCAGGGCGTGGTCGAGATGGACGACTCGGCCATGATCATCCGCGTGAAGTTCATGACCAAGCCGGGCGACCAGTTCATCCTGCGCCGGCACGTATACCAGCGCATCCAGAAGCTGTTCGAGGAGAACGGCATCCAGTTCGCCCACCGCGAGGTGACGGTGCGCATCGCCGACGATCATCCGCCGGAAGACGCCGCGGAGCGGGAGCGGCGGCGGCAGGCGGCAGCCGGCGCCGTTCGCCCGCTCCTCGACCCGCAGGCGGGGGACGCGCCCGCGTCCGCCGCGGGTCCGTGAGGGTGCGGCAGGCACTTCCGGCCGCCGGGCCGATGCCTATATCGTAGGCGCAGCCGGCCATACCGGGGGCTGTGCGGGTGCGGTTGCCGGCCCGCCGTTTCCACCCCGTCCCGACGGGCCCCAGGCCGTCGGGATCGCGAGGAGGCATTCCCCATGAACTTCGAGAAATACACCGACCGCGCCAAGGGCTTCCTCCAGTCCGCGCAGGGACACGCCCTCGGCGAGGGGCACCAGCAGTTCACCCCCGAGCACATCCTGAAGGTGCTCCTCGACGACGACGAGGGCCTCGCCTCCGGCCTGATCGCGACGGCCGGCGGCGACGCGGCCCGCGCGCGCGAGGCCGTCGAGCGCGCCCTGTCCCGCATGCCGAAGGTGCAGGGGGCGGGCGCGGGCCAGCTCTACCTCGCCCCGCCGCTCGCCAAGGTCTTCCAGGAGGCGGAGAAGCTGTCCACCCGCGCGGGGGACCAGTTCGTCACCGTCGAGCGGATGCTCCAGGCCCTCGCGTCCGAGCCGTCGGCCGAGACCTCGAGGATCCTGAAGGAGGCCGGCGTCACGCCCCAGGCCCTCGAGCAGGCGATCAACGACCTCAGGAAGGGCCGCACGGCGGACTCGGCCTCCGCCGAGAACCAGTACGACGCGCTGAAGCGCTACACGCGCGACCTCACCCAGGACGTGCGGGACGGCAAGCTCGACCCGGTGATCGGCCGCGACGAGGAGATCCGCCGCACCATCCAGGTCCTGTCCCGCCGCACCAAGAACAACCCGGTCCTGATCGGCGAGCCCGGCGTCGGCAAGACCGCCATCGCCGAGGGCCTCGCCCAGCGCATCGTCAACAAGGACGTGCCGGAGAGCCTTCAGGACAAGCGCCTCCTCGCCCTC
>CAZJNX010000245.1:0-1587 GCA_964547415.1 uncultured Hyphomicrobiales bacterium
ACTGCACTGGCTCGGCATTCAGGCATTCGAGCCGAAGCTGATCGAGGGCAAGGCGATCCAGCTGCACCCGCTGGTCTGTACCGCCTTCAATGCCGATTTCGACGGCGACCAGATGGCCGTTCACGTGCCGCTGAGCCTTGAAGCGCAGCTTGAGGCGCGGGTGCTGATGATGTCGACCAACAACATCCTCTCACCGGCCAATGGCAAGCCGATCATCGTGCCCAGTCAGGACATCGTGCTCGGCATCTATTACATGTCGATCGAGCTCGACGACCAGCCGGGCGAGGGCATGCTGCTGAGCAGTGTCGAGGAGGTCGATCACGCGCTGACGAACAACGCCGTGACCCTGCATTCAAAGGTCAAGGGCCGGGTCATTACCGTCGATGAGGACGGCAATCACGTTCCGAAAGTCTTCGAGACAACGCCGGGGCGTATGCTGATCGGCGATCTGCTGCCCAAGCACCACAAGGTGTCGTTCGACATGGTCAATCAGGTGTTGACCAAGAAAGAAACGCAGAACGTCATCGACGTCGTCTATCGCCATTGCGGTCAGAAAACGACGGTGATCTTCTGTGACCGGCTGATGGCGCTCGGCTTCGGCCAGGCCTGTAAAGCGGGTATCTCCTTCGGCAAGGACGACCTCGTTATTCCGCCGGCCAAGGCCGCGCTGATTGATGAGGCGCAGACGGCGGTGAAGGAATATGAGCAGCAATATCAGGACGGTCTGATCACCAAGGGCGAGAAGTACAACAAGGTCGTCGACATCTGGTCTCAGTGTACCGAGAAGGTCACCGAGAAGATGATCGAGGGCATGAAACAGCCGCGTGACGATAAGGGCGTCAATTCGGTGTACATGATGGCCCATTCAGGCGCCCGGGGCTCAACGACCCAGATCCGCCAGCTTGCCGGCATGCGCGGTCTGATGGCCAAGCCGTCGGGTGAAATCATCGAGATCCCGATCATCTCCAACTTTAAGGAGGGGCTGACGGTCCTCGAATACTTCAACTCGACCCACGGTGCCCGGAAAGGCCTGGCCGATACGGCGCTCAAGACCGCCAATTCGGGCTATCTGACCCGCCGCCTTGTCGACGTCGCACAGGATGCGATCATCGTCGAAGATGATTGCGGTACCGAAAACGGCATTATGGCTCATGCGATCATTGAGGGCGGTGACGTCGTCGTCTCGCTGTCCGAGCGTATCCTTGGGCGCACTTTGGCCGAGGATGCCGTAAACCCGGTCAGCGGCGATGTCATCGCGCCGACCGGGACGCTGGTCGATGAAGCGATGTCGCTGCAGATTGAGAATGCCGGTATCGACCGCATCAAGATCCGTTCGGTTCTGACTTGCGAAACCCGTATCGGTATCTGTGCGAAATGCTATGGCCGGGATCTGGCTCGGGGTACGCCGGTGAATTCGGGCGAGGCCGTCGGCGTCATTGCCGCGCAATCGATCGGCGAACCCGGTACCCAGCTGACCATGCGGACCTTCCATATCGGCGGTGCGGCGCAGCGGGGGGCCGAGCAATCGGCTATCGAGGCGAGCATGGCCGCGACGGTCAAGGTCAAGAACCGCGCCGTGGTCAAGAA
>CAZJNX010000245.1:1597-4946 GCA_964547415.1 uncultured Hyphomicrobiales bacterium
GTCAAGAACAGCGAAGGCACCAATATCGTCATGGCGCGAAACACCGAGATCGTGCTGGTCGATGATAATGGGCTGGAGCGGGCGAAGTTCCGCATCCCCTATGGCGCCAAGCTGATCGCCGATGAGGGCGCCAAGGTCGAAGCCGGCGAGAAACTGGCCGAATGGGACCCCTATACGCTGCCGATCATCACCGAGAAAGAAGGTCGTATCGCCTTCAAGGACCTCGTCGAGGGCGTCTCGCTGATGGAAGAGATGGACGAGAGCACCGGCATCGCCTCACGCCGCGTCGCCGATTGGCGCGGCGGCGCCAAGGGCACCGATCTGCGCCCCCGCATCATCCTCACCGATGACAAGGGCGAGCCGGTGATCCTCAGCAACGGTCAGGAAGCCACCTATTTCCTGCCGGTCGGGGCGGTTCTCTCGGTTGATAATGAGGCGACGGTTCATGCCGGCGACGTGTTGGCACGGATCCCGCGCGAAGGGTCGAAGACCCGCGACATTACCGGTGGTCTGCCGCGGGTGGCCGAGCTGTTCGAGGCGCGCAAGCCCAAGGATCACGCGATCATTACCTCGATTGCGGGCCGGGTGGAGTTTGGCAAGGACTATAAGCAGAAGCGGCGCATCACTGTGGTGCCCGAGACTGAAGATGGTGAATCGGTCGATTTCCTGATCCCCAAGGGCCGGCCGCTCGCGGTGCAGGAAGGCGATTATGTCGAAATCGGCGACCCGCTGGTCGACGGCAGCCCGGTGCCGCACGACATTCTCGACGTGCTCGGCATCGAAGCGCTGGCCAATTACCTGATCGACGAGATTCAGGAGGTCTACCGGCTGCAGGGCGTGAAGATTAACGACAAGCATATCGAGGTCATCGTCCGCCAGATGCTGCAAAAGGTCGAGGTTCAGGATCCGGGCGACACCACACTGCTGGTCGGTGAACTGGTTGATCGTATCGAATTCGATGAAATCAACGATCGCACCGCAGCCGAGGACGGCCGTCCGGCCAAGGCGAAACCGGTGCTGCAGGGCATCACCAAGGCCAGCCTGCAGACCCGCTCCTTCATCTCCGCCGCGTCCTTCCAGGAAACCACGCGCGTGCTGACCGAAGCCTCGGTCAACGGCAAGGAGGATCGCCTTGAAGGCCTTAAGGAGAATGTCATCGTCGGTCGTCTGATCCCTGCCGGTACCGGCGCCGTGGTCAACCGCTTCCGCGAGATTGCCGCCGAGCGCGATGCCGAGCTGCCCGGCGGCGAGGGCGAAGGCGGCGGCGGTCTCGAGCCGACGGATCCAACGCAATTCGCTGTTGCCGGTGAGTAGGGCACCGCAATAGTGAAGAAAAAGGCGGGCCTCAGTGCCCGCCTTTTTCATTCCGGGGTGTGGGGCGGACCGGCCGCCTCACTTAACGAGACTCTCGTAACCCGGCGGCTTGATCGTCATCACCGCGCAGGTGACGCTGTTGAGGACGTCTTCGGCCGTATTGCCGATGATGAAGCCGGGAATGCCGGTGCGGCCGACCGTGCCGATGACCAGCAGATCGGCGCCGAGCGAAGCGATTTTCTTGGGAATGGTTTGGCGTGCGGCGCCGTTGAGAAGCGTCTTGTGCAGCCTGTCCGGGGCAATTCTGTCGCCACTCGCGCCGACGAGCTGATCCAGCGCCCTGCTAGCGGCTGCGGATTCTTGCTGCAGATAGCTTTGGACGGCATTGTCATCCGAACCCCATTGGCGCAGCAGTCCTTCGGCCGGTGCCTCCCAGGCGTGGACCAGATGGAGCTCCGCCCCGGCAAAAGACGCAATGCGGGCGGCATGATCGACAATGCGCCGATTGAGCGCTGCTTGTGTTTCCGGCTCTGCGGCGTCGATCATATCGACATCGACCGCTGCGACGATCCGTCTGATCGCTGCCGGGGGGTCGGCAGGGACCAGCCACACCGGGCAGGGGCATTTGCGCAACAGATGCTGATCGATACTGGCGAAGAGCTGCGGCAACAATCCTGCAAAGCGCGTCATCGGCTTGACCAGCAGATCGTGCTTTTCCGAGATCACCTGACGGATGATCTCGATGAAATCCTTGCCGCCGCGCACGGTGACGTCGATGTTGAGCCCTGCACCGCAACCATCGGCCAAAACCTGCATCGCGGTTTTTCGGGCTTCCCTCAATTCGGCAGCCACCTGATCCGGCGCTCTGCCGCTATGTTCGGCCAGCCGGTCCAGCGCGCCATGTCTGCCGATCACCGACAACAGGCTCAGCCGCGCACCATGCGCCTTTGCCAGCGCGACGGTCTGCAGCAACGCCGGCGCATCGGAATCGGCACCGTCCGTGATGAAGACGATGTTCTGATAGACCGTCATGCGAGGTCCTTCTGGCCGCATGGATCTTCGGGGACGGCGCCGATATGGCCTCGACCGAGGATCAGATCGGCCGCCTGGACTGCGGCATCGCGAAACGGCAGCAACACCAGATCAGCGCCGGCCTGTTGCAGCGCATCGAGCTGACCTTCGCGATGGGTCGCGATGACGATTGACCCGCTGAAACCGGTTTCGCGCAAGGCACCGATCAACGCCCGACGCGGATCATCATGCGAAATCCCCGTATCGTGCTCCGGCACCGCCGAGATCGCCCAGCTCGCGCCCGACAGAGGCAGGGTCTTGAGGAATTCGGGATCGGTCGCATCGCCGAAAACGGCATCGAAACCAAGGCTTCTGGCATGCCGAACGGCGACCGGGTTGAAATCAACACAAAGCACCGCGATGCCGCCTTCGCGCAATTCCCGCGCCAACGCCATGCCGTATCGGCCGCTGCCGAAGAGAATTGCCTGATGACTCGGCCCGGCATTTTCCTCGCCGGCCTTGTCTTCGCGCCAGGTCCGTCGTCTTTCAAACGGCTTCAGCGCCGGTTCGACCAGCGCATAGAGCTGATGCGAATAGGTGATCATATAGGTCGACAGCGCAATCGTGATCAGCCCGACCAGGGTCACAAGGCCGAGCGCATCACCGCCGACATGCCCCAGGCTCAGCCCCATCGCCATGAAGATCAGCGAGAATTCGCTGATCTGCGCGACCGTCAGCCCGGCGAGAAAGCCGGTGCGCTTGCGATAGCCCATAGCCCCCATGATCGCGAGAACGATCAACGGGTTCCCGATCAGGACGAACAGCGAGAATACGATGGCCCCGGTCACATGTGTGCCAAGCAGCGAAAGATCGAGTGTGGCCCCGAGAGCAATGAAGAAGAACAGAAGCAGAAAATCGCGCAAGGGCGCAAGCCGCGCGGCGATCGTCTCCCGGTACGGGGTCGATGCAAGGGAGACGCCGGCCAGCAGACCGCCAATCTCTTTGCCAAGCCCGACCAGATCGC
>CAZJNX010000245.1:4956-6366 GCA_964547415.1 uncultured Hyphomicrobiales bacterium
GCAGCACGCACCCCGCGTCGTTGACCAGCGCAAACACCTCCGCCGTCCGCCCCTCCGCCACCGCCCCGAACTCCGCCCGCTCGATGGTCATCTTCGCCTCCTATTCGTCCTGCGCCGTGGCCTTGATGCGCTTCAGCCAGTCGGCGAACATGGCCGCCTGCGCGATCGCGAAAATCACCAGCAGCTCAGGCGCGCGGGCCAACCGCTCGGTCAGAGGGTTGGCGGCATAGCGCACGAACAGGACGACCAGCGCAACAAGCCCGACGCCAGAGGCCAGCGCCAGGAATACATCGCCGGACCCGCCGCCGCCTTCCGCGCCAGCGCCGATCCCGATGGCCGACAAAACGATCATCGCCAGCACCACGACCAGGTCCTGAACGATCAGGAAGCCGAGCGCGATCTGTCCGTGCAGCGCGTCGATCTCGCGCTTGTCGGAAAGCAATTTCACGATGATGATCGTCGACGAAAAGGTCAGCGCCACCGCCACGTATAGGCTCGTGACGTGCCCGAGACCGAGCGCGAGTCCGATGAAGTATCCGAAGATCGACGTAAACGCGACCTGGCCAAGGCCCGTCAGCAGCGACACTGTACCGAGAGACCGGATCAGCTTCACATCCAGCTTGATGCCCACGAGGAACAGCAGGACGGCGATGCCAAGTTCCGCGAGAAGGTCGATCTGCTCATCCGAATGCACCACATCCAGTCCGGACGGCCCCGCGAGCAGGCCCACGGCGATGAAACTGACGATCAGCGGCTGCCGCAGGATGATCCCGAAGAACCCGGTGAGCGCGGCCAGAACGAGGAGCGCCGCAATCTCTCCGAAAGGCGATTGAGTGATCGCTTCCATTCACCACCTTCAATGTGTTTTTCGCGCCCAGACGCTATCGGGGTCCCAACCGCCGGCGTCACATTTTTCCCTCGCCATCGCCGGGATCGACCGGCGACGGCCTAGCTGCACCAGCTATACAGGATTAAGGGGCTGATCCCCAAGCCGCCCGTTATCTTCTCTTGAGCATATTCTACTGGGCGAAAACGGCGCAATTCCGCGCTGAGGGTCACGGTGTGCGCTGCCGCGCCACGCAACTGAATAACTGACGGCTTCAGGCGATCCGACGACCTTGTTGATTCACGCGCCACATCCGTTATAAGCGCGGAAGCCGCAATTGCGGGCGCGCGACGACGGCCCGCCACTTCTCTGGCCAACAGGCGCACGGCGCGAGCTGAATGCCCAAACGCACCGACATCGACTCAATTCTGGTGATTGGCGCCGGACCGATCGTTATCGGCCAGGCGTGCGAGTTCGACTATTCCGGCACGCAGGCCTGCAAGGCGCTCAAGGCCGAGGGTTACCGAATCGTACTGGTCAACTCCAACCCGGCCACGATCATGACGGACCCGGAGTTGGCCGAC
>CAZJNX010000246.1:0-6336 GCA_964547415.1 uncultured Hyphomicrobiales bacterium
ATGCAGAACGCCGCCTAACCCAAAGTCCTGTCTCAAAACCGTGGACCGGTACATCTTCGGTGAGCTCAAGCCGGTGGGCGTTGTGGACGAGGCGCTCGAGGATGGCGTCGGCGATGGTCGAGGCGCCGATGACCTCGTGCCAGGCATCGAGCGGGAGCTGGCTGGTCACGATGGTTGCCTTCCGGCCGTGGCGGTCCTCGAGGATCTCGAACAGGTCGCGGCACTCGGCCGTTGCGAGCGTGGCGAGGCCCCAGTCGTCGAGGATCAGGAGGTCCATTCGGGCCAGGGTCTTGAGGATCCGGGCGTAGCGGCCGTCACCCCGGGCGATGGCGGGGTCTCTCGGCATTGGAGTAGGTCATCCACCTGTCGGCATACAGCTGCGGCTTCGGTCTGGCTCACGCGGGCAGCTGGTCGCCCCAGTCGAGCGGGGCGTCGAGGAGGGCGGTGACGCCGCAGCGGTCGGAAAGGGTGCCGGCGATGGCGGCCTCGACGATGGCGGGCGACAGGAAGGCGAAGGTCAGCGTCATCCGGATGGATCGCTCGCTGCAGCCTTCGCGCACAGCGATCGCGGCCGTGTCGGCCACCCGGCCGGCCATGAGATCGTCCAGCCAGCAGCGGCCTAGGGCGATACGCTCGAGCAGCCTTGCACGGGTCTCGGACCGGATCGGCCTGGAACGGCTGTCTGACGTCGTAGCCAGGACGGATCGCCGGGGGCGTCGAGAAGGTGACCAGCCCACCGTCAGCGGCGCGAGGGGCGTGCCGGCCGCGCCGGTAGCAAGCCGTATCTCGAGATGTTCCGGGTGCACGATGATGCGCTCCACCGCGTCGAGGGCGGCGCGGGCGTCCCGATCCGACACCACGGCAACGGCCTCACCCGTCTCGAGCGCGTCCAGGACGGCGCGCTCGATCTCGGGCGCGGGGACCCGCGGGACCGAGCCGGCGTCGTCCTTGCGCCCCTGGGCCAGCACGCACGACACGTAGTAGCGGTAGCGCACCCCGCGCTTGCTGGCGTGGGTGGGCGTCATCCGGTTGCCGCGGTCGTCGAACAGGCGGCCGAGCAGGAGAGCATCGGACCCCGATGCCGCGCGGGAACGGGCGACGGCGTTGGCCGACAGCCGCACCTGCACGGCCTCAAACAGAGCGCAGTCGACGATCGGGGGGTGGTGCCCGCGATAGGCCGTCCCCTTGTGGACGACGTCGCCGACGTAGACGCGGTTGCGCAGCAGGTACGCGAGCGGGCCCTTCGTGAAGGGGATGCCGCCGCGGGTCGTGCCGTCCTTCAGGTGGCGGACCTTGGTGTGGATGCCGCGCTCGGCGAGCTCGGCCGTGAGGCCCGTCAGGCAGCCGAGGGCGCGGTAGCGCTGGAAGATGAGCCGGACCTGCCCGGCCTCCACCGGGTGCGGCACCAGCCTCTTGTCCTCGACCCCATAGCCGAGCGGGACGGGGCCGCCGACCCGGAGCCCCCTCGCCTTGGAGGCGGCGATCTTGTCGCGGATGCGCTCGGCGGTCACCTCCCGCTCGAACTGGGCGAACGAGAGGAGAACGTTCAGCGTGAGCCGTCCCATCGAGGAGGTGGTGTTGAAGCTCTGCGTCACCGACACGAACGAAACGCCCCGGGCGTCGAACAGGGCTACCAGCTTGGCGAAGTCGGCGAGCGCGCGGGTCAGCCGGTCCACCTTGTAGACCACCACGACGTCGATGCGGCCGCGGGCGATGTCCTCCATGAGCCGGAGCAGGGCAGGACGGTCCATCGAGCCGCCGGAGAAGCCGCCGTCGTCGTAGCGCTCGGGCAGGCAGTGCCAGCCCTCGTGGGCCTGGCTCCTGACATACGCCTCGCAGGCCTCGCGCTGGGCGTCGAGCGAGTTGAAGCTCTGCTCGAGCCCCTCGCCGGTGGACTTGCGGGTGTAGATCGCACAGGCGAGCGACCGGGAGGATGTCATCGCCGGTCCTCCCGCGTCTCCTGCGAGGCCGGATCGTCTGCCGCCCGGCCTGCCGTCTCGCGCAGGCCGAAGAAGCGCGGGCCGCTCCACCGGGTGCCGGTGATGCGCCGGGCGATCTCCGACAGGCTGCGGTACGGCGCGCCCTGCCACAGGAACCCGTCCGGGACGACCGTCACCCGGTGGACGGTGCCGCCGTAGGCGCGGACGAGGACGGAGCCGGGCTTCAGCGCTCGCTCCACCGGCACCGGCGGGACCGGCGGCGGCGCTTTCGGGACGGTAGTCTCGCCAGCCGCGCGGCGTCGCGCCCGATCCTTCGCGAGGCGCTTCAGGAAGCGAGCCGCCTCGGGATCGAGATCGCCACAGGCTCTCGCCTGCAGCCGGTAGGCGAGGAGCCGCACGAGCAGCCATTGGGGCACCGGCGGCGGCGTCCTGCGGGTCAGCGTGCGCCAGCGCCGCTTCAGGGCGTGGAGATCGAGGGTCTCGAGGGCGGCGATCTCGGCGCGGAGGGCGGCCTGATCCTCGGGCGATCGCGGGTCGGTGGCAGGGGGCATGATCGGATCCTCGCGGTGATGACCGACGGCTTGCCGGCACTGCCGCGCGCCCCGTCACGGACCGAGGCCGCCGGGGCTGATCGGCCCGCCGGATCCGGGGCGGGCCGTGTCTCCCATGGATGCTCGAACAGCCGCTGCAGTCCAGTCGAACCGGACCGGAGACGCGGCCAGAAAGTCGTGATGAAGGCCATGCCGGCGAGGAACACCCAAGGCTCGCCATCGCCGCTCCGGCTCCTCTCTCCGCAGAGGCGGCCGTCGTCCGCGGAAACACGGAGGCCGGGTCCGGAGACGACACCCGCGGAAGGGTGTGGATTACGCCGGCCACCGGACTCGTGCTCGTCGGCGCGGCGTGCAATCCGTTGAAACTGTGCGGCTTTCCGAGAGGAATCTCCCGTCATCCGGTGGGCGGGAACGGGTGGTGGGCCCGGCAGGACTCGAACCTGCAACCAGACCGTTATGAGCGGCCGGCTCTAACCATTGAGCTACAGGCCCGTGCGATGCCTTCGGGCGCCGTTCAGGCGCGTGCCGCAAGGTATCGCCGGACGGTGGCGGGTGTCCACACCGACGGCGGCCGAAAGGATGGAGGCAGGCGATGCGGTTTCTCGAAGGGGTCTTCGCGGCGGGGCTGGCGGTGGCGGCGCTCGCGGCGGCGGGGCCGGCGGCGGCCGAGGCCGAGCAGCGGACGGTCCTCGTGCGGGGCGTCGGCAGCGCTGCGGCCGCCCCGGACATGGCGACGGTCGAGGCGGGCGTGGCGACCGCCGCGGCGACCGCCGCCGAGGCCCTCGCGGGCAACAGCGCGGCGATGGCCGCCGTGTTCGAGGCCCTGCGCGAGGCGGGCATCGCCGAGCGGGACATGCGCACGGTCGATTTCTCGATCTCGCCCCGCTACGCCGACCGCCGCATGGACGAGCCCGACGACGGGCCGCCCCGCATCGTCGGCTACCGGGTGGACAACGCCGTCAGCGTCCGGGTGCGCGACCTCGGGCAGCTCGGCCCCCTCCTCGACACGCTCGTCTCCTCGGGGGCGAACCGGATCTCCGCGATCTCCTTCGGCATCGCCGACGAAGCCGAGGTGCTCGCCGAGGCACGGCGCGCGGCCGTCCGCGACGCCGCCGGCAAGGCGCGGCTCTACGCCGAGGCGGCGGGGGTGGCGCTCGGGCCCGTCCTCGCCATCGACGACACGGGGGGCGGCATGCCGCGGCCAGCGCCCATGAGGCGGGCGGCCGCGATGGACGCGACGGCCGTTCCCGTGGCGGGCGGCGAGACGACGGTGACGGCCAGCGTCACCATCACCTGGGCGATCGCGGACGGCCGGTAGCCGCTTGCCGGCGCATGGCGCTCCGCAGACGCCGTCGGTCGATCCCGGGGCGCGGTGCCCGGACGTGCGCGCGTGCCCGGACCGAGCCGGTCGCTCGTGGGGACCCGGGACGCCTCGAGCGATCGCTGGCGGGGGGCAGCTGCGGCCATCCGCGAGGGGATGAACGTCCGTCGGACGCGTCAGGATCCGGTGGTCGTCAACCTCGGGATCGAGCCGGTGGAGAAGCCCGAAGAGGGCCGCTGGGTGGACGACATCCACGGGTGACCGGGCGCCGCCGTCTCACTGCGGGCCGGGGACGGGCGGCGTCGCCTTCAGGTAGGCGGCGACGGCGGCCCGGTCCTCCGCCGGCAGCCGCGCCCAGTTGTCCACGACCGGGCCCATCGTGCCGCCCACCGAATCGAAATCCGGGGTGAAGCCGGTCTCGAGGAGGTAGGCGATGTCGGCCGCCGACCAGTCGCCGATCCCCTCGCGCGAGGAGGAGATGTTCGGGACGAACCCGTCCCCCTCGAGGCTCGGCGCGCCCGCCAGCCAGCGGGCCATGTCGAGGCCGAAGATGCGGGTGCGCGGGGCGTGGCACTCCCCGCAGTGGCCGAGGGCGACCGTCAGGTATTCCCCGCGGGCGATCTCACCGTCCGTCTCCGTCGGCGGGGGCGGGTCGTGCTCGGCGGCAAGACGCTTCCAAAGACCGATGCCCCGCCGCCAGTCGAACGGAAAGGCGACCTCGGACGGTGGAGGCACCGCCTCGCTCGGCGGGAGGGTGCGCAGGTACGCGTCGAGGTCGATGGCGTCCGTCAGGCGCATGTGGCGGTAGGAGGTCCACGGGAAGGAGGGGTAGTAGTGGACCCCATCCGGCGAGACGCCGCGGACCACCGCGTTCACGAGGTCGAGGGTGGACCACCCGCCGATCCCGGCCACGGGGTCGGGCGAGATGTTGGGCGCGACGAACGTGCCGACGGGGCTTTCGAGCGCCAGCCCGCCCGACAGGACGAGCCGCTGGTCCCCCCGCGCGCCCGGCGCGGCGTGGCAGGACCCGCAGCCCGCCGCGAGGAAGACGCGCTCGCCGTTGGCCGCATCCGCGGCGTGGTCGGGCAGGTCCGCGGCGGTGAGCGTCCGCGGTGCGGTCGCGAGCCAGAGGAGCGCCAGGACCGCGGCGAGCGCGAGGACGGCGCCGGTGAGCCAGCGCACGGCGGGCTCAGTTCTTCTCGGCGCGGAAGTCCGTGTGGCAGGCCCGGCAGGTGCCGCCGAGATCCCGGAAGGAGGCGCGGAAGGCGTCGAGCCCCTCCGCCGTCGCCGGGATCGCGGCCTCGGCGGCGGCCACCATGTCGTTGGTGTCCTTCTCGAACACGTCCCACCGCTCCCAGATGGCCGGAAGGGCGCGCGTCTCGTGGCCGGTCTCGCTGCCCTCCGGGAAGAGGGTGAGGAAGACCCGGCCGTTATCGGCGATGACGACGAGGGCGGCCTCGGCCGCCGCCGCGTCCCAGGCGATCTCGCCCTTCGCGATGCCGCCGAGGGTCTTGGTGTTCTCGCCGATCTCGTCCATCAGCTCCCAGCGCACCACCTGGGGCGGCTTCTCGCCCGTGGTGGCGGCCGCAGCGGCCGCGTGCTCGTGCCCCTCGTGGGCGAGCGCGACGAAGGCGGTCGCCATCATCGCCCCGCCGAAGGCGAGCCCCGTCGAGATCGTGCGGATCATGTCGGCCCTTCCCCGTTCGACCTGTTCCAGATCTCATCAAGGCACGGGGGCGGCCCGCCCGCAAGGGCCCGCCGCTCACGCTGCCGTCATCGGTGCGGCGCGCCCGTGCTTTGCAGCGCCGCCGGGCTCGGGCTAGAGACGGGCGCAAGAGATGGACGACGGGCGGCCCGCGATCCAGCGGCCGGACAGGGAGAGGACGATGCGCGAGATCGGTCACTTCATCGGGGGCAAGCGGGTCGCCGGCCAGTCGGGCCGCACCGCGGACGTGTTCGACCCGGCGACCGGGGAGGTCCAGGCGAAGGTGGCGCTCGCCTCCACGGGCGAGGTGGAGGCGGCGATCCGCAACGCCGCGGAGGCCCAGCCCGCCTGGGCCGCCACCAACCCGCAGCGGCGCGCCCGCGTCCTCATGAAGTTCGTGGAGCTCCTCAACCGCGACATGGACGCCATCGCCGACATGCTCTCCGCCGAGCACGGCAAGACCCTGCCGGACGCCCGCGGCGACATTCAGCGCGGCCTCGAGGTGTGCGAGTTCGCCATCGGCATCCCCCACCTCCTGAAGGGCGAGTTCACCGAAAGCGCCGGGCCCGGCATCGACATGTATTCCATGCGCCAGCCCCTCGGCGTGGTGGCCGGGATCACCCCGTTCAACTTCCCGGCCATGATCCCGATGTGGATGTTCGCGCCCGCCATCGCCTGTGGCAACGCCTTCATCCTGAAGCCGTCCGAGCGGGACCCGTCGGTACCGATGATCCTCGCCGAGCTGATGATGGAGGCGGGCCTGCCGGCCGGCATCCTCAACGTCGTCAACGGCGACAAGGAGGCGGTGGACGCCATCCT
>CAZJNX010000247.1:0-6301 GCA_964547415.1 uncultured Hyphomicrobiales bacterium
GCGCGGGCGGCGACCCGCCTGGCGACGAGGCCGCCGCCGGCCACGAGCCACAGGCCGCGGAAGGCGGCGCCCGCGCGGGCCGCGAGCGCCTCGGCGGCCGACCGTTCGGCCGGGTCGAGGAAGGTGCCGTCGAGGATGACGGGAAAGCCGGCCGCGAGCGCCCGGGCCGCGTCCACCCGCGCGGTGCGATAGACGCGGCGGCTCACGGCCCCGGCATAGGCACTCGGCGGCAGGCGCTCCTCCGGGCGGCGCCCGAACAGGCGCTTGCGGACCGCGTCCGTGCGCACCACGAGGGCGCCCTCCCCTTCGGCGAGGCCGCGGGCGAGGGTGGACTTGCCCGTCCCCGACTGGCCGCCGACCGCGACGAGGAGCCCCCCCGCCGGCGCCCGGACGAGGCGGGCGGCAAGGCGCGCCCAGGCGGACGGGTCGTCGCCCCGGGCGGCCGCGACGAGGGCGCGGACCATCGCCCGCATGGAGGCGAACAGCGGCAGCGTCGCCACGCCCCGGTAGTCCCGCGTCGCCTCGAGGTAGCGGTTGAGGAGACGGTTCGCCGCCCCCTCCCCGCCCCGGGACAGGAGGTCGGCGACAACGAAGGCGAGGTCGTAGAGGACGTCGATGGTCGCGAGCGCGTCGTCGAACTCGATGGCGTCGAAGGCCGTCGGCTCGCCCTCCCACAGGCACATGTTGCCGAGGTGGAGGTCCCCGTGGCAGCGGCGCACGAAGCCGTGCCGCCCGCGCCTGTCGAGGAGCGGGCGGAGCGCCTCCTGCGCCGCGCGGGCCCGGGCGGCCCAGTCCTCCACGAGGGAACGCACGGACCCGCCCCCGTCCATGGCGAGGAAGTCGCGCGCGATCTGGTCGACGGTGGAGCCTACGCGCGCCGCCCCGTCCGGCACGCGGCGGACGGGCGCGCGGGCGTGGAGGGCGGCGACGGCGTCGGCCGTGCGGTCGATCAGCGGCCCGTCCAGCCGGCCCGCCTCGAACAGGCGGTCGAGCTCGTCCCTGCCGTCGAAGGCGCGCATGTGGACCACATGGTCCACCGCCTCCCCCTCCCCGCCGAGGGCGAGGCCGTCCGCCGTGCGCACCACCGGAAGGACGCCGAGGTAGATGCCCGGCGCGTTGGGCCGGTTCACGGCGATCTCCGTCTCGCACAGGACGCGCCGCCGCTCCGGGTCCGTCGCGTCGACGAAGGGCAGGCGGACGGCCCGCTTCAGCTTCAGCGCCCGGTCCTGGCCGATGAACAGGTGGGAGATGTGGGTGCGGACGTGGCGCGGCGTCTCACCGCCCCAGGCCGCGGGCGAGGCGAGGAAGGCGACCACCGCCGCCTGGGCCTCCTCGTCGCGGACGGCGGCCACGCCAGGATCGTCGCTCCCGTGGATCCCGCTCGCCAAGGCGATCTCCTCCTCGCGCCGTCCCCATGACCCGCCTGCCGCGCTGGCGGGCGTCGAAGGGGTTCGATCGCCCGAGCCTAGCGCCTTTGCCCCGTCGGCGACGAGGGGGGGGGCGCCCGTGCGCGAGCGGACGGCGCGGCCTCGTCCGCGGGTTCCGTCCCTGTCGGACCCTGCCAGTGCGGTCTGTACAATCGCCATGCGCACGGGCAACATGGCAGCCATACACCGGTTGCACGCGGGCCCTGCCCGGCGGGTGCGACGAGAGACGGCGGGTGCTGTGTCCCTCGACGAGATCGACCACGACACGCTGCTGCAGTCCATCATCGAGACGGCGCCGAGCGCCATCGTGGTGATCGATTCGACCGGCCGCGTGATCGGCTTCAGCCCCGCGGGCGAGACCATGTTCGGCTGGCGCCACGGGGAGATCGAGGGGAAGAACGTCTCGATCCTCATGCTGCCGGAGGACCGGGAGCGCCACGACCGCTGGATGCAGCGCTACATGGCGACGGGTGAGGCGCGGATCATCGGCAAGCCGCGGACCATGCACGCCCGCCACCGCTCGGGGGAGCGGCTCACGATCCGCCTGTCCGTGGGCGAGTTCTCCTCGGACGGCGAACGCTATTTCGTCGGCTTCATCGAGGACCGGTCGATCCTCGCCGAGACGCGGCTGAAGCTCGCGAGCGCGGAGCGGGCGCTCGACCGGCTGGGCCGCCTCACGGCCATGGGGACGCTGGCGAGCGTCATCGCCCACGACCTCAACCAGCCCCTCACCGGGGCGGCGAGCCTGATGGAGGCGGCCGAACTCCTGCTGGACCGGCAGGGCGACGAGAGAAGTGCGCTGGCGCGGCGCCACCTGCGCCAGGCGGCGGAGGAGATCCGCCGCGCGGGCTCCATCGTCCACCGGGTGCGCGCGCTCATCGACCGGGGCGAGCCGGAGCGCCGCTTCTCGGACTTCAACGGCGCCGTGCAGGAGGCCTGCCTGATCGCCACGGGCGGCGCCCTCGACCCGGGCATGACGCTGACGCTCGAGCTCGCCCGGAACATGCCGCCGGTGCTGATGGACTGCATCCAGATCCAGCAGGTGATCGTCAACCTCGTGCGCAACGCCCTCGACGCGGTGCGCACCACCCCCGACGGCACCATCGTGGTGCGCACGCTCACCGACGGCGACACGGCCCGCGTGGAGGTGGTCGACAACGGGCCGGGCATCCCGGCGGAGCTGTCGGAGGCCCTGTTCGATCCCTTCACCACCAGCAAGGCCGACGGCCTCGGCCTCGGCCTCGCCATCGCCCGCAGCATCGCCGACTCCCACGGGGGCGCCCTCTCGCTCGTGTCGACGCGGCCGGGCGAGACGATCCTCGCGATGACGGTGCCCGTCGGCGGCCGGGACGGGGAGGACACGCGCCCATGACGGCATCGGCATCGCTCGAGACCGAGGCCGCCGACCGGCCCGCCTGGCCGCCGGTCTTCGTGGTGGACGACGACGCGGCCGTGAGGGACGGGCTCGTGGCCCTCCTGTCGGCGGGGGAGATTCCGGTGGAGGCGTTCGGCGACTGGCCGTCGTTCCTCGCCCGCCGGCGGTCGGCGGACGGGCCGGCGATCCTCGTCCTCGACATCCGCCTCGGCCGGGGGAACGGGCTCGATCTGTACACCGCGCTCGCCCGCGAGGGGCTCGCCTGCCCGGTGATCTTCATGACCGCCTACGCGGACGTGCCGACCGCGGTGGAGGCGTTGCGCCTCTCGGCGACCGATTTCCTGGAAAAGCCCTTCGGGCGGGAGCAGCTGTTCGCCGCGCTCGACCGGGCCCGCCAGTCGCTCGCGACCGAACCCGCCCCGGGAGAGGCGGGCGGCTCCGGCGAGATCGCCGAACGCTACGAGACGCTCTCGCCGCGGGAGGCGGAGGTGTTCGCGGCCATGGCCGCCGGCCAATCCACCAAGGAGACCGCGCGGCGGCTCGGCATCAGCCCGCGCACGGTTGAGGTCCACCGCTCGCGCGTCATGCAGAAGATGAAAACGGACAGCCTCGCGAGCCTGGTGCGGTTGGCGGTTGCACTGCGCGTGCCGCTGCCGGAGAGCGGCCCCTGACGGGCGCCGGTCCGGGGCGCGTGCGCTGGCCGGGGGCGCGGGTCAGGTGCGCCGCGGGCGGATGCGCACGACCACGTCGACGCGGGAGATCTCCATGCCCTCCGGCGCCTCGGGGACCTCGCCCAGCGTGAGGTTGCCGGTGGGGATGTCCGTCACCGCGCCGTCCACCTCGTTGAAGAAGTGATGGTGGTCGCTGGTGTTGGTGTCGAAGTAGGTCTTCGTGCCGTCCACCGCGATCTCGCGCAGGAGACCCGCCTCGGTGAATTGGTGCAACGTGTTGTACACCGTGGCGAGGGAGACCGGCACCTTCGCGGCGATCGCCTCCTCGTGGAGGCCCTCGGCCGAGACGTGGCGGTTGCCGCGGCCGTAGAGGAGGCGGGCCAGCGCCAGGCGCTGGCGCGTGGGCCGGAGGCCCGACGCCCTCAGGCGCTCGCGCAGATCGGGCACGGCGCGATCGGCGTCCTTCGCTCCGTCTGCCGTGTCACGCGAGAAAAACACCACCATCGCGACGCCCTGCCATCCCCTCGGTCGGCCGGAGCGGGCGGTTCCCGCCCGCTCATCCAATCGGTCGGCGCACCGCTACGTATCCGACGACCGCACTATGGCGTCGATTTAGTGGCATCGCAAATCATTTGCAACGGGGCGGGCCGGTCGCCTGGCTGCGGCCCGCGGGCGCGGGCGGTGCGCCCTTGCCGCCGTCGCCGCCACATTCTACACAGCGGCGCGAGCGCCGGACGGGCGCGGATGGGGCGCGGGCGAACAGGACCGGGAACGGCGGGGTCCCGCCGGCGTTCGGTGCACGCCGTGCTCGGGACCCGCGCCGGCGTGACCCCAAAGGACATGGCGACACGGACGATGACACGATCAGCCCCCCTTGCCGACCAGAGCCGCTCGAGCTTCGAGTTCGAGGACCTTCTCGCGTGCGGTCGGGGCGAGCTGTTCGGCCCGGGCAACGCCCAGCTGCCCCTGCCGCCCATGCTCATGTTCGACCGGATCACGTCGATCGGCCTCGATGGCGGCGCCAGCGGTCGCGGCCACGCGATCGCCGAGCTCGAGGTCAAGCCGGACCTCTGGTTCTTCTCCTGCCACTTCAAGGGCGACCCGGTGATGCCGGGCTGCCTCCTCCTCGATGCCCTGTGGCAGATGGTCGGCTTCTTCCTCGCCTGGACCGGCGGGGAGGGTCGTGGCCGGGCGCTCGGGCTCGGGGCCCTGAAGCTGTCGGGCCAGGTGCTGCCGACCATGCGGCGCGTGGAATACGGAATCGACATCAAGCGCGTGATGCGCTCAAAGCTGGTGCTGGGGATCGCCGACGGCTGGTTCAAGGCGGACGGCGAGTTGATCGGCCAGGCGCAGGATCTCAAGGTCGGCCTGTTCAAGGCCGGGTCGGACACGGCGGCGGCCTGAGCGGTCCTTCGCGGACAGGGCGCGGCGGGCACGGACGCCGGCGAAAAGGGACTCCGGTTCAATCACGCAAGGCGCTCGGGAGGCGCTGATGAGACGCGTCGTCGTCACCGGCATGGGTATCGTGTCATCCATCGGGAACTCCACCCGGGAGGTCACGGCCGCGCTGAGGGAAGCGAGGAGCGGGATCCGGCGGGCCGAATCCTACGCCGACCTCGGCTTCCGCTGCCAGGTCCACGGCGAGCCCGACCTCGATCCCGCTGACGTGGTCGACCGCCGCGCCATGCGTTTCCACGGCGGCGGCACCGCCTGGAACCACGTCGCCATGGAGCAGGCGATCCGCGACGCGGGCCTCGAGGAGAACGAGGTCTCCAACGAGCGGACGGGCATCGTGATGGGCTCGGGCGGCCCCTCCACCCGCACCATCGTCGAGGCGGCCGACACGGCGCGGTCGAAGGGGCCGAAGCGGATCGGGCCGTTCGCGGTGCCGAAGGCGATGTCCTCCACCGCCTCCGCGACGCTCGCCACCTTCTTCAAGATCCGTGGGATCAACTACTCGATCTCCGCCGCCTGCGCGACCACCAACATCTGCATCGGCCACGCCGCCGAGCAGATCATGCTCGGCAAGCAGGACATCGTGTTCGCGGGCGGCTGCGAGGAGCTGGACTGGACGCTGTCGGTCCTGTTCGACGCCATGGGCGCCATGTCGTCCGACTTCAACGACCGGCCGGCCGTCGCCTCCCGCGCCTTCGACAAGGACCGGGACGGGTTCGTGATCGCGGGCGGGGCGGGCGTCCTCGTGCTCGAAGACCTCGAGCACGCGCTCGCCCGCGGCGCCCGCATCCACGCCGAGATCGTCGGCTACGCCGCCACCTCGGACGGCTACGACATGGTCGCGCCCTCCGGCGAGGGGGCCGAGCGCTGCATGCGCCTCGCGCTGAAGGACGTCGCCGCGCCCATCGACTACATCAACCCCCACGCCACCTCCACGCCGGTGGGCGACCTGAAGGAGGCCGAGGCGATCCGCGCCGTCTTCGGCGACAGGATCCCGCCCATCTCGGCCACCAAGTCCCTCACCGGCCACTCGCTGGGCGCGGCGGGCGTCCACGAGGCGATCTACACCCTCTTGATGATGAACGGCGGCTTCATCGCGGAGTCGGCCCACATCGAGACGCTCGACCCCGCCTTCGACGACCTGCCGATCGTGCGGGAGCGGCAGGACGGGGTCGCCATCGAGACGGCGATGTCCAACGCGTTCGGCTTCGGCGGGACCAACGCCACCCTCGTGATGCGGCGCTACGACACGTGAGCCGGCGGACGGCGGCCGGCGCGCGTGTCGGCTCGATGAAGGAGTAAGCCCGATGGCAGGTGTGATGGCAGGCCGGCGCGGCCTCGTCATGGGCGTGGCGAACAACCGCTCGATCGCC
>CAZJNX010000248.1:0-6270 GCA_964547415.1 uncultured Hyphomicrobiales bacterium
CATCGCCCGCATCAGCGTCAGCTCGCCGCGCAGGCCATCCGTGCCGAGGGCGATGCAAAGGGTCGCCGCCTTCTCGAGCACCGCCTCGGGCACATCCACCTGCGCCAGCAGGCCGCGCGCCTGCGAGAGGCTGGTCTTCAGCGCCTCGGTCTCCTCCGCGAAGCGGTCCGCGAAGGCGTCCGCGTCCCGCTCGAAGGCGTCGCGGCGGCGGATCACTTCGATCCGCTCCTTCATGTCGGTGGGCGTGGAGACGGTGACGGACAGGCCGAAGCGGTCGAGGAGCTGGGGCCTGAGGTCCCCCTCCTCCGGGTTGCCGCTGCCGATGAGGACGAATCGGGCGGCGTGGCGCACCGACAGCCCCTCCCGCTCGACGACGTTCTGCCCAGAGGCGGCCACGTCGAGGAGGAGATCGACGAGGTGGTCCTCGAGCAGGTTCACCTCGTCGATGTACAGGAAGCCCCGGTGGGCGCGGGCGAGGAGGCCGGGCTCGAACGCCTTCTCGCCGCGGGTGAGGGCCCGTTCGAGGTCGAGGGCGCCGACGACGCGGTCCTCGGTGGCGCCGAGGGGCAGGTCCACCACCGGCACGGGGCGGGCCTCGATCTGCGCGCCGTGGTCGCGGCAGCGGTCGGGGCAGCCCGAGGGGTCGGACGCGGGGTCGCAGTTGTAGCGGCAGCCCGCGACGGTGGGCATGGACGGCAGGAGCGCGGCGAGGGCGCGGATCGCGGTGGACTTGCCGGTCCCGCGGTCGCCGAGGGCGAGGACGCCGCCGAGGGCGGGCTCCACCGTCGCCATCAGGAGGGCGCGCCGCAGCGCGTCCTGTCCGACGATCGCGGCGAAGGGGTAGACGGCGGGCGTCGTCGGCATGGGGCGCGTCACGGATCCTATCTCCCTCGTTTCCTCTGTCTCCGCCTAGCCGGCCCGCCCGGCGGCCGCCTTGATCTGGCGCATGGCCGGCGCGGCGGCTCAGTCCGCGGCCGGTGCGGGGGCGGCGTCCTGGAAGCGGGCGGGCATCTTGAAGGTGATGGCGGGCTCGGGCTTGCCGACCGCGCGAACGGTGACGGCGCGAAGGGCCGACAGGCGGTCGACGAGCCCCTTCACGAGCACCTCCGGCGCCGAGGCGCCCGCCGTCACGGCGACGCGGCCGACGCCCTCGAGCCAGGCCGGGTCGAGCCGGTCGGGCGTCTCGAGGAGGAAGCTGCGAACCCCGAGGGCCTCGCCGATCTCGCGCAGGCGGTTCGAGTTGGAGCTGTTCCTCGCCCCCACCACGAGAAGGAGCTCGGCCTCGCGGCAGATCGCGCGCACCGCTTCCTGCCGGTTGTGGGTGGCGTAGCAGATGTTGCGGGTGTCGGGGCCGACGATCTCGGGGAAGCGGCGCTTCAGCGCGGCGATCACGCTGCCGATGTCGCCCACCGACAGGGTGGTCTGGGTGATGTAGGCGACGCGGGCGGGGTCGCGCACCACGATGCGGTCGACGTCGGCGACGCTCTCGATCACCTGCAGCCGCTCGCCCACCTGGCCGCGGGTGCCCTCCACTTCGACGTGGCCCTCGTGACCGATCAGGATGACGTCGTAGCCCGCCTCGGCGTAGCGGCGCCCATCCAAGTGGACGCGGCGCACCAGCGGGCAGGTGGCGTCGATGACGTCGAGGGTGCGGCCCTCGGCCGCCCGCTCCACGGCGGGCGAGACGCCGTGGGCGGAGAAGATGGTGACGGCCCCTTCCGGGATCTCGTCCACCTCCTCCACGAACACCGCGCCCTTCTGCTCGAGGCACGCGACCACGTGGCGGTTGTGGACGATCTCGTGGCGCACGTAGACCGGCGCCCCGTGACGGGCGAGCGCCTCCTCCACGATGGCGATGGCCCGCTCCACGCCCGCGCAGAACCCGCGCGGCTCGGCGAGCAACACCTCGAGGGGCCGCGGGGCCCCGGCGGCGGCGCTCGCACCGCCGCCGGCGTCGGCCGCCCTGTCGAGGTGGCGGGGATTGTCGTCGTCGCTTCTCACGGCCCGTCCCGTTCCATCGGCGGCTCGAGGCCCGACGCGGTGAAAGCGCGACCGGCCCTTTTCGGAAGGTGCCGAATGGCGGTCGCCGTTGTCAACTCCTCTTGACACCTCAATCGGCTCGCCCGGCTGACAGTCGGGGCGGACGGGGAGCGGGAGCGGCAGCAGCCATGACCGCATGTCGCGGCAACCGTTTCAAGGGGTCGCGGTTGACCGCTGCGCACGGGGCGCCAGTTCCGACCGCACCACCCGCCGCTCCAGGTGTGTGGAGCACTGGTGCGACAATCCGTTCAAGCAAGGGAAGCGGTCTTCATGGAAGGTCTGACTCCGTTCCAGTACAACCTGATCTACAACGCCTTCTCCTTCACCGTCGCGACGATGGGGGCGGCGACACTCTTCTTCTGGCTCGGCCGAACGCAGGTGGCGGGCGCCTACAAGACCGCGCTGACCATCACCGGCCTCGTCACCGCGATCGCCTTCTACCACTACTTCCGCATCATGATGAGCTGGGATGCGGCCTACACCCTCGAGGACGGGGTGGTGACGACGACGGGCGTGCCGTTCAACGACGCTTACCGCTACGTGGACTGGCTCCTCACGGTGCCGCTCCTCCTCGTGGAGCTCATCCTAGTGATGCGGCTGCCGCGGAACGAGACCATCACGCGCTCGTTGCGTCTCGGCGGGCTCGCCGCGCTCATGATCGTGCTCGGCTACCCGGGCGAGATCGCCGAACAGAACGCCACCCGCTGGCTGTGGTGGGGCCTCGCCATGATCCCGTTCGCGTGGATCGTCTACGAGCTGTTCGTGGGGCTGAGGAACGCCATCGACCGGCAGCCGGAGGACGCCAAGGGGCTCGTGTCGACGGCGCGCTGGGTCACCGTGGTGTCGTGGTGCTTCTATCCGGTGGTCTTCCTGGCGCCGATGGTCGGTCTCACGGGCGCCTGGGCCGAGACCGTGATCCAGGTGGGCTACACGGTCGCCGACATCGTCGCGAAGGCCGCGTTCGGCGTCCTTATCTACATGATCGCGGTGCGCAAGTCCGAGGCGGAGTACGGCTCGCCCGCCCAGATCCAGGACACCGCCCGGCCGAGCCCGGCCGAGTGAGGCCCGGGCGGGGCGCTCCGCCGCCCCGCCATGTTGCTGCGAGGCGGGGCGCTCCGCCGCCCCGCCATGATGCTGCGAGGCGGGGCGCTCCGCCGCCTCGCCCGGATGCTGCGAGGCGGGGCGGCCGGTGCCGCCCCGTCATCAATGCCACGGGGCGGGCCCGGCCGGCCGCCCCGCCGCCGACGAGGACGACATGCTGAAGAGACCGGATCATCCGATCGTGATCGTCGGTGGGGGCTGCGCGGGTCTCCACCTCGCCGCCGCCCTCGCCCGCCTCGACCGCCTGCCGCGGCCGGTCCTCGTCCTCGAGCCGCGCACGGCCTACGAGGACGACCGGCGCTGGTGCTTCTTCCGCCCCCGCGACGGGCGGTTCGACCGGATCGCCTCGGCGGCCTGGCCGGCCACGAAGGTCGCAACCCCCGCCGGCGAGCAAGCCCTCGCCCGCCACGCGGACCGGCCCTACCAGATGGTCCGCGCCATCGATTTCTACTGCGAGGCCCAGGACGCGATCCTGAAGGCCCCGTTCGTCACCCTCAGGACCGGCGTCACGGTGGCCGCCGTCCACGAGGAGACGGACCGCTGCCGCGTGGAGACCGACGGCGGGGCCATCGAGGCCGAGGCGGTGGTCGATACCCGGCCACCGCCCGGCGGCTTCCGCGCCGACCCCATGGTGCAGCTCTTCGCGGGCGTGGAGGTGGAGGCCGAGGCGCCGGTCTTCGACGTGGAGGCCGCCACGCTCATGGACTTCGCGCCGGCCGACCGGGGCGACGTGCGCTTCACCTACGTGCTGCCCCTGTCGCCGCGGCGGGCGCTCGTGGAGGCGACGCGCTTCGCCGTCGCGGGCCGGCCCCGCCAGGTGCTGGAGGCGGACCTCGCGACGGCGCTCGCCAGGACCCTGGGCGCGGTGCCCTACGCGGTCGTGCAGCGCGAGGCGGGCGCGATCCCCATGGCGCCGGGGCTGCGGCGCAAGGCGCGCCCGACCGGCGAGGGCCGGGTCGTGCGCGCCGGCCTCGCCGGCGGGGCGGCGCGCCCGTCCACCGGCTACGCCTTCCTCGCCATCGCCCGCTGGGCGGAGCTGTCGGCCGCACGGGTCGCCGCGGGCCTCCTGCCGCCGCCGGTCCCGCCCCAGCCGCTGCTCGACGGGGTGATGGACCGGATCTTCCTCGACACCCTGAGCGCCTGCCCCGACCGGGCGCCGGGCTTCTTCCACGCCATGTTCGACAAGGTCGCTGCCCACCGCCTGCTGCGCTTCCTGTCGGGGGAGGCCGGCATCGCCGACCGCCTCGCCGTGGCGGCGAGCCTGCCGCCCGCCCCGTTCCTGGCGACGCTCGCGGGCCGGCGCGGCGCCAGCCGCCGGGCGCCCGAGGCGATCGCCCCGCCCCTCGGCGGACGCAAGGCCCGATGATCCGCCGGGCGGTCGACCCCGCGGCCGAGGGGACCGTCGCCGCCGGTCGTGGGCAGGGAAGAAGAGGGAGCCGGTGGGCGGCTTCCGCACGAGCGGACGGGATCGAGGCTCGCGCCGGGCCCGGGCCGCGTCAACCCACGCCTTCGGCTCTTCGGGGTTGACGCGGCCCGCGCCCGGCGCGGTTCTGGAAGGGTCGGCTCCGCCGGAATGTCGGCAGGGGCGTCCCACCACCGGAATGGACCGGGCGGTGGGCGGGACCCGGGGGCGGCGCTGGCTCGCGGGATGGGGGCGCCGGGGCGACGGGTCTCGCCGTGGCCGTCGAGCCGCGCGGGCGGCGGACGGTGATGGAGGGCATGATGGAGAGCAGCGGATCGGGTGCGGCCGTTGACCGCTTCGAACGGCGGCACGGGATCGCCTTCGCCGGCCTCGCGGTGCTGGCGGCCCTCCTCGCCGGCCGGGCGGACGGGCCCGTCGTGCTCGCGGTGCTCGCCGTCGCGGTGGCCGTTCTCGGCGTTCCCCACGGTGCGCTCGATCCGGCCGTCGCCCGCTTCAAGGGGCTGTGGCGGGGCGCGGGCAGCCTCGCCCTCTTCCTTGCGGTCTACACCGCCCTTACCCTCGTCGCGCTCGCGCTCTGGTGGCTCTCGCCGCCGCTCGCCCTCGCCGTCTTCATCGCGATCTCGGCGATCCACTTCTCCGGCGACTGGTCCGGCCGTCTCGGCCGCGCGGCACGCCTCGCCGCTGGCATCGTGATCGTGGCGCTGCCGGCGGCGGCCCACACGGAGACGGTGCGCGCGATCCTCGTGACGATCGCGCCCGGGGAGGGGACCCACGCCATCGTGGACGGCCTCGCCGTGGCGGGGTGGGCCGGGCTCGCGGCCCTCGGGGCGCTCGTCCTGCGGGAGGCGCTCGCAACACGGGCGCCGCTCGCCGACGTGGGGCCGGCCGCGCTCGAGCTTGCCGCCATCGCCCTTCTCGCCGTCGTGACGCCGCCGCTCGTCTTCTTCGTCCTCTACTTCGCCTTCCTGCACAGCCCGCGGCACACCGTGCGCACGCTGGCGGCGATGCCCGCGCACGGGCGGCGGTTCGCGATCCGCGTCGCGGTGGCGACCACGCTCCTCACCCTCGTCTACGCGGCGATCGCGGTGGCGCTCCTGCCCGCGGGCGTCGCGGCCGAGCCCGCGACGCTGCGCATCGTGTTCATCGGGCTGTTCGCGCTGACGGTGCCACACATGGCGCTCGCCGCGCTCCCCGACGACGGCCTCAGGCGACTTCGTGCGCGACTTCGGCGACCGCGTCCGCGATCCGCGCCGTCACCTCGTCCGCCTCGGCCCGCGTGAGGGACAGGGGCGGCGAGATGCCGATGATGTCGCTCTGGGGCATCGCCCGCACGACGAGCCCGTTCTCGAGCGCGCGCGCGGCGACCCGCGGGGCGATCTTCACCGAGGCGTCGAAGGGCTCGGCCGTCGCCGGGTCCTTCGCGAGCTCGATCGCCGCCGTCATGCCGAGGCCGCGCACTTCGCCCACGATCGGGCTCCCCTCGAGGGCACCCCTCAACGTGCCGAGGAGGTAGGCACCCACGCTGCCCGCGTTCTCGACGAGGCCGAGTTCGTCGATCAGCTTCAGGTTGGCCACGCCCGCCGCCGCGCCGATCGGGTGGGCCGAGTAGGTCCAGCCGTGGCCGATCGGGACCTCGTCCGCCCCTTCGGCGAGCACCTTCCACACCCGCTCCGACACGATGGAGCCCGAAAGCGGCGCGTAGGCCG
>CAZJNX010000249.1:0-6258 GCA_964547415.1 uncultured Hyphomicrobiales bacterium
CGTCCGCCGCGTGTGGCGGGGCGAAGGCCGGACCGTCCGCCCGGGGCGCGGGCGGCCGGGCGGGAGGGACCCCGTCGTGCGCGCCGGGGGCGACGGACGCGGCGGGGTCGGCCGGTCCGCCCGGTGCCGGCGGCGCGCCGGCCCCGTCCGCCGCGTGTGGCGGGGCGAAGGCCGGACCGTCCGCCCGGGGCGCGGGCGGGACGGCCGGCCCGGCGGATGTCGTCGGCGGGGCCGGCGGCGCCGACGGGGCGGGTGCGGGCGGCGGGGCGACGGTGACGCCGTGGCGGTCCGCGAGGTGCTCGGCGAGGCGCTCGATGGTCGGGTGGCTGAACAGGATCGTCGGCTTCAGCGTGATGGCGAAGCGGGCGTTGAGGGCGGCGATGAGGTCCACGCTGATGATGGAGTCGGCGCCGTAGTCGGCGAAGTTGCGGTCGGTCGCGAGGCGCTCGGGCGCCATCTGCAGCGTTTCGGCGACGCAGTGGCGAAGCGCCTCCACGAGGTCGGACAAGGGCTTCGCCCCGGCTGCCGCGACCGCTGCCGCCTCGCGCTCGGCCGGAACGGGCGCGACGATGACGGTGTGGCGGAACTCCTCCGCCCGCTCGCCCCCGAGGCCGTGGAGCGCGGGCTCGGCGAACCCGGCGGCGGCGAGGACGCGGGACCAGCCCGGCGCGTCGAGGAGCGGGGCGTGGGGCAACCGCGCATCGGTGAAGGCCCACCAGCCGTCGAGTAGGCCGAAGGTGGCGGTGACGAAGTCCGGCAGGGCCGTCATCTCGTAGAGGACGAGCGTGCCTCCCGGCTTCAGGAGGCGCCTCAGCCGCGCGGCGGCCGCCGCGAGGTCCGGGGCCACGTGCACCACGTTGGCCCCGATCGCCACGTCGAAGCCGTGGGGCGGGTAGTCCTGGGGCTCAGGGTCGCGGGCGATGTCGAGAACCCCGAAGGTCGCGAACGGGTAGGCCGCCCCGAACGTGCGCTCACCGTGGAGGGCGAAGGCGCGGGAGACGTCCGTGTAGACGTACTCCACGTCCGCGCCGCTCGCGGCGAGGGACGCGAGGACGGCAGCGGACGTGCCGCCCGTCCCCGCCCCCACCTCGAGGACGCGCACGGGGCGGCCCGCCCGGGCGTCGACCGCCGCGCGGACGGCGGCCGCCACCTCCGCGTTGCAGCGTGCCGTCAGCCGGTCGCCCCGGTAGATCCCCTCCACCAGCGCCATGGAGGAGCCCGGGAACATGACCTCCGTCGCCGGCCGCTCGCCGGCGAGGACCGCGCCGTAGGCCGCCACGCAGGTGGCGAGGAGGCGGACGTGGGGGGCGAGATCCGGGTGGGCGCGCACGAACGCGTCCGCCTCCGCCGCCACCTCGGCCTCGGACGGGGGCGGCCCGCCGACGCGGGCGATCAGGTCGCCGAGGGCGTCGCGGAAACGCCGGTGCCGCGGCGTGACGGCCTCGAGCGCGGCCGCGTTGCGGGCGGCCCAGGCGGCGACCGCGCGGCGGGTCAAGGCGTCGAGGGCCGCGTGGTCGGCGAGGGCGGCGGCCGCCTCGTCCGCCGCCGCGGCGGCATCCGCCCCGGCACCGGCCGCCGGGCCCGCGGCGACATGGGGCGCGGCGGCCGATCCGTTCGCCGGCGCCACGGGCGCCGTTGCGGACGGTCGCGCGCCGTCCGCCCCCGGCGTCGGGGGACCGGTCGGCGGAACCGCCCCGTTCGCGCAGGCGCCCGTTGGCCGGACCGCTTCCGCCGCCAGCGCCTCCGCCGCGAATGGAACGGCCGCACCGTTCGCGTGCGTCGCCGCCGCGCTCGCCGGGGGCGAAAGGCCCTCCGCCCGCGCCGCCCTCCCCGCGGGTTGCGGACCGTTCGGCCCGGCTTCGGCAGGGGCGGGCCGGCTTCCGGCCGCCGGCACCGTCCCGACGGCGGCGGGTGGCGCCGCCCCGTTCGCCGAAGCCGCCGCCGCAGGCGGAGCCGGCACCGCCGGGACAGCGGGCGGCGTGACGGCGGGGGCCGGCGGCCGGGCCGCGTCCGCCGGCGCGGTGCGGACGCCGAGCATCTTCAGGACGTGGTCCTCCGCCTTCAGGACGAGGACCTGCGGGTGGTCGCCGGCGAGGACCTGCTCGAACGCGGCGATCCCCTCCGCCGTCCGGATCGGGTGGACGCCGCGCCGCGCGAGCCGCGCCTGGTAGGCGGGATCCGCGACGCGGCCGACCTCGCCCCACAGGCCCCAGTTGACCACCCGCACCCGGCAGCCGAGCCGCGCCGCCGCCACGCGCGCGTAGGCGTCCTTGAAGGCGCAGCCCGCCACATAGTTGGCCTGGCCCCCGTTGGCGGCGAACGAGTTGGCCGAGGAGAACAGGGCGAGCCAGTCGAGCGGCTCGCCCGCGAGCGCCTCCACGAGGTTTTCCGTGCCCGCCGTCTTCACGTCGAGGGCGGCGCGGAACGTCGCCTCGTCCATGCGCTCGAGGCTCCGGTCGTCCATGACGATCGCCGAGTGGATCGCGCCGCGGACCGGGCCGAGGGCCGCGCGCACCTCGGCGACGGCGCGGCGCATGTCGGCAAGGTCGCGGGCGTCGGCGCGGAAGAAGGCGATCCGCCCGCCGTGGGCGGCGATCCGCGCCGCGCGCGCCCCGTCCGGCGGCGTGCGGCCGAGGAGGGCGACGCGGGCGCCGTGGGCGGTGGCGAGATGGTCCGCCACCTGAAGGCCGATGCCGCCCGCACCGCCGAGGATCAGGTAGACGCCGTCCCGCCGGAACGGGTTCTCGTCCACGAGCGGGGCGACCGGCTCCAGCGTGCGCACGAAGCGCATGCCGTCCCGCCAGGCGATCCCGTGGCCGCCCGGATCGCCCGGGTCGGCGAGGGCGGCGGCGAGGTCCCCCGGCCCCGCGAGGGTAAGGCAGGCGACCGACCAGGCCGGGCATTCCCGCGCCGCGACCCGGGCGAGGCCCATGGCCGCCGCCACCCACGGCGTCGGCTCCCCGTCCGGGCAGAGCGCGAGGACCGTGATCGCGAACGGCGCCACGGCCTTCTCCCGGGCGAGCGCCTTCAGGGTCCGGAAGAGGTCGAGGGGGGCGTCCGGCCCCTCCGCGCAGGCGAACACCAGCCGGTCGGCGGACGGGTCGGCGGCGGCGCCCGGCGCGAGGCGCCCCGCGCCCGCAAGGGCGGCGACGAGCGGCGCCTCCAGCGGGTCGCCCGGCGCGACGGACAGGAGCGTGCGCCCGTCGGGGGGCGCGGCGGGCGGGGCGGGCGTCGCCGTCCAGGCCGGGGCGAAGAAGGGCGGCAGGACGGTCGCCTGGCGGACACGGCCCGCAAGGTCGCGGAAGACGACGAGGGGCGCGCCGGCGTCGTCGGTGATCGCCACGTCGAAGCGGGCGATGCCCGGCTCGGTGCCGTCGTCGAGGCGGCGGGCGTGGATCCGGCACGCGCCCGCGGGCGCCCCGAGGATGTCGACCGATCCGACGGAGAAGGGGAGCATGAGCGTCGGCGGGCCGACGTCCATGAGGCTCGCGGTGAGCTGGAGGGCGGCGTCGAGGAGGCCCGGGTCGAGGGGGAGGCCGCCGAAGGGGCCGGCCGCCCGCGCCGTGGCCGTCGCCTCCGTCCCCGAAACGGCGAACGTCTCGATGGTCCGGAACGCCGGGCCGTAGTCGAGCCCGCGCGCCGACAGGCGGCCATAGAGCTTTGCCGCCGGCTCCCCGGGCGGCGGCGCGCCGGCGGCCGCTGCGCCGCCGGCGGGAGCGCCCGCCACCATGGTGCCGCTCGCGTGGACGACGCCGTCCCGCACGAGCTCGAGGGAGAGGGACGGCTCGCCCGGCCGCACCACGAACTCGGCCGACAGGCCGTCGCCGTCGGCGACGAGGGGGCGGCGCCAGGTGAGGGCCTCGACCCGGAGCGGCCGGGAAAGGCCGAGCCGATCGGCCGCCTCGGCGGCGAGGACCAGGGAGGCGACGCCCGGCAGCGTCGGCTCGCCGGCGACGCGGTGGTCCGCGAGGAGCGGCGCCGCCCGCGCCACCGCCACCGGCCAGCGCGCCTCGGCGGCGAGCGTCGGCACCGCCTCGCCGAGGAGGCCGGTGGCGGTCGCGCGGCTCCGGGCGGGCGCGTCGGGGAGCCAGTGGCGCTCGCGCAGGAAGGGGTAGGTGGGAAGGGCGATCCGCCGCCGCCGCTCCCCGGCGTGGAGAGCCGCCCAGTCGACCCGGCCGCCGGCCGCCCACAGGCGCGCCAGCGCGTCGATGTCCCGCCGCGCCACCGCCCGCTCAACGTCGGCGGGATCGGGCCGCCCGTCCCCGCCCGGGCGCAGCGGCTCCGCAAGGCGGGCCATGAGGTCGGCGAGGTCACGCACCACGAGGGCGGCGCGCACCTCCATCGCCTCGCGGCCGACCGCGAGGGTGTAGGCGAGGTCGGCGACGTCGACCGGGGTCTCCTCCAGGAAGGCGTGGAGGTTCCGCGCGAGGACGGAAAGCCGCTCCTCGCTCCGCGCCGACAGGGGCACGAGGAAGGGGCCGGCGGACGGCGTGGCGGGCGGGGCTTCCGGCGGCTCCTCCAGCACGAGGTGGACGTTGGCCCCGCCCGCGCCGAAGGAGCTGAGGCCGGCGCGACGGACGCCGCCCGCCGGGACGGGCCAGGGCGCGGCCTCGGCCTGGACGCGGAAGGGGCCGGCCGAAAAGTCGATCTTCGCGTTGGGCGGGTCGGCGTGGAGGGAGGGGACCAGCTCGCCCTCGCGGAGCTGGAGGACGACCTTGGTGAGACCGGCGATCCCCGCGGCCGCCTCGAGGTGCCCCACGTTGGACTTCACCGACCCGACGGCGCACGGCGCCCGGCCCCGGCCGACCCGGCGGAAGACCTCCGCGAGGCCGGAAAGCTCGATGGGGTCGCCGAGGCTCGTGCCGGTGCCGTGGCACTCGACGTAACCGATCGTGTCCGGATCGACCCCGGCGCGGGCGATCGCGGCCTCGGCCACCGCGGCCTGGGCGTCCGGGTTCGGCACCGTGTAGCCCGCCGTCTTGCCGCCCGCGTTCATGGCCGAGCCGCGGATGACGGCGAGAATCCGGTCCCCGTCGGCGCGGGCGGCGGCGAGCGGCTTCAGGACGACGACGCCCACTCCCTCCCCTTGCACGAACCCGTCCGCGTTCTCGCCGAACGCCCGGCAGGCCGGCCCCTTCGACAGCATCCCCGCCCGGGAAAGCTCCAGCGGCTGCTGGGGGTGGAGGACGAGGTTGACCCCGCCCGCGAGCGCGGCCCCGCACGCGCCCCGGCGGAGGCTCTCGCAGGCGAGGTGCACGGCCGCGAGGGAGGCCGAGCAGGCCGTGTCGACGGCAAGGCTCGGGCCGGTGAAGTCGAACAGGTAGGAGACGCGGTTCGCCACCGACCAGTGGTTGGACTGGACGAGGAGGCCCGCGTCCACCGCGTCCATCCCGACGAGGCGATAGGGGGCGTGCATGACGCCCGCGAAGACGCCCACGTCGCCGCGCCCGCGGGTGGCGGCCTTGAGGCTTTCACGGGTGTACCCGGCATCCTCGAGCGCCGCCCAGGCCGTCTCCAGGAAGAGGCGCTGCTGCGGGTCGAGGAGCTTCGCCTCCCGCGGCGAGATGCCGAAGAAGAGGGGGTCGAAGGCGTCCACGTCCTCGATGAAGCCGCCGAAGCGGGTGACGCTGCGGTCCTTCCGGTCGGGATCGACGGTCGCCGTCCAGTCCCACCGGTCCGGCGGCACCTCGCCGATCCCGTCCCGCCCCGCCTTCAGCGCTCGCCAGAAGGCGGCGACGTCCACCGCGCCCGGATAGCGGCCGGCGATGCCGACGATGGCGATGCCCTCGTCGGACGGCGCGGACGGTGCGGGCGCTCGCGCGTCCCCCTCCGGCTCGGGCTCCGGCTCCGGCCCCGGCGCGAGGCGCGACAGGTGCGCGGCGAGGGCCGACAGCGTCCGGTGCTCGAACAGGGCGGTGGCGGGCAGGGCGGGAAAGCGGCGCTGCAGGGAGCGGGTGATCGCGTTGACGAGGAGGCTGTCGATCCCGAACGCCTCGTATGTGGCGTCCGGGTCGAGATCGCCCGGCGCCTTGTGGAGGATCGCGCCCACCTCCTCCCGGAGCCAGTCGAGGAGCGCGGACGGCTCGCTCCCCGGCGCGGGAGCGGGCGCGGGAGCGGGCGCCGGTGCAGGGCGTGGCGCCCGGTCGCCGGTCGCCGCCGTCTCGGCCGCCGCCGACCAGTGCCGCTCGCGGGCGAACGGGTAGCCCGGCAGGGGCACGCGCCGCGGGGCGAGGGGGGCGAAGGCGGAGATCCAGTCCA
>CAZJNX010000250.1:0-6255 GCA_964547415.1 uncultured Hyphomicrobiales bacterium
GGTGACGAGGAAGACCTTGCCGGCGGCCGCCGTCGGGGCGCTGCGGGCGGGCGCGATCAGCTCCTGCTGCCAGAGGATGCGCCCGCTCCCCGCGTCGAGGGCGGCGACGGTGCCGTAGCCGGTGGCGGCGAACACGCGCCCGCCGTCGACCGCCACGCCGCCGCCGGCGGCCGCGTCCCGCTCCCCCTCCGGACGGAGGGAGGCGCGCCACTGGCGGGCGCCGCTCGCCAGGGCGAGGGCCGTCACCGTGCCGTCCGGCGTGTAGACGAAGACCTTGCCGCCGGCGACCACGGGGCGGGAGGCGATCCGCAACTCGTCCCGCGCGAACGACAGGATGCCCCCGCCGGTGCCGCCGAGGCTGGTGCGCCACACCCGGCTCGCCCCGCCCGAGAAGGCGACGTGGCCGGGGTCGTTCCGCGCGTTGCCGCCGGGCTGCGGCCAGTCGGCGTTGGCGACCGGCGCGGCGACGGACGCGGGGCGCACGTCCACCGCGTCGGCCGCCGGGTTGTTGCCGGAGAAGACCGGCTCCCGCTCGCCCGGCAGGGGGACCTCGCGCTCGCGCAACGGGTTGAGGTCCGCCACGGTGTCGGCGACCGACCCGCAGCCCGCGACGAGTGCGGCCAGGAGGGCCGCCGCCGAGAACCGCACCTGGCTGCGTGCGGCGCTCACTGGGTCATCTCCCCGGTGTCGGTGGCCGCGCCGGCCCCCTCCCCGTCCGCCGCCCGGGGAAGCGCCCCGTCGATGAGGGTGAGCATCAGCCGCGCCCGGCCGCGCAGGTCCGCCGGGACCGTCCCGGCGCCCTCGAGGCCCTCGAACCAGCGGCGCGCCTCGGAAAGGTCCCCCGCCGACCAGGCGGCGAGGCCCGTCACCTCCCGCGCGGCGAAGGTGAAGGGCCCGGTCTGCCGCTCGGCGAGCATGGCGACCTCCGCCCGGGCGGCCTCCGGGTCGCCCGCGTCGAGGAGCACCTGCCCGGCGCGCACCCGGGCGAGGTCCCGGTAGACGTCGTCCACCGAGCCGTCCTGCGCGATGGCGCGGAAGGCGGCCACCGCGGCCTCCGTCTCGCCCGCGTCGGCCTCGGCGGTCGCCAGGCGGAAGCGGGCGAGGAGCGCGTAGCCCGCCGGCCCGCCGTCGGCGATCTCCTGGAGCGCGGCCGCGCCGCCCGGCCCGCTCGCGTCGGCGAGGGCGGCGGCGAAGCGCTCGCCCGCCGCGCGCTCGCGCGCGGTCTCCCAGGCGACCCAGCCGCGCCAGCCCGCCGTCACCACGACGACGAGGACGGCCGCGGCGATCACGTAGAGGCCGAAGCGGTCCCACAGCCGCTTCAGCCGCTCGCGCCTGAGGTCCTCCTCGACCTCCTGAAAGATGTCCGTCATCGCTGTCCCTTCGCACGCCCCCGCGCGCCGCGGCCGGGGCCACGCCCCGTCCGCGGCGCCACGCCCGGCGCCGCGCGGGCCGTCCGGCGTGTCGCGATTCGTCCCGTTTAACCCGGCGGCCGCCCGCGCGCCAGCGGCACGGCGGCCCGTCCCGTCCTCAGGCGATCACCGGCACGCCGATCAGCCAAGTGTGCAGCCGCCAGACGAACAGGCCGTAAACGACCAGCCCGAGAACGACCGCCGCCGCGTCCCACTTCACCGATCCCTCCCGGGGCGGCGTGACGAGGCCCGCCCGTTCCCGCCGCTTCAGCGAGATCCGGTCGATCACGCCCCAGGCGAGGAACAGCCCGAACAGGGCGAGCGAAGCCACGTCGCCGTTGGCGAAGAAGTGGGAGAACGCCCACACCTTCACCGCCAGGATCATCGGGTGCTTCACGGCCACCGCGATCTTCCCCGGCATGTAGGCGGCGAACAGCAGCGGGAAAACCGGGAGCATGAGGAGAAGCACCAGGTGGGACATCCACACCGGCGGCACGTACAGGATCGCCGGGCCCGACGCCCGCCAGTCCCCGTAGCCCATCACGATGAGGACGATCCCCGCGAGCGCCACGAGGCTGTAGAGCCCGCGGTAGCCGTTGTCGCCGAGCCGGTCGTGGAGCGCGGCCCGCGCCTGCGGAAACGCCGGCAGAAGGTGGGTGGAGAAGAACAGCACCGCCCCCGCGAAGAACAGCCACATGGTCTCGTCGTCTCCCTCCGGCCCGCCCGCGGCGGGCAGCCTCGCCCGGCGGCCTGTTTAGGCCGGCCGGCCGCCGGGCGAAAGGGGGCGCACGCGGGCGGCCGGGGACGATCCATGTCAAGGCGCGCCGGGCGCGACGGCGGCAGGATGGGAAGGGCCGGCGGAGGGGACCCGCGCCGGCGGATCGAGTGGAGACGGGAAACGATGGCGCGCGCCCGCAGGCTTCTCACCGCATTCCTGGTGCTCGCGGGGTTTGTCCTCGCCCTCCCCCCCGCCCTCGCCGCCAGCGTGGTGGCGACGATCGACCTGTCGGCCCAGCGCATGTACGTCTCGGTGGGCGGCAAGCGGGCCTACACCTGGCCCGTCTCGACCGGCCGCAAGGGCTACCGCACGCCCGTCGGCAGCTACCGGCCGACCCGCATGCACCGCAGCTACTATTCGCGCAAGTACGACAACGCGCCGATGCCCCACTCGATCTTCTTCCGCGGCGGCTACGCGATCCACGGCACGACGCAGACGCGCAGCCTCGGCCGCCCGGCGAGCCACGGCTGCGTGCGCCTCCACCCGGACCACGCCCGCCGCCTGTTCGCCCTCGTGTCGAAGTACGGGCGGGGCAACACGCGCATCCGCGTGCGCCCGTGAAGGCGCCTCAGGCCGCCTTCACCACCTCGGGCCGGGCGAAGCCCGCCTTGCCCGCGTAGCCCGAGACGATCGCCGCCCGCTCCTCCCGCGACATCACCGCATCGACCGTCTCGAAGCCCGCGGGCGCGCGCCTTTCAACCTCGTCGATCACCCGCTCGGGCCCACCCTTGCGGTTGAGGCGGACGATCTCCGCCGTCTTCGGCAGCCGCTCCTCCTGGTAGCGCTCGAGGCCCGCCACCGGGTGCTCGGCCGCCTTCAGGCAGTCGGCGAGGGCGCGGGCGTCGAGGATCGCCTGGGAGGCGCCGTTGGAGCCCACCGGGTACATGGGATGGGCGGCATCGCCCAGCAGCGTCACCCGCCCGTGGGTCCACCGGGGCAGCGGATCCCGGTCGCACATGGGATACTCATAGAACGCCCCGGTCGCCTCCACGAGCGCCGGCACGTCGACGCCCGGGACCTGGAAGCGCCGGGCGTAGGGCAGCACGTCGTCGAGCCGGCCGCGACGGGACCAGCTCTCCTTCGGCGGGGGCGTCGCCGCGCCGTCGGCCGTCTTGATGTTGACCACCCAGTTGGTGAGGCGCTTGTCCGGGTCGCCGTCGCCCGCGGCCGCGATCGGGTAGAGGACGAGCTTGGCGCCCATGCCGCCGCCGATCACCATGGTCCGCCCGTCGGCGAAGGCGGGAAAATCGGCCGCGCCGCGCCACATCATGACGCCGTTCCAGGACGGGGGCCCCTCGTCGGGGAAGAAGCGGCGGCGGCCGACGGAGTGGATCCCGTCGGCGCACACGAGGACGTCGCCGCGGACGGTGAGGCCCGCCCCGCCCGTCGCCGAGTTGGCGAAATGGGCGGTGACGCCGCCCTCGTCCTGGAGAAAGCCCTGAAGGCGCAGCCCGGTCTTCACCGCGCCCTCGCCGAGGCGGGCGAGGACGGCCTCGTGGAGGACGGCCTGCAGGCGCCCGCGGTGGATGGAGAACTGGGGAACGGGGTGGCCCGCGTCTGTCCCGCGCAGCTCGCGCCAGACCTCCTGGCCGTAGCGGTTGAGGTAGACGAGCTCGCGCGTCCTCACCGCCACGCGGTCGAGGGCGGCAAGGAGGCCGAGCTCGGCCAGCTCACGGATCGCGTGGGGCAGGGTGTTGATGCCGACTCCGACCTCGCGGACGGCGGGCGCCTGCTCGAACACCTCCGCGCGGATCCCGCGGGCGGCGAGCATCAGGGCGGCGGCGAGCCCGCCGATCCCGGCCCCTGCGACGATCGCCTTCATCGCCCTCTCCTCCTGCCTCGGCCGCTCCCGCGGCGGCCTCGTCCGACCGACAGGCTAGACCATCTTCCGCGATCCCGTACAGACGGCGGCGCAAGCCTCGCGCAAGCTCGATCGCCGACGGTGCCCGCGATGACGTCGCGGGGGATGAAGGGAGGCGCCGTTGCCGCATCGAAACGGGCATCGCTCGGGCTCGACGGCCGGTCCGCGGGCGACGGGCCGATCCGGGCCGTTCGCCGTGTCGCGGGCGGCGGTCGCCGCCGTTCCGCCGCCATCGCCGGCAGCGCTGGCGGAGAAAGGCCGCGTCCCGAGGTCCGGCGCCGCATGGCGGGTCGGCGCCCGGCCCCCGGCTCCGCCGCCGGCACGGTGCGCAGCGTCCGGTCCGGGAACCCCGCCCCCCGCAACGCCGAGGGCCGCCGCCCATCCGCCGCCGGCCGACGCCCGGCCCGTGGGCCGGCCCGTCGCGGCCGCGGGCGCATCACCTGCCGCCGCCGGCCCGGCCGATCCGCCACGATCCTGTTCGGCCCCCCGGGGTCCCGGGCCCCTCGCCCCCGCATCCGGCCCCGTCGGCCACCCGGCGGGGGATCGGTGCGCCGCCATCCGGGCGACACGTCGGTGGGTCCGGCCAGCCACAGCGCGGCGCACCACCGCCGGAGCGTTCGCCTGCCTCCTCGCCCTCTTCGCCGGCGCCTTGGCCCCGCCGCCGCCAGTCGCCACGGCGAGGCCGGGACGGGCACCGTTCCGCCACGCGGGACGGGCGAGGTCGAACGGCCCTTGGCGCCCGCGGGCACCGCGTCGGGCGCGGAGCGATCCGGAGCCCTCCCCGCACCTGAACGCGGCGTCGCCAACCTGCGCCGACCGCCGGCGTGGACGGGCGGTGCCGCCTGCCCCGTCGCGGCGGCCCCCTGGTCGGAGGCGGCACGACGTGGCTGCCGGCCGGGCTCGTCAGCGGGCCGACAGCGCGCGACGCCGCCGGGCGGCGTCGCCGGGCTCCCGGCCCATCGGCCACTCGACGGCCAGCTTCGCCTCGCGCAGGCGACGCCCTCCCTCCCCCGCCCGCCGGCCGAAGGGTCCCCGGCAACGGCGGAGCCTTTCCTCGGCGCGGGCAGCGGCGCGGAGCCCGCCCGTCCAGGCGGGCCGGCGCAAGCCGAACGGGCGAGCGGCTCGCGGTCCCCGCTCCCCGAGGCGGCCAGCCCGCCGCGGGGCGAGGGCGCGCTGGCGGACTGGCCCGGGGCGGCCGGCTCGCCGGGCATGGCCGAAGCCCTCCCGGGCGATCCGCCATACCGGGCCGCTGGGGGCGCCTTCCCCGCGACCGAGGGGGACCCGATATCGGGCGATCGGCCCGGGACGCAGCCGGGCGCCGGCGGCCGGGCGTACGGCGGACGCCTGATCCAGCGGATCGACGGGCCGGACGGCCGCAGCGTCCGCCGCTACGGGAGCCCCGCGGACGGAGCGCCGACGGTCGTCGAGAGCGGCCGCCGCTATTTTCGCGGCGACCCGACCCGCCCCTACGGCGACGCCTACTACACCTACGGCGGTGCCGTCGGCACGGGCCTTCCCCTAGCGGGGCGCGTGATCGACGACGCTCTCACCGGGGCCGCGGTGGCGGCTGGCGCCGATGCGGCCCTGCGCCGGTACCACGAACCGCCGAGCCGCTGGCATCCACCGCACCGACGGCCCGGCCCCCACAGGTGAGCCGTCCGGCAGCTGGCGCCCTGCGAACGCCGCCGCCGACGCACCGAACGGGCCCGGACGCGGTCGGTGAGAACCGGTCCGGTGGCGGCGTTCCGGTGGCGGCGTTCCGGTGGCGGCGTTCCGCCGTCGACGGGGGCGAGCCGCGGTGGGTGCGCAGTTGCGGCCGACACCGTCCTTCCGGCCCATGCGGCCATGCGGATCGGGGCGACGGGGATGCGTGATGGGGCGGCGGGGACGCGGACAGGGACACTTCACGCGGACCAGGATGGGGAGGGGGACGGGGCGGGGACCATAGCCGCCGGGCGGAGCGGGGCACCCGTTGGAAGGGGCGGGGCACCAGTCGGGCGGAGCGGGTACCCATCGGTCGGTGCGGGGCACCCGGTGGGCGGAGTGGGGCACCCGTCGGGCGGAGCGGGCACCCGTCGGCGGGGCGGGGCGTCCGTCGGGCGGAGCGGGGTATCGTCGAGCGGGCCGGGGTATCCGTCCGGCGGAGCGGGGAATCCGTCGGGCGGGCCGGGGTATCCGTCGGGCGGGCCGGGGTATCCGTCGGGCGG
>CAZJNX010000251.1:0-6239 GCA_964547415.1 uncultured Hyphomicrobiales bacterium
CCCGCCCCCGCCGTCCCGCGCCGGCCGGTTGGCCGCCCGCTTCCCTTTCCGCTTGATTGTCGGCGGCCGACCTGCTTTTGCCGGGGATCCGGAACGGGGGGGCGCGCCACCCCCGCAAGACGGTCGTTGCAGGGAGGCGGCGCCGGCCATGGCGGAGCTCAAGACACTGATCGCGGAGGTCGCCGGGGGCGGCCGGCTCGACCGGGCCAGCGCCGCCCGCGCCTTCGACATCCTGATGTCCGGCGAGGCGACGCCGGCCCAGATCGGCGGCTTCCTCATGGGCCTGCGCGTGCGCGGCGAGACGGTGGAGGAGATCGCCGGCGCCGTGGAGACCATGCGCGCCCGCATGACGCGCGTCGCCGCCCCCGCCGACGCCATCGACATCGTGGGCACCGGGGGCGATGCCAAGGGCAGCTACAACGTGTCCACCTGCGCGGGCTTCGTGGTGGCGGGGGCGGGCGTTCCGGTCGCCAAGCACGGCAACCGGGCCCTGTCCTCCCGCTCGGGCGCGGCGGACGTGCTGTCGGCCCTCGGCGTGCGGATCGAGCTCGGGCCGGAGGAGATCGCCCGCTGCATCCGCGAGGCGGGCATCGGCTTCATGTTCGCGCCCGCCCACCACGCCGCCATGAAGCACGTGGGCCCGGCGCGGGTGGAGCTCGGCACCCGCACCATCTTCAACCTCCTCGGCCCCCTGTCGAACCCGGCCGGCGTCCGGCGCCAGCTCGTCGGCGTGTTCGACCGGGCCTGGGTGGAGCCGCTCGCCCGGGTTTTCTCCACCCTCGGCAGCGAGCGGGCCTGGGTGGTCCACGGCGCCGACGGCCTCGACGAGATCACCGTCACCGGCCCCACCTTCGTCGCCGAGGCAAAGGGGGGCGAGGTGCGCACCTTCGAGATCGCGCCGTCGGACGTGGGGCTCGCCCGGGCGGAGCTGTCCGAGCTCGTCGGCGGCGACGCGGCGGAGAACGCGGAGGCGCTGCGCGCCGTCCTGGAAGGCGCCGACATGGCCTACCGGCGCATCGTCCTCATGAACGCGGGCGCGGCGCTCGTGGTGGCGGGCGCGGCGGCGGACCTTTCCGAAGGGGTGGAGCGCGCCGCCGCCAGCATCGACCGGGGCGAGGCGCGGGCCGTCCTCGACCGCCTCGTCGCCGTCTCCAACGCCTGACGGCCCCGCCGCAGGAGAGCCCCATGTCCGACACCCTGTCCCGCATCCTCGCCTACAAGCGCACCGAGGTGGAGGCGGCCCGCGCGCGCCTGCCGGAGGAGGAGCTGGTGGCCCGCGCCGAGGCCGCGCCGCCGCCGCGGGGCTTCGCGCGGGCCCTCGCCGGGACGGCCGAGGAGGGTCGCCCCGCGCTCATCGCCGAGGTGAAGAAGGCGAGCCCGTCGAAGGGTCTCATCCGCGCCGACTTCGACCCGGTCGCCATCGCCCGGGCCTACGAGGCGGGCGGGGCGACGTGCCTGTCCGTCCTCACCGACGAGCCGTCGTTCCAGGGCACGCTGTCCGACATGACGGCGGCGCGGGAGGCGACAGGCCTGCCGGTCCTGCGCAAGGACTTCTTCATCGACCCTTACCAGGTGGCCGAGGCGCGGGCGGCGGGGGCCGACGCCATCCTCGTCATCCTCGCCGCCCTCGACGACGACACGGCCCGCCTCCTCGTGGAACAGGCGGCGCGGTTCGGCATGGACGCCCTCCTCGAGGTCCACGACGAGCGGGAGTTGCAGCGCGCCTTGGCGCTTCCCGCCCACCTCGTCGGGATCAACAACCGGAACCTGCGCACCTTCGAGACGGACCTCGCGGTCAGCGAGCGCCTGTCGGCCCTCGTGCCCGACGACCGGCTGACGATCGCCGAATCCGGCATCTTCACCCACGCCGACGTGGTGCGCCTGCGCGGCCACGGGATCGGCGCCTTCCTGGTCGGCGAGAGCCTGATGCGCGAGGCGGACGTGGCCGCCGCCACCCGCCGTCTCCTCACGGGTGCCGCGGACGGCCCGGCCGGCCTCACCCACGTCGCCGCGGACGGCAGCGCCCGCATGGTGGACGTGTCGGACAAGGCCGAGAGCCGGCGGGAGGCGGTGGCCGAGGGGCGCGTGCGGATGGCCGCCGGAACGCTCGAGGCGATCCGCGCGGGCGACGTCAAGAAGGGCGACGTCCTCGGCACGGCCCGGATCGCGGGCATCATGGCGGCGAAGCGCACCCACGAACTGGTGCCGCTGTGCCATCCCCTCCCCGTGTCGAAGGTGGAGGTCTCGCTCGAGCCCGACGGGGCGCTTCCGGGCATCGCGATCACCGCCCGCGTCGCCGTCACCGGCCGCACGGGGGTGGAGATGGAGGCCCTGACGGCGGTATCGGTGGCCGCCCTCACGGTGTACGACATGGCGAAGGCCCTCGACCGGTCCATGACCATCGAGGGCGTGCGCCTCCTTCGCAAGTCCGGCGGCCGCTCCGGCGACTGGCGGGCGGACTGACCGGAAGCCCGGGGAAAGGCGATGGCGATGATCCCGGTCGAGGAAGCGCGCCGCCGCGTCCTCGCCGATTGTCCGGCTCCCGACAAGGAGGTGGTGCCGCTCGGCGAGGCCGCCGGCCGCGTCCTCGCCGCGGACCTCACCGCAGCGCGGACCCAGCCGCCGTTCGCCGTCTCGGCCATGGACGGCTACGCCCTGAGGGCCGCCGACGCGGCGACGGCCGGCGCCGTCCTCGCCCTCGCCGGCGAGATCCCGGCCGGGCGCGCCCTCGGCCGCACGCTCGCCCCGCGGGAGGCGGCGCGCATCTTCACCGGCGCCCCGGTCCCCGACGGGGCCGACACCATCCTCATCCAGGAGAACGCGTCGGCCGGCGAGGGGGCGGTGACGGTCGTGGAGCCCGCCGAGCCCAGCCGCCACATCCGCCGCCGCGGCCTCGACTTTTCCGCCGGCGACGTGATCCTGACGGCCGGCACCCGCCTCGGCCCCGCCGCCCTCGGCCTCGCGGCGGCCGCCAACCGAACGGCCGTGACGGTGGCGCGCCGGCCCCGCGTCGCGATCCTCGCGACGGGTGACGAGCTCGTCCCGCCCGGCACCGAGCCGGGCCCCCACCAGATCGTCGCCTCCAACGCCCCGTCCATCGCCGCGGTGGTGACGGCGGCGGGCGGGATCGCTGAGGACGCCGGCATCGTCGGCGACGACCCGGAGGCGATGGCCGCGCGGGTCGCGGAGATCGCGCGGCGCGCGCCGGACGTCCTCGTCACGGTCGGCGGCGCGTCGGTGGGCGACCACGACCTGGTGCGCGACGTCCTCGGCGGGGCGGGCCTCTCCCTCGCCTTCTGGCGGATCGCCATGCGACCCGGCAAGCCGCTGCTGTCGGGCCACATCGGCCCCATGCGCGTCCTCGGCCTTCCGGGCAACCCGGTCTCGAGTCTCGTGTGCTCGGTCCTCTTCCTCGCCCCGCTCGTGGAGGCGCTGTCGGGGGCGGCCCGCGTCGGCCCCGAGGAGGCGCCCGCCCGCCTCGCACAGGCCGTCCCGCAGAACGGGCCGCGGGCGGACTACATGCGCGCCTCGATCGTCGGGACGGCGGACGACGGCCTGCCCCTCGTTGCCCCCGCGCCGGTGCAGGACTCCTCCATGCTCGGCGTCCTCGCCCGGTCCGACGCGCTCCTCGTGCGCCCCGCGGGAGCACCGCCAGCGCCCGCGGGCGATGCCTGCCGCATCATCCGGCTGTAGGAAATGCACCTGACCGGACGAAATACGCTTGCAGAACACACGCGGAACGTGTATCGAGTGTTCCTGATTTGTATGCGCGACGCGAATCGGGCATGGGACGGCGGGTGCGGCGTCCGTCCGAAGGCGCGGCACCCGCGGTCACGGAGAAAGGGCACCCGATGCTGACCCGCAAGCAGTACGAACTCCTGATGTTCATCGCCGAGCGCATGCACGAGGAGGGTGTGCCCCCGTCCTTCGAGGAGATGAAGGAGGCGCTGGACCTCAAGTCCAAGTCGGGCATCCACCGCCTCATCATGGCGCTGGAGGAGCGGGGCTTCATCCGCCGCCTGCCGAACCGCGCGCGGGCGCTCGAGATCCTGAAGCTGCCCGACATGCCCCAGCCCCAGCCGAGCGCCCTCGCCCGCCGCGGCTTCACGCCGAACGTGATCGAGGGGGACCGGTCGCGCAGCGTTGCGCCCGCCGCGCCCGCCGTGCCGGTGGCCGAAAGCGGCGCGAACGGGGGCGCCGACGGGGGCGCCGACGGGGGCGCTGGCGCCCCCGGCGAGACGATCGACGTCCCGGTGATGGGGCGGATCGCGGCGGGCGTGCCGATCGAGGCCATCCAGCAGCGCGGCAGCACCATCGGCGTCCCGGCCGGCATGCTCGGCTCGGGGGAGCACTTCGCGCTCGAGGTCCGGGGCGATTCCATGATCGAGGCCGGGATCCTCGACGGGGACATCGTGGTCATCCGCCGCCAGGACCGGGCCGACACCGGCGACATCGTGGTCGCGCTCGTGGACGACGAGGAAGCGACCCTCAAGCGGCTGAAGAAGAAGGGCTCGTCGGTCGCCCTCGAGGCCGCGAACCCGGAGTACGAGACCCGCATCTTCGGGCCGGACCGCATCCGCATCCAGGGTCGCCTCGTCGCCCTGTTCCGCGAGTACTGAGCCCGTCAGTAGCCGCGCGCGCGGTCCACGACGTTCCTGAGCCCCCGTCCCGCCTCGAACGCCTCGATCTGGCCGACCACGTAGGGGCAGACCGCGTCGGGGTTCGAGATCGCGGAGGCGTGGGGGGTGATCACGAGGTTCGGGGCGTCCCACAGCGCGCTGTCTTCGGGCAGCGGCTCCGTCTCGAACACGTCGAGGCTCGCCCCCTTCAGCCGCCCGTCGCGCAGGGCGGCGAGGATGTCCGCCTCGTTCTGGGAGCCGCCGCGCCCCGCGTTGATCAGGACCGGCCCGCCGAGCGCCCCGTCCCGCGCGAGGCCGTCGATGAGGCGGCGGTCGATGATGCCGCGGGTCTGCGCCGTCAGTGGCAGGAGCGCGACGAGGACGTCGGTCCGCGCGAGGAACGCGCCGAGCGCTTCCGGGCCTGCGAGGCAGGGGACGGGGGCGTCCGGGCGGGGCGTGCGGCTCCAGGCGTGGACGTCGTAGCCGACGGCCGCGAGGAGGTGGCCGGCGTGGCGGCCGAGGACCCCGTAGCCCATGAGGCCGACCCGGACCTCGGAGGCGACGGGCTGGGGGAGGTCCCGCCAGACCCGGCGGCGCTGCTGCTCCAGGTAGGCGAGGGTCTGGCGGTGATGGAGCAGGACCTGGAGGACGACCCACTCCCCCATCCGCCGCGTGAGGTCCGGGTCCACGAGGCGGACGACGGGCACGTCCGGCGGCAGGTCCGGCTCGGCCATCAGCGCGTCGACCCCGGCCCCGAGGTTGAAGATGACCGACAGGTTCGGCAGGCGGGGCAGGAGCCCCGCCGGGGGCTTCCAGGTGAGGGCGTACCGGATGGCCGCGGGGTCGTAGTCGTGGACGCCGTGGACGAGGAAGGTCCGGTCCGGTGCGAGGGCCTTCAGCCGTTCGAGCCACCGTTCCCAGTTCCAGTCCGACGAGGTGAACAGGACCGCCATGTCGCCTCCCTTCGTGCGCCGGTCCCCGGCTTAGCCCGCCGCCGCCCCGCCGCCAACCGGCGCACGCCGGCCCGCAGGCCGGCGCCTCCGCGGGCCGTTCCGCGCCAGGTTCGACGGCTCGTCCCGCATCGGCCGGCCCGCGGGGGCCGCGTCGGACACCGAGAACGCCGCGGCGAAACGCGCCGGCCCGGCGTCCGCGACGGTTTCGTCCGCGCCGGCCCGACCGGACGGGTCCGCCACCCGGGCCGGCCGGATGAGGGAGGCTGCCGGGCGAGCGCGTCGCGACGGCCCGCCGCGGGACGGGCTCGGCCCGGCGGGCAGCCGAGCCCGCGGGGCGGGTCCGTCGCGGCGCAGCTTCGGGAGCGGGTGGCTCGCGCCCGGGCGACGGCCCGCGTCCGCCACCCGGGCCGGCCGGATGAGGGGGCTGCCGGGCGAGCGCGTCGCGACGGCCCGCCGCGGGACGGGCTCGGCCCGGCGGGCAGCCGAGCCCGCGGGGCGGGTCCGTCGCGGCGCAGCTTCGGGAGCGGGTGGCTCACACCCGGGCGACGGCTCCCGTCCGCAGGCTGCACCGGCTTCAGCCAGCCGGCCCGGGTGGGTCGGCGCGCGGGGTCGGCAAGGCCGAGCCCGTCGGACCGGGCCGCCGACCCGACGGACACGCCGGCCGCCG
>CAZJNX010000252.1:0-6140 GCA_964547415.1 uncultured Hyphomicrobiales bacterium
GGAGGACGACTGGGAAAGCCCGACCCTCGGCGCCTGGGGCCTCGGCTGGGAGTGCTGGTGTGACGGGATGGAGGTTTCCCAGTTCACATACTTCCAGCAGGTGGCGGGGTTCGAGTGCCAGCCCGTCTCGGGCGAGCTGACCTACGGTCTCGAACGCCTCGCCATGTACGTCCAGGGCGTCGACAACGTCTACGACCTCGCCTTCAACGGCGCGGACGGTCCCGACCAGGTCAGTTACGGCGACGTCTTCCTGCAGGCGGAGCGCGAGTACTCCCGCCACAACTTCGAACACGCCGACACGGAGATGCTCCTGCGCCACTTCCGCGACGCGGAGGCGGAGTGCCGCCATCTCGTCGAGGCGGGCTGGTCGGACGGGCCGTCCGGGGCGCACCTGATGGCGCTGCCCGCCTACGACCAGTGCATCAAGGCGAGCCACGTCTTCAATCTCCTGGACGCCCGCGGCGTCATCTCGGTGACGGAGCGGCAGAGCTACATCCTGCGGGTGCGCGCCCTCGCCCGCCTGTGCGGCGAGGCCTTCCTCGCCACCGAGGCGGGCGGCCACGCGGGCACGGCGGCCTGACCGGGCTGCGCCGGCGGCCGGCCGGGCACACGGCCCGTTAACCCTTTCCCGGCTACGGTAGGCGGGCCCCTGCGAGGTGCCGCCATGCCGACCCGCCATCGCCGCCGCTCTCCCCTTCGCTGGTTCCTGGTCCCGGCCTGTCTCGTCGCGCTCGCCGGCTACTTCCTCTGGCAGGCGCGGGAGGGGGACTACGGGATGCGCTCGCGCGCGGGGCTCCTCGCCGAGCTCGCCGAGCTCGAGGCCGAGTACGCGCGCCTCAAGGCGCGGCGGGAGGCGCTGGAGGCGCGGGTGGCGCGGCTGCGCCCGTTCGCCCTCGACGCGGACCTCCTGGACGAGCGGGCGCGGGCCAAGCTGGACCTCGCCCGCCCGGACGAGGTCGTCCTCTTCCACGCCCGGCCCGCGGAGCGCTGATGCCGCCCGCGACACCCAAGCCTCGCGCAAGCTTCACCCGCTAGGATTGAAAGACGCGCAATCTTGGCCGCTGCGCGCCGGTGCTGCCGGCGCCGGGGTGGGAGGAGAGGATGCTTTCGACGCTCGCCACGTACCGGCTCATGTCGCGGGACCTCGACCGTACGCTCGCCCTGCGCGCGGCCGAGGCGCCCGTGGCGCTGGAGAGCCAGAACTATCTCGAGCGGATCGGCGAGATCCGCAGCCTCGACGAGTTCCTGGCGGACACCCGCGTCTTCCGCTTCGCCATGACCGCCTTCGGCCTCGAGGAGATGGCCTTCGCCAAGGCCTACATGCGCAAGGTCCTCTCGGAGGGGACGGACAATCCGGAGGCCTTCGTCTATCGCCTCAACGATCCGCGCTTCCTGGAGTTCGCGCGCACCTTCAACTTCGCCCGCCTCGGCGAGGCGACGACCTCGTCCGAGTCGGTCCGCCAGCCCGTGGTGGACCGCTACGTGCGCCAGTCCCTCGAGGTCGCCGCCGGGGAGGAGAACGAGGGCGTGCGCCTCGCCCTCTATTTCCAGCGCAAGGCCCCGGACGTGACGTCGGCCTACGGCCTCCTCGCGGACGCGGCGCTCTACAAGGTCGTGCGCACCGCCCTCGGCCTGCCGGACGAGCTCGCCGCCGCGCCGCTGGAGAAGCAGGCCGCCGCCATCGAGGAGCGCCTCGACATCGAGAGCCTGCGCGACCCGGAGGCGCTGGAGCGGCTCATCGTCCGTTTCACCGGGATGTGGGACATGACGGAGGCGACGACGTCCTCCCCCCTCCTCGACCTGTTCAACACCCGCGCGTCGGCGAGCGTCAGCCTCGATCTCGCCCTCACCGTCCAGCAGCTGCGCCGCGGCGGCTGACGGGAGCCGGGCAAGCCCGGCGCAAGTCGGCTCTGGCATCGTTCCACCATGGCCCGCGGGGCGCTCGCGGGCGGGCCCACGTCCGGCCCTGGCGGGACAGCGGGTGGACCGGATTGCGCCCCCCGGGCCGACACAACGGGAAGGATCGATGTCGACCGATATCTATGTCGCCCTGTCGGGCCACGTGGCCCAGCAGCATCGGCTCTCCACCGTCGCCAACAACGTCGCCAACATGGCGACGGCCGGTTTCCGCGCCGAGGAGATCCATTTCGAGACCATCCTGTCCGCCTTCCGCCGGGAGCAGACGTCCTTCGCGAGCGAGGGCGAGACGTTCATCTCCCGCAAGCCGGGCGCGGTGATGCCGACGGGCAACCCCCTCGACGTGGCGATCGACGGGCGGGGCTGGTTCGCGATCGGCCTTCCGGGCGGGGAGATCGCCTACACCCGGGACGGCCGCTTCGACCTGACGGAGGCGGGGGATCTCGTCACCGTGACCGGCCATCCGGTGCTCGACGCGGGCGGCGGCCCGATCGCCCTCGACCCGGCCGCCGGCCCCGTCGCCATCGGCGACGACGGGACGATCGTCCAGGCGGGCGAGCAGGCGGCCGTCCTCGGCCTGTTCCTCATTCCCGAGACGGCGCGGCTCGAGCGCTTCAGCGACACCGCCGTCCTGTCTGAGGCGGCCGTGCCCGCCGACGACCTGGTCGCCAACCGCGTCCGCCAGGGTTTCCTCGAACAGGCCAACGTCGATCCGGTGATGGAGCTCACCCGCCTCATCATGATCCAGCGCGACTTCGAAAGCATCGCCACCAGTCTCGACGCCCGCAACCGGAGCCTTGCCACCGCGATCCGCGACCTCGGCCCGACGGGTGCCTAGTCCGTCCGCCGTCGATGACCCGCAAGCCCGTCGGCCCGGACCCGCGCTCGGGCACCGTCCGCGGAGCGTTCCCGCGGGTCGCGCCGCGGTCGAAGGCCGGCGCCGGCCGGCGGGCGAACCGGGCAAGGGCAGAAGGCCCCGCCGGCTCGCGCTGGTGTGCCGGGATCGGTCTTGCGCCGGTGCCGCTGCCTGTCCGCACCGGTCCCGCCCACCCGCCGACCGCGGGCCTTCCCGCCTGCCCGCAGGCGCTCCCTCGGGACGTCCGGGCCGGATGGCGGCGCACGTTTCCCCCGCGCAGCGCGATGACCCCCGTGGAACCGGTCGCCGGAGCGCCCGCAACCGGCGCGCCAGGGCGGTCCTATTCCGTGCGCAACGTGCGCCCGCCGCACGCCCCGCGCCGGGCCGCTCGCTGAACCGAAGGAGCGCTGCCTGATGGACCGTCTTTCGGCCATTGCCGCGACCGTCGAAAGGCTGCGGGATGACCTGCCGCCCGTGGCCGTCGGCGGGATCGTCTCGGGCGTCGCGGCGGACCAGCTTCGGGTCGTCGGGCTCGCCAACCACGCGGTACGGGGCGAGCGCGTCCGCTTCGGCCACCCCCGCACGGGCCCGGCGGGGGAGATCGTCCGCCTCGAGACCGACGGCGCCATCGTACGCCCGCTCGACGGCGGCCTCGACCTGCCGCTCGGCTCGGCGGCCTTCCTCGCCGGGCCCCTTCTCCTGTCGCCGGGGCGCGGCTGGCTCGGCCGCGTCGTCGACGGGGCGGGCGATCCGATCGACGGCGGCCCGCCCCTTCCGCAGGCGGGCACGCCCCGCCCGATCGAGGATCGCGCCCCGGAGGCCCTTGCGCGGCCTCTGCCGGAGGGCGCGATCCACACGGGCATCCGCGTGGTGGACCTGTTCACGCCCATCGTGCACGGCCAGCGCATCGGCGTCTTCGCCGGTTCCGGCGTCGGCAAGTCCACCTTCCTGTCCATGCTCGGCCGCACCGAAGGCTTCGACGCGGCCGTGGTGGCGCTCGTCGGCGAACGGGGCCGGGAGGTCCGGTCCTTCCTGCAGTCGGGCCTGGCCGGCGGCCGGTCCCGCACCGTCGTCGTCGTCGCGACGGCCGACGAGAGCGCGGTGAAGCGCCGCCTCGCCCCGCTGACGGCGATCACGATCGCCGAGGCCCTCGCCGCCGCGGGCAGCAAGGTGCTTCTCGTCGTCGATTCCCTCACCCGCTACGCCCACGCCCTGCGCGACGTGGCGCTCGGCGCGGGCGAACCTCCCGTCGCCCGCGGCTATCCGCCTTCCGTCTTCGGTACCCTGTCCCGCTTCCTCGAGCGGGCGGGCATGGTGGGAAGCGGCAGCGTCACGGCGGTTCTGTCCGTTCTCCTCGACGGGGACGACGCGAACGATCCGGTGGCCGACGCGGCCCGCGGCATCCTCGACGGGCACATCCTTCTCGACCGTCGCATCGCCGAAGCCGGCCGCTACCCGGCCGTCGACATCGCCCGCTCCATCTCCCGCCTCGCCGACCAGGTGTGGACGGCGGAGCAACGGCAGCTCGTCGCCCGCCTGCGCGCCATGATCCACCTTTACGAGGACACGCGCGACCTGCGCATCCTGGCGGGAGACGCCGCGCGACGGGACGGCGAGACGGAACAGGCCGCCGCGATCGTGCCGCGCCTGTACAAGGCGCTCGTCCAGTCCCCGGACGACCCGCCGAGCCGGGACCCTTACGACGAACTCGCCCGCCTCCTGAGACAGTCCTCCGGGTAGGCGTCCGCTCCCCCTTCCCCCGGTCTCGCCCGCGCCCCGGACGGATCGGCCCCGCCCCGCCGGTTTCTCCATTGCAACTCGGGCGAGGCCGGAAGGGGCCGGTGATCCCGCGATCGGGATGGGCGCTCGGCAGGCGCGTCGGCAGGGCACTGCGCGTGGTCGTCGCCCCCCGTTTCGTCGGCCACCACGGCGGGGCGGTCTGCCGGGCCGGGGCCCCTCTTGGCGCAGCGGGCGAGCGCGTTCCCGGCCGGGGGCGGGGTGACGTGCCGCCCCCGGCATGGCGCGACGATGACGAGGAGCTGCCGGGGCTTGCGCTGCGCATGCCCCGGCGCGAGGGTCGTCGCGCATGCCCGAACGGTCCTCGGTCCCGTGATGAGCGCGGACGACCTCCGTCCCGACCGCGCTGTCGGGCTCGTGCGCCGGGGCGGGCAACGGCCCGAGCCATGGTCGGTTGTGGGCGACGGGGCCGACCGGGCGGCGCGTTGGGTTGTCCTCTCGAGCTTCCTGGCCCACGAGGTGGTTGATGGGGTCGCTGGGTCGGCGGCCCTGGTTGCGGCAGCCGAGGTGCGGTCACTCGGTGTCGTGGTGGACAAGTGAGGCGTCGCGGTCGGCCTGGAGCGCCTCGAAGGCGTCGCAGTCGGCCTTGCGCATCGTCGACGGGAAGAACGCGTCGAGGACCGTGGCGTTGAAGCGCTCCACGAAGCCGTTGGTTTGCGGGCGCCGCACCTTGGTCCGGCGATGCCCGGTGCCGTTGCGTTCGAGCCAGAGTCCGAAGGGGAGGCGTTCGGTGCCGCAGAGTTCACGAGGGTTGTCGGTCAGGATGGCGGTGACCGGGAGGTCGCGTGTCCCGTGGAAGGGCAGCACGTCGTCGTGCAGCACCACCACGGCCGCCGAGCAATGGTCGAATTCGGGTGACGGGGCCGGTCAGGCGGCCCGGTGATTGGCGTTCGCGGTGTCGGCGATGCCGCCGGTGAACTTGACGCCGGCGAGACCCGAGGGCGAGCGGTCTTCGCCCCCCAGCCGGCGCCAGCTCTTCGACGCCGCCATGACCCGCTTGAAGACCATGAGGCAAGCGGTCCTGTGGCAGAGCGCGCCCTTCGTGCGCACGGTCCGGTGCCGCACGGTCGCGAAGACGCTCTCGATCGGGGTCGACGTCCTCAGATGGACCCGGTGCTCGGCGGGAAAATCGAAGAAGGGGAGGAGCGCATCGCTGTCCTTCGCCAGACACTCCACTGCCCTGGGATGCTTGGCGGCGTCCTTTTCGATGCAGACCGCGATCGCGGCCTCGGCGCTCGGGGGCGTCGCGAACCTCGGCGAGATCGGCCTCCATCGTCCGCGGAACCGAGTTCGGCAGCTTGTCGAGGACGTTGGCCAGCTTGTGGACCGAGCCGCTCTGGTGGCGCGCCCTCGGGAAGATCTTCTTGAGCGCCTTCCAGAAGCCGAGGGCGCCGACGGCGACCGCGACCTCGGGCGCGACAGAGAGGCCGCGCGCCTTGAGGTCCACGAGGAGCTCCCGCCAGCGTCTCACGCGCGCTCGTGCAGGCCGACAGGGGAGCCGATCAGCTCCTTCCCGCCCTCCGGCGTCGCCCCCAGGAGGACGAGCATGCACGCCGCGTCGTCCTCCATC
>CAZJNX010000253.1:0-6129 GCA_964547415.1 uncultured Hyphomicrobiales bacterium
CCGCGCCGCACGAGCCCCGCGAACAGGAGGCCCGCGTTGAGCCAGCCCGCGAGGCTCGTCGCCGCGGCGATCCCCACGTGGGCGAGCCCCTCCGCCCCGAGGATCATGCCGAAGGCGACCGCGCCCGCCACGTTCACCACCATGCCCGCCCCCGCGAACCACATGGGGCTCGCCGTGTCCTCCCGCGCGAAGAAGGCGGGCGAGAGCACCTTGATGAGGACGAAGGCCGGAAGGCCCGCGCCGAAGGCGGCGAGCGCCAGCGCGGTCATCCGCGCGTCCGCGGCGGTGAAGGCGCCACGCTCGAACAGCACCGTGATGATCTCGTGGGGGATGGCGACGAGGGCGACCGCGGCCGGCAGGGTGAGGAGGAGGGCGAACTCGAGGGCGCGGTTTTGCGTCGCAAGGGCGCCGGCCCCGTCGCCCGAGCGGATGCGGCGGGCAAGGTCCGGCAGGAGGGCGACGCCGATGGCGATGCCCACCACCCCGAGGGGGAGCTGGTACAGCCGGTCGGCGTAGTAGAGGTAGGAGACGGCGCCGGGCCAGAACGAGGCGACGATGGTGCCGGCCATGATGTTGATCTGGGTGATGCCGCCGGCCGCGACGCCCGGCAGCCCGAGGCGGACGAGCCGCCTCACCCCCGGTGTCAGCCGCGGCCGCCGGGGCCTCAGGACGAAGCCGTTTCGCCGCACCGCCACCCACAGGAAGGCGAACTGCACGATGCCCGCGGCGAACACCCCCCAGGAGAGCCACCAGCCGGCGGTGGGCGAGCCGCCGACCCCGAACAGGCCGATCGCCGTGAGCACCGCGATGAGGACCACGTTGAGGAGCACCGGCGCGAAGGCGGCCGCCGCGAACCGGTCCACCGTGTTGAGGACCCCCGACAGGAACGCGACGAGGGACATGGCCGCGAGGTAGGGAAAGCACACCCGCGTGAAGGCCACGGTGAGGTCGAACGTTTCGCTCTCGCCCGCGGCGAAGCCGGGCGCGAGGACCACGACGAGGGCGGGCGCGAACAGGAGCGCGGCCGTCGTGAAGACGAGGAGCGCGAGGAGGAGGGCCGAAAGCACCTCCTCCGCGAAGCTCTTGGCGGCCGGCCGCCCGCCCTCCTCGAGGGCGCGGGCGAACAGGGGAACGAAGGCGGCGTTGAAGGCGCCCTCGGCGAACAGGCGGCGGAAGAGGTTGGGCAGCTTGAAGGCGACGAAGAAGGCGTCCGCGATCGGCCCCGCGCCGAGGAAGGCGGCGATCAGGATGTCGCGCACGAAGCCGAGGACGCGGCTCGCCATGGTGAAGGCGCCGACGGTGGCGAAGTTCCTCAGGAGGTTCATCGCCCCGTACCCCCGCCAGCGGGTGCCCCGGGCACGGGCGCGCCGTCAGTCACGGGCCGCCGCCGCCGTTCCGCCCTTGCGGGCGCTGAGGAGGGCGCGGCGGATCTTCGCCCGGCTCGCCGGATGGGCGATCTTCCCGCCGGTCCCGTTGGTCACGTAGAAGACGTCCACCGCCCGCTCGCCGAAGGTGGCGAGGCGCGCGGAACGGATGTTGAGGCCGAGGTCGGCGATCTTGCGTGTCACGTCGTGGAACAGGCCCGGCCGGTCGAGGCCGGACACCTCGATGGCGGTGTAGCGGTCCGACCAGTCGTTGGAGACCACCACGTCGTTCTCCGGGCTGAAGGTCTCGGCCGGGGCGGGGCCGAGGCGGCGCTCGCGGATCTCCGGCAGGCGCGCGTTCTCCTCGATGGCGCGGGTGATGAGCTCGGACACGCGGCGGGCGCGGCGCAGCTCGTCCTCGGAGCTCTCGAACTCCCGCGAGATCGCGAAGGTGTCCACCACGACCCCGTCCGTGGTGGTGAAGATCTCCGCGAACACGATGTTGGCGCCGGCGACCGCACAGGCGCGCGCCACGATGGCGAGGAGGCCGTGGACGTCGGGCGCGATCAGGGTGATCTCGGTGACGTCCTTCTCCGGCTCGACCCGCACGCCCGTCCAAACGGCCGCGCCCGCCGCCTCCGCCTCCTGCAGGAGCGCGTGGTGGTAGAGCTTGTCGTCGAGGGCGACGCGCAGCCAGTAGGCGTCGGCGTGGCGGGCGAGGGCGCGCTCCACCTCGGCCTTGGGCTTGCCCTCGAGGGCGGCGCGGAAGCGCTCCCTCGCGGCCGCGAGGCGCTGGTCCCGGGACATGCGGGAGTGGCCGGCGGTGAGCACGAGCTCGGTCTCGGAGTAAAGGACGTTGAGCAGCTGGCTCTTCCAGCCGTTCCAGGTGCCCGGGCCGACGGCGTCGATGTCGGCCTCGGTCAGGATCTCGAGGAGCTTCAGCCGCTCCGGCGACTGGGTGACGGCGGCGAAGTCCCGGATGGTCTTGGGGTCCGACAGGTCCCGCGACTGGGCGGTGATCGACATGACGAGGTGGTTCTCGACGAGCCAGGCGACCGTCTCGGTCTCCGAGGCAGACATGCCGAGGCGCGGGCACAGGGACCGGGCGATCGCCGCGCCCGCTTGCGAGTGGTCCTCCGGCCGCCCCTTGGCGATGTCGTGGAGGAGCATGGCGACGTAGAGGACGCGGCGGTTCGAGACCGTCTTCATCAGCTCGGTGGCGAGCGGGTGGGCCTCCCGCGCGCGGCCCTGGTCGATGGCGGCGAGGATGCCGACGGCGCGGATCAGGTGCTCGTCCACCGTGTAGTGGTGGTACATGTTGAACTGCATCATTGCGACCACCTTGCCGAAGTCCGGCAGGAAGCGGCCGAGGACGCCGGTCTCGTTCATGTGGCGCAGGACGACGGACGGGTCCCCCCGCGCGGTCAGCACCTCGAGGAACAGGCGGTTCGCCTCCTGGCTGGCGCGCACGGCGTGATCCACGCGGCGCAGCGAGCGGCGGATGGCGCGCATCGCCTCGGGGTGCAGGTCGAGGTCGTGCTTCTGGGCGAGGCGGAAGATGCGGATGATGTTGACCGGGTCGCGGGCGAACACCTCCGGGTCCGCCATGTTGATCCGGTAGCGGTCGATCACGAAGTCGGTGGAGGGCAGGCGCCGGCGCCGCCGCATCTCCACCAGCGGCGACAGGAAGCGGTCGAGCCGGGGCGGCTTCTTGACGTGCTCGTCCTCCAGCGCCGCGCACAGGATGCGGGTGAGGTCGCCCACGTCCTTGGCGGTCAGGAAGTAGTGCTTCATGAAGCGCTCCACGTCCGACAGCCCGCTGCGGGAGGTGTAGCCGAGGCGCGCGGCGATCTCGCGCTGGACGTCGAAGCTGAGGCGCTCCTCGGCCCGCTTCGTCACGAAGTGGAGGTGGCAGCGCACCGCCCACAGGAAGTCCGCGCACTTGCGGAAACGGCGGGTTTCGGCGGCGGAGAAGACGCCCGCCTTGACGAGGCCGGCGGTGGTGCGCACGCGGAAGGCGTACTTGGCGATCCAGAACAGGGTGTCGAGGTCGCGCAGGCCGCCCTTCCCCTCCTTCACGTTGGGCTCGACCAGGTAGCGGGAAGTGCCCTGCTTGCGGTGGCGCGTGTCCCGCTCGGCGAGCTTGGCGGCGATGAACTCGGGCGCGGTGCCGCGCATCACGGCGGTGTCGAAGCGCTCGAACAGGGCGTCGGCGAGCTCGTCCTGGCCGGTGACGAGGCGCGCCTCGAGGAGGGCGGTGCGGATCGTCATGTCGGCGCGGGCCTGGCGGATGCACTCGTCCACCGAGCGGGTCGCGTGGCCCACCTTCAGGCCCATGTCCCACAGGAGGTACAGCGTCGTCTCGACGATGTTCTCCACCCACGGCGTCTGCTTGTAGGGAAACAGGAACAACAGGTCGATGTCCGAGCCGGGGGCGAGGGTCCCGCGCCCGTAGCCGCCGGTGGCGAGGATGGCGATGCGCTCGCCCGAGGAGCGGTTGTCGACCCGGTAGACGTGGCGGGCGGCGAGGTGGGCGGCGGCCGTCACGATGGCGTCCTGCCCCGCCGAGATGCGGCGGGCGCAGGCAAGGCCGCTCCCCTCCTCGAGGAGGAACCGCTCGGCGTCGTCCAGGATGGCGGCGCGGGTCGCCTTCAGGGCCTTCAGGACGGCGGGCCGGGCCTTGCCCCAGTCGCCGCCCGCCGCCCGGACGATCTCCGACAGGGAGTCCGACAGGGCCGCCGCGTCGGGCGGGAAGCGCTCGGGCGCCGTCCATTCGGGCGGCGTGTCCGCCTTCGCCATCGCCATGGTCATGACCGGCCGTTCCCTTCTTCGCGGGTCGTCGCCTCAGCCCGAGAGCGCCCGCAGCACCGCGTCCAGAACGAGCCGCCCGCGCGCTGTGACGGCGAGGCGGCCCGGCGACGGCCGGACGAGGAAGCCGTCCTCGACGAGCGGGTCGACCCGCTCGTCCGGCAGCGGCCGGCCCGCGAGGCGGGCGTGGCGGGCAAGGTCCAGCCCTTCGGCGAGGCGCAGGCCCATGACGAGGAACTCGTCGGCGACCGCCTCCCCATCCAGCGGCTCGTCCTCCACCAGGCCGTGGCCGTCCGCCTCCACCCGCTCGAGCCAGCGCTCCGGGTGGCGCTCGGCGAGGGTGGCGACCCGCCGGCCGTCCGCCTCCAGCCGTCCGTGGGCGCCCGGGCCCGCGCCGACCCAGCTACCCGCGCGCCAGTAGACCAGATTGTGCCGGCACTCGAAACCGGGGCGAGCGTAGTTGGAGATCTCGTACGGCACGAGGCCGTGGCCGGCCGCCACCTCGGCCGTCGCTTCGTAGAGGTCGGCCGCGAGCTCCGGCTCGGGCGTCGCGAGGCGGCCCGCGGCGTGCAGGGCGGCGAACGGCGTGCCGGGCTCGATGGTGAGCTGGTAAAGGGACACGTGGGCGCCCGCCCGCGAGAGGAGCTCGGAGAGTTCGGCCCGCCAGGCGGCGACGTCCTGCCCGGGGCGGGCGTAGATCATGTCGCACGACACGTTCTCGAAGACGGCCGCGGCGGTGGCGAGGGCGGCGCGGGCGGTGGCGGCGTCGTGGAGGCGCCCGAGGGACTTGAGGTCCCGGTCCACGAGGGACTGGACGCCGAGGGACAGGCGGTTGACGCCGGCCGCCCGATAGCCGGCGAACCGGCTCCGCTCCACGCTCGACGGGTTCGCCTCGAGGGTGATCTCGACCGCCGGATCGACCGGCCACAGGCGGTGGATCGCGGCCAGGATGCGCTCCACCGTGGCGGGCTCCATCAAGGACGGGGTCCCGCCACCGAGGAAGACGCTGCCGACGGGAAGGGGCCCCGTGCGCGCGCGGAAGGCGGCGAGCTCCCGTTCGAAGGCGGCGGCGAAGCGCGCCTGATCGGGCGGGGCGTGGCGCACGTGGCTGTTGAAGTCGCAGTAGGGGCACTTCGACTGGCAGAACGGCCAGTGGACGTAAATCGCGAAGCCGCCCTCCGGCGCGGCGTCGTCGCCGGCCGCGGGCCGTTCCAGCGTTTCGAGCCCCGTCATCGTCCAACTCCTCTTTCCGTCCCGGCCGCGCCCTTGCGCCCCGTCATCCCGGCCGTGGCGCTTCGGCGCGGGCGGCGCTCCGCGGGCCGGCTTTGCCGCGACCCCCGCGCGCCCGCGATCCTGCGGCCGACGCTTCGCGGCGGATCCGCCCGGTCCGCGCACAAGCGCACCCCGGGGTCGCCCGGGTGCGGAGGGTCCGCCCCGTCGGACGGGAGCCGGCCGCAAGGCGAACCGGCGCCGGGCGCTGCACCTTGCCCCGGCGCCCTCCGCCGTCCCGCCGCGCGGCGAGCTGCCGCGGGCCGGTGCGCGTTGGCGAGCACCTCCCGTCGGCGGGGTCCGCCTGTACCACATCGGCCGCCCGCTGCCCTGCGCAAGCCCTTGCGGCGTCGCCATCGGGCGCGTGGCGGTCGAGGGGCGCTCGAAGGGCCCGCGCGGCTGCCGCCTTCGCGCCCGCGCGATCGTTTACCCGCCCGGCGCGCCACGGCCGGCCGGAGATCTTCAACACCGACCAGGGCAGCCGGTTCACCAGTCCGCGCTTCACCGACGTCCTCCTCGAGGCCGGCGTCAAGATCTCGATGGACGGCAAGGGACGATGGATGGACAACGTGTTCATCGAACGGCTCTGGCGGTCGCTGAAGGTCGCGTGCGTGTCCCTCCACGCCTTCGAGGCCGGCTCCGAGGCACGGGCCGGGATCGGACGGTGGATGACCGACTACAACGCCGA
>CAZJNX010000254.1:0-6100 GCA_964547415.1 uncultured Hyphomicrobiales bacterium
CGGCGAGGTTGGTGACGCCGGGCTGGACCGTCGCCGTGCGGTTGTCGAAGTCGACTTCGAGGACGCGGTTGAACTTCATCATGGACATGAGGACGGCGTCGGCCAGCGGCAGGGCGCCGCCCGACAGGGACGTGCCGGCCCCGCGGGGGACGACGCGCACCTCGTTCTCGTGGCAGTACCTCAGGACGGCGGCGACCTCGTCCACCGTCTCGGGCAGGACGACGACGAACGGCATCTGGCGGTAGGCCGTGAGCCCGTCGGTCTCGTAGGAGCGCATCCCGTTCTCGTCGGCGATCACGCCGTCCTTCGGCAGCATTCTTTCGAGGGCCGCCACGATCTCCCGCCGCCGCGCTAGGGTGGTGTCGGAAGGGGCGGGCATCGTCAGCGTCATGGGTGTCCTCCACGGCGGCGGGCAGGAGCGGCACCGGCCGTCACGCAACCCATGTAGCGCCGACGGCGGCGCGCTTCAAAGCGGCCCCTTGTACGCGGGCAGAATGTCACCTATAACCGCAACATGAAACAAACGGCCCCGCCAACCGAGCCCGCGAACGGCGACGCCACCTTCGGCGCGTGGCTGAGGGCGCGGCGGCTCTCCCGGGCGGAGACGGAAAAGGACTTCTCGCTGAGGCGGCTCGCCGCCCGCTGCGGCATCACGCCCGCCTACCTGTCGCGGGTGGAGCGGGGGGAGGTGGCCCCGCCGGGGGAGGAGACGCTGAAGCGCCTCGCCGAGGCCCTCGGCGAGGACCCGGACGTGACCCTCGCCATGGCCGGCAAGGTGTCGGCGGACCTTCGCGCGGCGATCCTCGCCCGGCCGCGCCTGTTCGCCGACCTCATCCGCACCCTGAAGGAGGTGCCGGACCATGCCGTCCTGCGCCTCGTGCGCGAGGTGCGCGACGGCGAGTGGTGACCCCGCCCGCCCACCAGAGCAGAGGAGACGCGCCATGCCCACCCTCGAGAACGACCGCCTCGTCTTCCGCTTTCCCGCCATCGATCCGGACGCGGCCTTCGCGCTCCATTTCCAGCGCACGCTCCGCATCCCGGACACGGATCGCGACTACCCGCTGCCGCCGGGCTTCGGGCGCTTCCCCCTGAGGCACGTGGAGGACCATGCCGCGGCGCTGCCGGCACGGATTGCGCGCCGGGGCGGCGTGTTCCTGCCCATGTGGCAGGCCGAGGCGCTGTGGATCGCCTTCGAGGACGCCTCCGGCCTCGCCGCGGGCCCGTTTCCGGTGGCGATCAAGGTGGCGGCAGGCAAGGTGAACGCGGTGACGGGGGAGGCCTGGGCGGAGAGCCTCGGGCGGGACCCGCAGGACTATCTCGTCCATCCCGAGCAGCCCTGGCTCGACGGGTTCGCCGTCGCGAGCGGGCATGTGCGGCAGTTCGTGGCGATGCCCCTCGGGGAGGGCTACACCGCCGAGGAACAACTGACGGGCGAGGACACCTGGGGCGGGCTTCAGATCTTGGTGGTGCCGCTGAAGAAGGCCGCCTGGGAGCGCCACCGGACCGCTCCGGCGGGGTTCCACGAGGCACCCATTCAGTACGCGCTCGCCTCGCCCTCGGCGCGCGAGGACATGGGCTTCGCCCCCGGGGGGCTCATGCGCCAGCGGATCGAGCCCGACCCGTTCGGGCCGGACGACTGGGACGTGGCGGCGGCGCAGCGCGTGTTCGTCACCGTCGTCCACGCCGGCGCGTTCACCGCGATCGCGGGCGAGCCGCAGCCGACCGTGCCGCCGTCGGCGCGGGATTACGCGGCCGCGGGCCTTCCCTGGTTCGAGCACTACGGCCGCGGCGCCCGCCCCCTTCCGGGCGGCGCCAAGCTGAAGGGCCTGAAGTCGGTCGCCACGCTCCACCCGAAGAAGACAGCCGAGCCGCTGCCAGGCTCCGGGGACGTCGCGACGGGACAGCCGGTCGCGGTCGGTCCGGGCGTGCCCCCCGTCCAACTCGACCTCGACCTCGACCTCGACTGATGACGGACGTCGTCGGCGCCGGTCGGTGATACCGCGGGACGCCCCTCACCCGACGCCGCCGCAGGCCGGTGCCGCCACGCGATGCAGCGGAACGGTTCCGGCCGGACGGTCGCCCCGGGGCGAGGTCCCGCCCGGGTCCGCCGGTCGACCGAAAGCGCCGGCATTCCATGGCAGCTGCCCCGCCGGACGGGTGCGCCACGCGGCCGGGAGACGGACCGGGCGGGCGCCGGGCGCAGGACGGCGCCGCCCGCCTCGGGCCTGCGTCACTGGGCGGGCGTCGGCTCCTCGGCCGGAGCCTCCGCCGGGGCCTCCGCCGCAGCGGCCCCCGGCGCGGGCTCCTCGCCGGGCGCCCCGGCGGTCTCCGCGGCCGCCGCGGGCTCCTCGATCGGGGCCTCCTCCGCGTGGAGGGCGGGCTCCATCGGGGCCTCCTCCATCTCGCCGAGGTCCACGCCGAGGTCGCCCTGGGCGCGGGACAGGCCGTCGATCGCCGCGCGGGCGACGAGGTCGGTGTAAAGTGAGATGGCGCGGGCCGCGTCGTCGTTGCCCGGGACCGGGTAGGTGATGCCGTCCGGGTCGCAGTTGGAATCGAGAATGGCGACGATCGGAATGTTGAGGCGCCGTGCCTCCTTCACCGCGATCTGCTCCCGGTTCGTGTCGATCACGAACACGATGTCCGGGATGCCGCCCATGTCCTTGATGCCGCCGATGTTCCGCTCGAGCTTCTCGCGCTCGCGGTCGAGGAACAGGCGCTCCTTCTTCGGCAGGGCCTGCCCCTCGCCGGACAGGAGGTCCTCCAGGTAGCGCAGGCGCTGGATCGAGTTGGAGATGGTCTTCCAGTTGGTCAGCGTGCCGCCGAGCCAGCGGGAGTTGACGAAGTACTGGGCCGACATCCGCGCGGAGGAGGCGACCGCCTCCTGGGCCTGGCGCTTGGTGCCGACGAGGAGGAGACGGCCGCCGCCCGCGACCGTGTCGCTGATGGCCTTCAGGGCCTGGTGCAGCATCGGCACCGTCTGGGCGAGGTCGAGAATGTGGACGTTGTTGCGCGTGCCGAAGATGTACGGCGACATCTTCGGGTTCCAGCGGTGGGTCTGGTGACCGAAGTGGACGCCCGCCTCGAGCAGCTGGCGCATGGTGAAATCGGGAAGGGCCATCGGCCGTTCGCTCCTTTTTCCGGTTTGTCCTCCGCGGGCGGCACGGCTTTCGCCGCACCGGAAGGGCCGGATGGCCCGGAACGCCCGCGTGCGAGATGGCGGCGCATATAGTCGATCGCGGCGGGAGAGGCAAATGCCGCGTGCGCGGGGCTGCCCCGGGGCTGCCCCGGCGGCTGCCCCTCAGTCGCGGGCGAGGGGGAGGGCCGCGTCGAGGAGGCGCAGCTTGACGGTGCGGGCGCCGCGGTAGCGGTCCGCCATCAGCGTGCCGGCGAGGTGGAGCGGCCGGCCGCGGGCCGAGGACAGGAGCGCGCCGAGGTCCGTCCCCTCGGCGCGGAAGCCCATGGCCTCGATGCGCCCGCCGCCCGCGCTCGTCGCCGTCACCTTCAGGTGTCCCGTCCCGCAGGGGACGACGTCGCGCACCACGTGGCCCGGCAGGGCGAAGACGGGCTCGGGGTGGCCCGCGCCGAAGGGCCCCGCCCGCTCCACGAGGTCGACGAGGTCCTCCGTCGCCCCCTCGGCCGTCAGGAGCCCGTCGATGACGGTGGCGTCCGCCGCGCGGGCGGCGGCGACGTCCGCCGCGAGCCGCTCCGCCAGGAAGGCGGACAGGGCCTCGAGCCGCCCCGCGTCCACCGTGACGCCCGCCGCCATCGCGTGGCCGCCGCCCTTGAGGAGGAGCCCCTCCTCCACCGCCGTGCGGATCGCCGCGCCGAGGTCGACCCCCGGGATGGAGCGGCCCGAGCCCGTGCCCGTGCCGTCCTCCCCGAGGGCGATGGCGATGGCGGGACGGCGGTGGCGCTCCTTGAGGCGCGCGGCGACGAGGCCGACCACGCCCGGGTGCCACCCCTCCCCCGCCACCTGGAGGACCGGCGGCAGGGCGTCGTCCGCGATGGCGGGGAGGAGCATCGCCTCCGCCTCGGCGAGGGCGTCCGCCTCCATCGCCTGCCGCTCGGCGTTGAGGTCATCGAGGGTGCGGGCGATCCGCGCCGCCTCGTCCGCGTCCTCCGTGACGAGGAGGGACAGACCGAGGGAGGCCTTCCCGATCCGCCCGCCCGCGTTGATCCGCGGCCCCAGGAGAAAGCCGCAGGCGTGGGGCGTCGGCGGCCCGCCGAGGCGCGCCACGTCGCACAGGGCCGTGAGGCCGACCCGCTCGCGCCGGGCCATCACCTTGAGCCCCTTGGTCACGAAGGCGCGGTTGAGCCCCTTGAGGGGGACGACGTCGCAGACCGTCCCGAGGGCGACGAGGTCGAGGAGGGACAGGAGGTCCGGCGCGGGCCGCCCCGGCCCGAAGGCGCCGCGGCGGCGCATCTCGCGCACGAGGGCGGCCATGACGATGAAGGTGACGCCGACGGCGGCGAGGTGCGTCTCCCCCGACAGGTCGTCGTGCCGGCGCGGGTTCACGATGGCCGCGGCGGGGGCGAGCGTCTCGCCCACGGGGTGGTGGTCGATGACGAGGACGTCGGCCCCGAGCCGGTTCGCCTCCGCCACGGGCTCCACCGCCGCCGAGCCGCAGTCGACCGCGACGACGAGGGTGGCGCCGGCCTCGCACAGGCGCCGCATGGCCGGGACGGACGGGCCGTAGCCCTCGCTCACCCGGTCGGGCACGTGGAAGACCGGGGCGAGGCCGAGGGCGGCGAGCACGCGCACCACGAGGGCGCCGGAGGTGGCCCCGTCCACGTCGTAGTCGGCGAAGACGGCGACCCGCTCGCCCCGCGCCACCGCGTCGGCGAGGCGCGCGGCGGCGACCTCGCAGTCGGTGAGGCGGGCGGGGTCGGGCATCAGCTCCCGGAGCGAGGGCTCGAGGAAGCCCTCCGCCCCGGCCCGGTCGACGCCGCGGCCCGCGAGCACGCGGGCGACGATCTCCGGCAGGCCCGACCCTTGCGCGATGGCGAGGGCCGCCCGCTCGCCGGCCGCGTCGAGCCGGTGGCGCCAGGCGCGGCCCGAGGCACCCGCGCCGACGCCGAGGACGCAGCGGTCGGCGGACAGGTCCGCGGGAAGGGGACGGGAGTAACTCAAGACGCACGCTCCACCGTTTCACGGGAGCGGGCATCCTGTCCGATTCGGGTTCACGAAAATTGAACGGAAGGGGAACGGGAGGCGCCTTTCCACGGCTTCCCAGCCCCGCCCGTCCGGATCCGACGGCTATTCCAGGTGGAACTTGTTGAGGTCCGTGTGGCGGGCCTTGATGTGGCGCACGGTGCCGGTGGAGGAGCGCATCACCACGGTGTGGGTGGAGATCCATCCCTTCCCGAAGCGCACGCCCTGGAGCATGTTGCCGTCGGTGACGCCGGTGGCGGAGAAGTAGACGTCGCCCGAGGCCATCTCCTCCATGGTGTAGACCTTGTCCGGCTCCTCGATGCCCATCTTGCGGGCGCGCTCGCGCTTTTCGGGCGTGTCGAGGATGAGGCGGCCCTGCATCTGCCCGCCGACGCAGCGCAGCGCGGAGGCGGCGAGCACCCCCTCGGGCGCGCCGCCGATCCCCATGTAGATGTCGATGCCGGTGTCGTCCGGGTCGGAGGCGTGGATGACGCCCGCGATGTCCCCGTCGCCGATGAGGCGGATGGCGCAGCCCGCCTCGCGCACCTTGGCGATGAGCTCGGCGTGGCGCGGCCGGTCGAGGATGCAGGCGGTGATCTCGTTCGCCGGCACGCCCTTGGCCTTCGCGAGCTCGCGGACGGCCTCGCCCGGCGCCATGTCGAGGTGGACGACGCCGTCCGGGTAGCCCGGCCCGATGGCGATCTTCTCCATGTAGACGTCGGGCGCGTTGAGGAGGGAGCCTTCCTGGGCGACGGCGAGGACGGCCAGCGCGTTGGGCATGTCCTTGGCGCAGATGGTGGTGCCTTCCAGCGGGTCGAGGGCGATGTCCACCCGCGGGCCCGGGTGCTGGCCCACCTGTTCACCGATGAACAGCATCGGCGCCTCGTCCCGCTCCCCCTCGCCGATCACGACGACGCCCTCGATCTTCAGGCGGTTGAGCTCGCGCCG
>CAZJNX010000255.1:0-6095 GCA_964547415.1 uncultured Hyphomicrobiales bacterium
TGCGCCAGATCGGCATCGCCAAGACCGAGCCGGGCGACGAGAACAACCAGGACGTGTCGTCCCTCGTCGGCAAGGTGGACATCCGCAAGCTCGAGTTCTTCGGCCAGGACGACCCCGACGCCTACTCCTACTCGGGCGGCCTCAACATGACGACGCAGGGCCTCCTCGAATTCGTGGAGATGTTCAAGGCGCCGCTCAAGATGCTCCACCCGCTGCTGACCGCGACGCAGGAGAACAACTACATCGGGTCGGAGAACATCGGCGCTCTGCCGTTCCACGGCATCATACTCGCCCACTCGAACGAGGCGGAGTGGAAGAGCTTCAAGTCCAACCGAAACAACGAGGCCTTCCTTGATCGGATCTGCGTCATCAAGGTGCCGTACTGCCTCCGCGTCGACGAGGAAGTGAAGATCTACGACAAGCTCCTGTCCCAGTCCGAGCTCGCCGAGGCGACATGCGCGCCCGGCACGCTGGAGATGATGGCGCGCTTCTCGGTCCTCACCCGCCTCAAGCCGCACGAGAATTCCAACCTGTTCTCGAAGATGCGGGTCTACAACGGGGAAAATCTGCGTGATACGGATCCACGCGCGAAGACGGTGCGGGAGTACCGCGACGCGGCGGGCGTAGACGAGGGGATGACGGGTCTGTCCACCCGCTTCGCCTACAAGATCCTGTCCGAGACCTTCAACTTCGATTCCGAGGAGGTGTCGGCCGATCCCGTTCACCTCATGTACGTGCTCGAGCGGTCGATCCGCCGCGAGCAGTTCTCGGAGGACGTCGAGAAGCAGTACCTGGAGTTCATCAAAGACGAGCTGGCGCCCCGCTACGCCGAGTACATCGGCAAGGAGATCCAGAAAGCCTACCTGGAGTCATACGACGATTACGGGCAGAATCTGTTCGACCGCTACATCGCCTACGCGGATGCGTGGGTGGAGAACCAGGACTTCAAGGACCCGGATACCGGGCAGATCTTCGATCGGCAAATGCTCGACCAGGAGCTGTCGAAGACCGAGAAGCCCGCCGGCATCGCCAACCCGAAGGACTTCCGCAACGAGGTGGTCAAGTACGCGCTGCGCCAGCGCGCCCAGAACAACGGGCAGAACCCGCGCTGGACCACTTACGAGAAGATCCGCGAGGTGATCGAGGAGCGCATGTTCTCGCAAGTCGAGGAGCTTCTCCCAGTGATCTCGTTCGGGACGAAGAAAGACAGCGAAAGCGAGGAGAAGCACCAGGCTTTCCTCGAGCGCATGATCGCCCACGGTTACACCGAGCGCCAGGTGCGCCGCCTCGTGGAGTGGTACATGCGGGTCCAGAAGGCGGGCTGACCGGTGGACGGGCGAACGGCAGAAAAGGGCTGAGATGCACGTCATCGACCGGCGGCGGAACCCGCAGGGCAAGAGCCTCGGCAACCGCCAGCGCTTCATCCGTCGCGCCCGCGAGCAGATCCGGGAGGCCATCAAGGAGCGGCTGAAGGAACGCTCCGTGGAGGACGTCCTGTCGGGCGAGAACGTCGTCATCTCGTCCGACGGGATCCACGAGCCGACCTTCTCCCGCGATCCCTCGACCGGGCGCCACGAGCGGGTGCTGCCCGGCAACCGGGAGTTCCTGGAGGGCGACCGGATCCGCAAGCCGCCCGGCGGCGGCGGCGGTGGCGGCGGCGACCAGGCGAGCGAGGACGGGGAGGGCGAGGACGCCTTCGCCTTCACCCTCACCCGGGAAGAGTTCCTCGACATGTTCTTCGAGGACCTGGAGCTCCCCGACCTGCTGAAGCGCCGCTTCAAGTCGGAGAAGAGCCCGCGCCCGCACCGGGCGGGCTTTTCCATCACGGGGTCGCCCAACCGGCTCAACCTGGAGCGGACCATGCGCCGCTCCCTTGCCCGGCGGATCGCCCTCGGCCGGCCGAGCGAGGCGGCGCTCGAAGCACTGCGCCGGGAAAAGGCGGCCCTCGAGGCGGGCGACATCCGCCCCGCCGACGGCCGGAGCCCGCAGGCGCGCATCGAGGAGATCGACGCGTTTCTGGCGCGCGCGAAGCGGCGGCGCGCGTCGGTTCCGTTCATCGATCCGATCGACCTGCGCTACCGCCGCTACGAGTACGTGCCGCAGCACACGGCCCAGGCCGTCATGTTCTGCCTGATGGACGTGTCGGCTTCCATGGACGAGGGGATGAAGGACCTCGCCAAGCGCTTCTTCCTCCTGTTGCACCTGTTCCTGCGGCGCCGCTACGAGCACGTGGAAATCGTGTTCATTCGCCACACGAGCCAGGCCCAGGAGGTGGACGAGGAGACCTTCTTCCGCGGCCGGGAGACTGGCGGCACGGTGGTGTCCACGGCGTTCAAGGAGATGCTGCGCGTCGTCCAGGAGCGGTACGCCCCGGCGGACTGGAACATCTACGTGGCCCAGGCGAGCGACGGCGACAACATCGCGAGCGACGTGCCGGTGTGCGTCGACATGCTGTCCCAGAAGATCCTGCCCATCAGCCAGTACATGGCCTACGTCGAGGTCGGTCGGCAGGCGGCGCCGCTGCGCCTCAAGGGCCAGAGCGACTTGTGGGCGGGTTACCGGGAGATCGCGGCCGAGTACGGCAACTTCGCGATGCGCTCGGTCAACGCGCCGCGCGACATCTATCCCGTCTTCCGCGGGCTGTTCAGCCGGGAGCGTTCGGACGCATGACATCGCCCAAGGGATCCGCCCTCCTCTACGAGGGGACCGACTGGGACTTCGACAAGCTGCAGCGGGCATACGACGCCATCGAGGAGATCGGCGTCGGCGAGCTCGGCCTCGACCTTTACCGCAACCAGATCGAGGTCATCACCGCCGAGCAGATGCTGGACGCCTACGCGGGCTTCGGCATGCCGGTGATGTACCGGCACTGGTCGGTCGGCAAGCGCTTCGCCCAGCACGAGCTCATGTACCGCAAGGGGCTCTCGGGCCTCGCCCTCGAGATGGTGATCAACTCCGACCCCAGCGTCTGCTACATCATGGAAGAGAACACCATGACCATGCAGGCGACGGTGCTCGCCCACGCGGCCATGGGCCACAACCACTTCTTCAAGGCGAACCAGGCCTTCCGCTCGCGCACCGACGCGGAGGCGATCCTCGATTATCTCGCCTTCGCCCGGTCCTACGTCGCCCGCTGCGAGGAGCGCTACGGTCACGAGGCGGTGGAGCGGGTGCTCGACGCCGCCCACGCCCTGTCGGACCAGGGGGTGGACCGGTTCGGGCGGCGGGAACGGCCCCGCATCGACCAGGAGCAGGCGCGCCTCGAGCGGCGCCGTGAGGAGGAGGTGAAGACCTACAACGACCTGTGGCGCACCCTGCCGAACAGGCCCGAGGAGGCGCCGAAGGACGTGGACGCGGAGTTCGCCCGCCGCTCGCTCGGCCTGCCGGAAGAGAACCTCCTCTATTTCCTCGAGAAGCACGCACCGCGGCTGGTCCACTGGCAGCGCGAGCTTCTTCGGATCGTGCGCAACGTGTCGAGCTACTTCGAACCGCAGCGCCAGACGAAGGTGATGAACGAGGGCTGCGCCACCTGGTGTCACTATGTCATGATGCAGAAGATGCACGAACGCGGGCAGATCGACGATGCGGCGATGCTCGAGTTCCTGCACCTGCATTCGAGCGTGATCTTCCAGCCCGAGTTCGACGACCCGCGCTTTTCCGGCATCAACCCGTACGCGCTGGGCTTCGCCATCATGCGGGACATCGAGCGCATGTGCGTGGAGCCCACCGAGGAGGACCGGGAGTGGTTCCCGGACATCGCGGGCAACGGGAAGCCGGTGGAGACGCTGCGCGCGGCCTGGGAGGACTTCCGCGACGAGAGCTTCGTGCGGCAGTACCTGTCGCCGCGGGTGATCCGGGACTTCCATCTGTTCAAGCTGGTGGACGAGAGCGAGTCGCCCGAGATCCTGGTGGACGCCATCCACGACGAGGGGGGCTACCGGCGCATTCGCCGGGCCCTCGCGACCACCTACGACCCGGCCAGTCACCCGCCCCGGATCGAGGTGGCGGACGTGGACCTGTTCGGCGACCGCCGACTGGTGCTGCAGCACGTGGTCCGGGAGGGGCAGGTGCTCGACGCGCTGGAGACACGGCGGGTGCTGCGCCACGTGGCTTCCCTTTGGGGGTATCCGGTGGTCCTGCGCGAGGTGGAGGTGGAGGGCGCGCCGCCCTTTGCCGAGCACGAGATGGCCCCCCCGACCTGAGCGATCATCCGCCCCGGTCCGGCACCAGCCGGGCGAGCACCGCGAGGATCGCCGCCGCCAGCGGAACGGCCGCGCCGACTGTGCCCAGGGTGGCGAGGGTGGCGGCGCTGAAGAGGCACCAGGCGAGCGGCACGGGCATCAGCAGGAGCGGGGCGAACCGTCCCGGCACCGTCGCGAGGAGCCCGAGGGCGGCGACGGCGGTCGGGTCCGGCGCGAGAGCGAACACCTCGGCCTCAGCCAGCGGCCGCCCGGAGAGCGGGGCCATCGCCGGATACAGAAGGACGCCGAAGGCGACCAGGGTGACGCCGACGGAGCGACGGATGCCTCCGGCACCACGGAAGCGGAGCCGGCCGGCGACGGGGCCGATGGCGAAGAAGAGCAGGAGGGCGGCCTCGCAAGCGAACGCCAGGGCGGCGTAGCGGGCCGCCCAGTTGATCGGGCCGTACCGCTCCCACAGGAACGCCCATGCCGAGAAGGCGAAGGCAACCGCGAGGACGAGGGCGATCGCCCGGTCGGCGCCGCGCCGCGGTCGGTACAGCGCGGCGAGAACGAGGGCGCCGGCCGCGAGGGCGAACAGCTGCAGCGGCCACCACTCGCCGTTTTGGAGGGCGAACAGGCGCACGTAGACCCGTTCGGAAAAGAGGAGGAAATCCTCCGGCCGGTAGGTCCACCACTCCGCCACCAGCGCTCAGACGGCTGCCGCCACGTCCCGCGCGATCGCCTCGCACAGCCGCGCGTCGGGCATGGGACCGGCCGCCGCCGCCACGTTCTGGCGCGCGTGCCCGGGGACGGTTGTGGCGGGGATCGCGACCGTGACGGCCGGGTGGGCGAGGATGAACTTCAGGATGAGGTCCGCCCAGGTGGCGGCGCCGAGATCGGCGGCATAGCCCGGCAGCGGCTTGCCCGCGAGGCGGCGCGTGAGCCAGCCCTGGCGGAACGGGCGGTTCACGACCACGCCGACCCCCCGGTCCATGGCGAGCGGCAGGATCCGCCGCTCCACAGCACGGTCGAGGGGGTTGAACGTCACCTGCACGAAGTCGAGCGGGCGCGTCTTCATCACCTCCTCGAACAGCTCGTGGCGCCGGCCCTCCGACGTGGTGATCCCGACGTAGCCGATCCGGCCGCCCGCCTTCATGTCGTGGAGGACGGGCAGGTGCGCGTCCCAGGCCCTCAGGTTGTGGACCTGCATGAGGGAGAAGCCCGGAACGCCCCAGGCGGCGCGGGAGTGCTCGGCCTGCTCGCGGCCGCCGTCCCGATCGGAGGTCCAGACCTTGTCGGCGGAGAAGAGGCCCTCGGGGACGCCCAGCACGCCGAGGCCGTGGCCCAGCGTCTCCTGGGAGGTGCCGTACATGGGCGAGGAATCGATCACGCGGCCGCCCGCCTCGAAGAAGGCGGCCATCACGCGGGTGGCGTTCTCGAGGAGGACCGGGTCGCGCCCCACGTTGAAGGTGATCCACGTGCCGAGGCCGACGGCCGGGATGGCCTCGCCGGTGGACGGGATCTTCCGCGTGGCGGCGCCGGCCGCCCGAGACGGACCGGGCAGGAGCGAGGCTGCGAGGGCGGCCGCGCCGCTCGCCAGGACGGTTCGACGGCACGGGTGTCGTACGGTCATGGTGTCCTCCCGGGGAAGCGGCGATGGTAGTGCGGCGGTCGCTCTTGGGAATATCGTCCATTTGGCGTCGCCGCCAGTGCCGACAACCCACGGGCGTGGGCCGTGATCGCATCGCGGCGGGCCTTGCGCATGGCCCGCCCTGCGGACCGCAGCTCGCGTCGGTCGGTGGGTGGTGGGGAGGGGCTCGCGCAGCGGATGGACGCGGTCGACCGGCGCCGCCTGCCTGCCCGCGGGCGGGGACGGCCCATGCGTGCGCGAAGGGGGGCTCGGGGCGCACGGAG
>CAZJNX010000256.1:0-6084 GCA_964547415.1 uncultured Hyphomicrobiales bacterium
ATGTGGATGAAGGCGCGGGTCTGCCCGCCCGTCCCGTGGACGGTGAGCGGATAGTCGATCGCCGCCTGCATGAGGAAGCGGTTGAGCACGGTGCCGTAGTCGCCGTCGTAGTCGAAGCGGTTGACGAGCCGTTCGTCGATGCTCGTCTCTTCGGTCTGCGTGCCCCACACGATCCCCTGGTGCAGGTCGGTGATCTTCACCCCGTTGTTCTTGTTGTAGAAATAAAAGAACAACTGATCCTGCGTCTTCGTCATGTGATAGATCGAGCCCGGGTTGGCCGGGTACAGGATCTCGTGGTCGAGCAGGCCGAAGTCGGTGTCGACCTTCACCTGCAGGTAGCCTTCCGGGATTTTCATGCCGGCCGAGCCGTAGCCGTAGACGCCCATGGTCCCGAGGTGGACGAGGTGCACGTCGACGCCGCTCTCGACGATGGCGCACAGGACGTCGTGGGTCGCCGTCAGGTTGTTCTTGACGGTGTAGCGCTTCTCGACCGCCGACTTCATCGAGTAGGGCGCGGCCCGCTGCTCGGCGAAGTGGACGATGGCGTCGGGTTGCTCCTGCCGGATGAGGGAGACGAGGCGGTGGTAGTTCTCGCCGATGGTGAAGTTGTAGAAGGGGATTTCCTTGCCGGTGAGCTCCTTCCAGACCGCCAGCCGCTCCCGGATCGGCCGCACGGGGGTCAGCGACTCCACCTCGAGCTCGACGTCGATCTTCCGGCGGGACAGGTTGTCGACGATGATGACGTCGTAACCGCGCTTCGACAGGTAGAGGCTGGTGGGCCAGCCGCAGAATCCGTCGCCCCCCAGTACGATGATCTTCGGCATGTGGTCTCGCTCCAGGCAGTGTCGATGCGCGGCCGCGCCACCGGCGGCGGCGCGGCGAGCCCGGCCCCGCGCACGGCGGGCCCCCTCCGGGCGGCCGGAGGAGGCCCGGCCACACGCGACGGCGGTCCGGCCCTTCATCCGGTCGAGGGTCAGTTAATCCCCCTGACCGGGAAACGGAAGTGACCGCATGGAGAGGGTGCGTTCGCGCCCCTTCCTGTTGCAAATCGGCGTCATGCGCATTTCTTGCGCTCCGCCGCCGGCACGCCCCCTTGCACGTGGCTTTCCGGCGTGGCGCGGGTGCGTTGCCAAAGGACGGCGGGGGCTGTAGGCGGACGCCGTTGGAGGAAGGCTTCCATGACGATCTATCCCGTCATCCTCGCCGGTGGGCGCGGCACGCGGCTGTGGCCGCTGTCGCGGGCCGACCGGCCCAAGCAGTTCCTGTCGCTCTATGGCGGGGAGAGCCTCTTTCGTAAGACGCTGCGGCGCCACGCGGGCCGGCCTGGCGTCGCCTCGCCGGTGGTCGTCGCGGCGGAGGACTACCGGTTCGCCGTCGCCGACGAGATCACCCACGCCCGCCTGTCCGACGTGCGCAGCGTGATGGAACCGTGCGCCCGCAACACCGGCCCGGCGATCGCCGCCGCCGCCCTCACGATCGCCGCGGAGGATCCGCAGGGCGTCCTCCTCGTCCTGCCGTCGGACCACCTCGTGACCGCGGACGACGCCTATTTCGCCGCGATCGAGGCGGGCGTCGCGGCGGCGCGGGCAGGGCGGATGGTCACCTTCGGCGTCCATCCCACCTACCCGGAGACGGGCTACGGCTACATCGCCGCGGGCGCGAAGACGGGGGAGGGGGCCTTTTCGGTCGCCCGCTTCGTGGAGAAGCCGCCGCTCGAGGAGGCCGCCCGCCTGATCGCCGAGGGCGGGCACTACTGGAACGCGGGCGTCTTCGCCCTGTCGGCCACCGCCCTTGTCGACGAGCTCGCCGCCTGCGCGCCCGACGTCCTCGCCGCCGCCCGCACCGCGGTCGACGAGGCGGTCTCGGACGGGCGCGTCGTCGTCCTCGCGCGGGAGGCCTACGAGCGGGCGCCCGAGATCTCCATCGACTACGCGCTGTTCGAGCGCACGCGGAAGGCGACGGTGGTGCCGCTGTCGTCCGCCTGGTCGGACGTCGGGTCCTGGCGCGCCTTCTGGCAGACGCTGGAGCGCGACGAGGCGGGCGTCGCCACCGTCGGCGACACCCTGTGCATCGATACGAAGAACGCCCTCGTCATGGCCGACGGGGCGAAGGTCGTCACCCTCGGGGTGGAGGACCTCGCCATCGTGTCGACCCCCGATTCGGTCCTCGTCGCCCACCTCGACCGGACGCAGGACGTGAAGGAGGTGGTGGCACGGCTGAAGCGCTCGGGCGATACGGTCCTGTGCGAGGAATCGCGCACCGCCTTGCGCCCCTGGGGCGGCTACACCTCCGTCATGAAGGGCTCCCGCTTCCAGGTGAAGCACCTGTTCGTCGCGCCGGGCAAGCGGCTCTCCCTCCAGAAGCACCACCACCGGTCCGAGCACTGGGTGGTCGTCCGCGGCACGGCGGAGGTCACGATCGACGAGAAGGAGTTCGTCTTGACCGAGAACGAATCGGTCTACATCCCGCTCGGATCGGTCCACCGCCTCGCCAATCCAGGCCGCATGCTGCTCGAATTGATCGAGGTGCAGACCGGCTCCTACCTCGAGGAGGACGACATCGTGCGCCTCCTCGACGAATACGGCCGGCGCTGACCCCGCCGCGCGCGGGTGCCGCCTGCCGAAGAGACAGGAAGGATCCTTCATGAAGGTCGTCGTCACGGGTGGGGCCGGCTTCATCGGCTCGGCGGTCTGCCGGTACCTCGTCTCGGAGGTGGGCGTGTCGGTCGTCAACGTCGACAAGCTCACCTACGCGGCCAACCTCGCCTCCCTCGCGCCGGTGGCGGACGACCCGCGCTACGCCTTCGTGAAGGCCGACATCTGCGACCGGGAGGCCATGAACGCCTTGATGGACGCGCACCGTCCGGACGGCATCATCCACCTTGCGGCCGAAAGCCACGTGGACCGGTCGATCGACGGGCCCCTCGCCTTCATCGAGACCAACGTGACGGGCACGGCCGTCCTCCTCGAGGCGGCGCGGCGCCACTGGACGGGCCTTGAGGGCGAGGCGAAGGAGCGCTTCCGCTTCCTGCACGTGTCGACGGACGAGGTGTTCGGCTCCCTCGGGGCCGACGGCTTCTTCCTCGAGGACACGCCCTACGACCCGTCCTCGCCCTACGCCGCCTCCAAGGCGGGCGCCGACCACCTGGTCCGCGCCTGGCACCGCACCTACGGCTTCCCGGCGCTCCTGTCCAACTGCTCCAACAACTACGGGCCTTACCACTTCCCCGAGAAGCTCATTCCGCTCATGATCCTCAACGCGCTGGAGGGCAAGCCGCTGCCCGTCTACGGCGACGGCCGGAACGTGCGCGACTGGCTGTACGTGGAGGACCACGCGAGCGCCCTTTGGGCCATCTTCGAGAAGGGCCGGCCGGGCCAGTCCTACAACATCGGCTCGCGCAACGAGCGCACCAACCTCGAGGTTGTGGAGACCATCTGCGACCTCCTCGACGCGGCGGCCCCGGGGGACCGCCCGCGGCGCGAGCTCATCACCTTCGTCGCCGACCGGCCGGGCCACGACCTGCGCTACGCCATCGACCCGACGCGGGTCGAAACCGAGATCGGCTGGCGCGCCGCGGAGACCTTCGAGAGCGGCATCGACAAGACGGTCCGCTGGTACCTGTCCCGCCGCGACTGGTGGGAGCCCATCCGCGCGGGCCGCTACGCGGGCGAGCGCCTCGGCCTCAAGACCGCCGTCTGACCTTCGCCCGGCCGGCTCCGCCGTTTCCGCCCCAGCCGGCCCCGCGCGGCGCGCGCCGGAGCCGCCCCGCGCCCCGCGTCGGCCGGCACCCGCCATCCCGTTCCCGGGTTCGGTGCCCTCGGCCGAGCGCCGCCGGCGTCGGCGCCCGGCGCCGATCGGCCCTCGCCTCGGCGGGCGCCGCCGAGGAGAGGCGCGGCCGGTGGCATCCGCCCGGGCGGCTTCGTCCGCCCCGCCATCGTCGGGTCGGGACGGACGCGGGGCCGCGCGCGGCGGCGATTGCCGGCGGCCGGGGCCGCGCCATCTTCCACGCAGTTGCGAACCGGCGTTGCCGCCCCTGCGATCCATGACGATGCGCGAGATCGACCAGACCGTCCACCGCTTCGGCCCCCACTTCGTGCGCCTCGACACGTTGATGCGCCTGCGCTGGCTCGCCATCCTGGGCCAGGGAGCGGCCGTCACCGTCGTGTCGTTCGGGCTCGGCTTCGAGATGCCGACCGCCCCCGCCTACGCCCTCATCGCCCTGTCGGCCTGGTCCAACGTGTTCCTCAGGATCCGCTTCTCCCGCGAGCGGCGCCTTCCCGAATGGTGGACCGCCGTCATCCTCGGCTTCGACATCCTGCAGCTCGCCGGCCTCCTCTTCCTCACCGGCGGCCTGCAGAACCCCTTCGCCCTCCTCATCATCGCGCCCGTCATGGTCTCCGCCACCTCCCTGTCGGCCCAGCGCACCATCGGCCTCGGCGTCCTCGTGGTCCTGTCGGCGACGCTCCTCGCCTTCGAGCACCTGCCGGTCCCCTGGTACCCGGACACGTCCTTCTCCTTGCCGCTCCTTTACGTGGCGGCGGTGTGGATCGCGCTCATCTGCTCCCTCGCCTTCATGGGCGCCTACGCCTTCCGCGTCGCCGAGGAGGGCCGGCAGCTTGCGAACGCGCTCGCCGCCACCGATATCGTGCTCGCGCGGGAGCAGAACCTCCACGCCCTCGACGGACTCGCCGCCGCGGCCGCCCACGAGCTCGGCACCCCCCTCGCCACCATCACCGTGGTGGCCAAGGAGCTGAAGCGGGAGATCGGCGCCGGTTCGCCCCACGCGGAGGACCTCGCCCTCCTGAGCGACCAGGCCGAGCGCTGCCGCGACATCCTGCGAAAGCTCGCGACCCTCGGGGCGGACGAGGGGGCGCCGATCGAGCGGATGCGCCTGAAGGCGCTCGTGGAGGAGGTGGTCGAGCCATCGCGCCTGTTCGACGTGGATCTGCAGATCGAGCTCGACGGCGAGGCGTCCGACGAGCCGGTGTTCGCCCGCAGCCCCGCGATCCTGTACGGGCTCGGCAACATCGTGGAGAACGCGGTCGACTTCGCCCGCACCACGGTCCGCGTGGAGGCCCGCTGGTCGGCCGCGCGCGTGACGCTCGCCGTGAGCGACGACGGGGAGGGGTTTCCGGGCCACGTCCTCGAGCGCCTGGGCGACCCTTACGTGACGACCCGCAGCGAGGGTGGCACCTATGGCGGCGGCCTCGGCCTCGGCTTCTTCATCGCCAAGACCCTGCTGGAGCGCACCGGGGCGACGGTGGGCTTCGCCAACAAGTCGGCCCCGTCCTCGGGCGCGGTCGTCACGGTGAGCTGGCCGCGCCAGGCGGTCGACATCACGCGCCGCACTGCCGGCGAGGAGAGCTGGAACCAGCCGCTGGACGGGCCGGGCGGGGCCTTCCGCATCGCGGAGGCCACCCATCGGTCGGCCTGACGGCCCAGCCCGCTGATCCGGGAGGCGGCGGGCTCCGTAACCCGTTTCACAACACACGTTCGAGGGATGGAACGATGACGCTTGAGACCGAGGTCCGCACCAGCGGCACCGCCATGCCGCAGACCCCGCGCCGGCTCCTGATCGTGGACGACGACCGGCCGTTCGGCCAGCGCCTCGCCCGCGCCATGGAGAGCCGCGGCTTCGAGACGGAGATCGCCGAATCGGTGGCGGAGGCGAGCGAGCGCGTGCGCGAGCAGAGCTTCGACTTCGCTGTGGTGGACATGCGCCTTGCCGACGGCAACGGGCTCGACGTGGTGGAGAAGCTGCGCGAGCTCCAGCCGACGGCCCGCTCGATCGTGCTCACCGGCTACGGCAACATCGCGACGGCGGTGACGGCGGTGAAGCTCGGCGCGGTCGACTACCTGTCGAAGCCGGCGGACGCGGACGACGTGCTCGCCGCCCTGATGCGCGAGCCGGACGAGCGGCCAGAGCCGCCGGAAAGGACTCGAAACATGATTCGTACCAACGTGTCCAGCGCCGTGGCGTACCTGCGGCGCTCGACGGACAAACAGGAGCAGAGCCTTGGCGATCAGCGCCTGGAGGTGTCGCGTTACGCCGAGGAACATGGCTACCAGATCATCCGCGAGTAC
>CAZJNX010000257.1:0-6042 GCA_964547415.1 uncultured Hyphomicrobiales bacterium
GTCCTCAACATGTGGTACGACGCGGACATCGACGCGGTGATGTCGCGCACCCGCGGACGCCCCAACCCCGCTGGCCGTGTGGACCGCTCGTCGGCGCTCGCGTTCGGCGTGATCATGGCGGGCGGCTCGGTTCTCGTCCTCGGCGTCGCGGTGAACTGGCTCGCGGCGGGTCTCCTCGCCGGGACCATCCTGTTCTACGCGGTCGTCTACACGATGTGGCTGAAGCGCTGGACGGCGCAGAACATCGTCATCGGCGGGGCCGCCGGGGCGCTTCCGCCGGTGATCGGCTGGGCGGCCGTCACCGGGTCGGTCGCGCCCGAACCCCTCGCCCTGTTCCTCGTGATCTTCCTTTGGACGCCGCCCCACTTCTGGGCGCTCGCGCTCCTCAAGGAAGACGATTACCGACGCGCGGGCGTGCCCATGCTGCCGGTCGTTGCGGGGGCCGCCGCGACGCGCCGGCAGATCCTCCTCTACGCGCTCTCTCTCGTTCCGGCGGGTGTCCTGCCCGTGGTTCTCGGGGCGGCGGGGCCGCTTTACGCGGCAGCCGCGATCGCCCTCGGGGGCGGCTTCGTGTGGCGGGCGTGGGACGTGTGGCGCACCGGCGACGGGCCGGGCGCGCGCCGTGCGGCGGGGCGGCTGTTCGGCTTTTCGATCGTGTACCTGTTCGCCCTGTTCGGGGCGCTGATCGCGGACCGGGCGCTCGCGCTCGTCCTCGGCTGACCCGGCGAGAGCGGAGGCGCCCATGACCGACAGGCCGACCGGTGACGGGGACGACCCGCGGGAGCGGACGGACGCGGCGGCGGACGCGGACGCGGGACCCCCGGACGGGGCGGGCGGCGAGCCTGCGCCCGTGAACGACGCGGAGTTCCGGCGCCGACGGCGGATGCGTTCCATCGCGATCGCCGTCCTTCTCGCGGCGCTCGTCGTCCTTTTTTACGTCGTGACCGTGGTTCGGCTCGGCGGCAACGTTCTGAACCGGCCGCTTTGACGGGCGCGACCGCCCGGCCGCGCGGCCACACTGTGAGGTGAGGGAAGGAATGGCAACCATCGCGGGCTCGGCAAGGCGCAACCGCATCGTGGTCGTCGCGTGCCTGACGTTCGTCGCCACCATGGTGGGCGCATCCTATGCGGCCGTCCCGCTCTACGAGCTCTTCTGCCGCGTGACCGGCTTCGGCGGCACGCCGGGCGTATCGACGGCCGGTCCCCTCGCCCCGATCGACCGGGACATGCGCGTGCGCTTCGACGCAAACGTGTCGAACGGCCTCCCCTGGGAGTTTCGGCCGGTGAACCGGCAGGTGGACTTCAAGGTGGGCGAGGTGATCGAGGTCGCCTACGAGGTGACGAACACCGCGGACGAGGCGACCTGGGGCACCGCCACCTTCAACGTGACGCCCTTCATCACCGGCGGCTACTTCCACAAGATCCAGTGCTTCTGCTTCGACGCGCAACGGCTGGAGCCGGGGGAGACGCGACGCATGCCGGTGGTGTTCTACGTGGACCCGGAGATCGAGGACGAGGCGGAGGCCGACAGCGTGACGACCATCACCCTGTCCTACACCTTCTTCCCCGCCGCGCCTCCGGGCGGGGGCGACGTGGCGGCGCGCCCCGCCGAGGCCGGTCCCAGCGCCCTTTGAGGCGCGGACCCGGGGGCCGACCGGCGAGGCGGGCGCCGTTGGCAAGGCGCGGCGATTGACATAGGAACGGGGCGCGGCGCCGCAGCGGCGCCCCCGGGCGGACCCGCCGCCCACGCGAGACGAGATCCGCTCCCACGGAGCGCCGACGACCCACGGAACGATTGACGATGGCTGACGGTCACACCCGGAACCACGATTACCACCTCGTGCCGCCGAGCCCATGGCCCATCATCGGGGCGTTCGGCGCCCTCGTGATGGCGATCGGCGGCATCGCCTGGATGCGCGCCCACAAGGGTGACGACCTCGTCCTGTTCGGGATCGACACGGGCGGCTGGGGCATCTTCGCCCTCGGCACGGCCATCGTGCTGTTCACCATGGCCGCGTGGTGGTGGCGCACCATCCAGGAGTCCCTGTCCGGCGACCACACGCCGGTCGTGAAGCTCCACCTGCGCTACGGGATGATCCTGTTCATCGCCTCGGAGGTGATGTTCTTCGTGGCGTGGTTCTGGGCGTTCTTCGACGCGTCCCTGTTCGTCGGCGAGGGCGCGAACGTCGCCCGGGTCGAGGCCACCGGCGGCGTCTGGCCGCCCGAAGGGATCGAGACCTTCGACCCCTGGCACCTGCCGCTCCTCAACACGCTGATCCTGCTGACCTCCGGCACCACGGTCACCTGGGCGCACCACGCCCTCCTCAACGGCGACCGGGACGGGCTGAAGTGGGGCCTCGCCGTCACCGTCGTCCTCGGCGTGATCTTCACGGGCCTGCAGGTCTGGGAGTACACCCACGCCACCTTCTCCTTCGACGGCAACATCTACGGCGCCACCTTCTTCATGGCGACCGGCTTCCACGGCTTCCACGTGATCGTCGGGACGCTGTTCCTCATCGTGTGCCTGCTGCGGGCGATGGCCGGGCAGTTCACCCGCGAGCACCATTTCGGCTTCGAGGCGGCGGCGTGGTACTGGCACTTCGTCGACGTGGTGTGGCTGTTCCTGTTCGCGGCCATCTACGTCTGGGGGGCGGGAACGCCCGCCCACTGATCCCGGGGGGCCGCTTCGCCCGTGGCGGCACGGGGGAGACCGGCGGGCCGGCCCATCGGTCGCGGGCCGGGCGGCCTTCGCCGGGGGCCGTTCGCCGCCCTTGCCGGTTGACGCGGGCGCTGCCCGGCACGAAGTTCTGCAGACGGAGTGCGGATCAACGGGAGCGTCGATGTCCTTCGACCAGTCTGGGGCCGGCAGGGCCGGTGTCTCGCCCGGTCTCGCCGGGCTTCGCGGCCGCTGCCCGCGGTGCGGCCGCGGCCATCTCTTCGCGGGCCTCCTCACCGTGCGCGATCGCTGCGAGGCGTGTGGCCTCGACTACGGCTTCGTGGACGCGGGCGACGGACCAGCGGCCTTCGCCGTGTTCTTCGCCGGCCTCGTCACGGTGGGCGGCGCCCTCTGGCTGGAGTTCGCCGTCACGCCCGCCTGGTGGGTCCATGCGATCGTGTGGCCTCCAGTCGTGGTGCTCGTCACGATCGCGACGGTGCGCCCGCTGAAGGGCTGGCTGATCGCCATGCAGTACCGCCACAAGGCGGCCGAGGGCGTGCGCGCCGAGGACACGGGCGGTTGAGCGAGCCCGCCGCCCCCGCCGACCGCGAGCCGGGCGTCCCGGCCGCCCCCCGGGGCCGGCGCGGCGGCCTCGCCAGCCTCGTCCTGCCCGGGATCCTGGTGGCCGTCGCGCTCGCCATCCTCGTGTCGCTCGGCACCTGGCAGGTGCAGCGCCTCGCCTGGAAGGAGGATCTGATCGCGCGGGTGGCCGAGCGGGTCGGGTCCGATCCCGTGCCCGCCCCCCCGCCGGCCGCATGGGACAGGTTCGCCATCGACGACTGGCAGTTCCGCCCGGTCTCGCTGACGGGCACCTTCCGGGACAGCGAGCTCCACGTCTACATCGCGCTCACCCGCCCGCAGGGCCCGCTCGGCGGCCCGGGCTACTTCCTCGTCTCGCCACTCCGGACGACCGACGGCTGGTTCGTGCTCGTGAACCGGGGTTTCGTGCCCGACGCGCTCAAGGCGCCGGCGGACCGGCCGGCCGATGCCGGCGTCCCCGAGGGCGTGGTGACGGTAACGGGGCTCGTGCGGGAGAACGAGACGCCGAACTTCGTGACGCCCGAGCCGAACCTCGAGGACAACGTCTGGTTCGCTCGCGACATCGCGGCGATGGCGGACGCGCTCGATCTGCCGCCCGGGCGAACGGCGCCCTACCTCGTCGACGCGGCCGCCTCCATGACCCCGGCCGGCGGCGTCCCCCAGGCGGGCGAGACCCGCATCTCCTTCCCCAACAACCATCTCCAGTACGCGCTCAACTGGTACGGCCTGGCGGTGACCTGCGTCGTCGTCTTCGTCCTTTACGCCCGGCGGCGCCTGTCTGGCCGCTGACCGGCGCGGGCGCGGGCGCGGCGCGCGCCGGAGTGGATAGGGCCGGCCGAGCGCCCGGCACGCTCCGCGACCGCCGGCCCCGTCGTGGCAGGGGTCGACCGTGTGGTTGGTCAGGCTCGAAGGGCGTGCCGTTTCGCGGCAGGGCGTTGCGGATGACGGGGCGCTGGCGGGCGACGGCGATGGTGGGCGCCGCGCGGACCTTCCGTCGTCCTCCCGGATGCGTCGGGCGCCTCGCCACGGGCCGCTCTCGCGAGCGTGGGGCGCGAGGCCGGCGAGAGAGGCGATGGGCTGGCGGTCGAGGGTGCCGAGCTCGGGCAACTCGCCGGGAAGCGTCGTGACGACCGTCGGGCCGATGCCTGGCACGGCGCCCAACCGGCGGGCCTGCGTGGCGGGCGTTCGGTCTTCCTCGATGGGCCGGGCGATGGCGCGGTTCAGCTCGGCAATCTGGCGAGCGAGGAGGCCAGTCGTCGCCTCGGTCCGCCGGGCGATCCCGTCCTGCCCGACGTCGTGGCGGCGGGTCTTCCCGGCCTTGCGGATCTCGACCGGCTGCCTGCGTCGCCTGAGGACATCGGACATTGGACATCGGACATCGGACAGCCGGCTGCGGGCCGGGCTGCCCGGGATGGCGAGCGGAAGGTCGAGCACCAGGCCCATCCGCGCAAGCACCCGGGCATCGACGCGGTCGGTCCTGGCGAGGACGCCGGTGGCCGTGGCGAACGCGCGCGCCTGGCGCGGATCGGTCCGCGGGACGGCGGGGCCGCGCTCGGCGAGGGCGGCGATCGGGGGACAGTCGCAGCCGCTGGTCCCCGCGAACACGACGAGGCCGTCCGGCTCGAGCAACGCGACCCGGGCGGCGATCGCGTCCAGGTCGTTCCGCGCGTGGGACGTGACGCCGCTCGGCAGGCCGTGGAGATCGAGGACGGCGCAAGAGGTCGCAGCCGATGCCGGTGCGTGGCCTGGGTGGAGGGGCCTGTCCATGTCGTGCGGGATCGGCAGGTCCGCGCAACTCTTGCGGTCGAGGGCGACGGGGAGGGGAGACCCTTGCTCCCTGACGGGCTGAGGACCCTCGGGGGGACGGGCTCCCCTTCGCAACGCCCGAGCTGCCACCTCGCCGACAGACAGGGGGCGTCGGGGCCGGGCCTCGCTCGGGAGCGGTGCCGCTCACCGGTCTTGAGCCGACGAAGCCGACGGACCGCCCGTGCCGGTGCACCGGGATTGCCCCCCGCCCGGGCGAGGTGTGCCCGCGGCGTTTCGGCCACGACCGTTCCCCGCCGGCGTCCGCCGGCGACCCGCACGCCCCGCCGGACCGGTTCCGCGGTTCGGTGCAACCGGTCCGGTACGGCAGCCGCGGGCCCGTCCGACGCCCGGGACGCGCCGCGGGTTCATGGGGCGGGCGCGCCGTCCTCGCGGGGGAAGGCGACGGCCTCGATGCGGTTGCCGTCGGCGTCGCGGATGAAGGCGGCGTAGCAGGTGGTGACCGTCACCGGCCGCTCGCCGGGGGAGCCGTCGCAGCGGGCGCCGAGGGCGAGGGCGCTGGCGTGGAAGGCATCGACGGCGGCACGCGAGGGCGCGCGCAGGGCGACGTGGGCGCCCGTCCCGTCCGCGGCCGGCGCCATCCGGGGGCGGGCCTCGAGCCAGAACTCCGGATACTTGTGGCCGAAGCCGACCCGCGCGGGCCGCTCCGCCATCCGCACGAGGCCGAGCGGCTCGAGGCCGCGCTCGTGGAAGCGGGCGGCCTTTCCGAGGTCCGAGACGGCGATGGAGACGTGGTCGATCATGGGGCGGCCCTCTTACCGCGCGCGCGAGCGTTGATGGCGCGGCGGCGGCGGGCGGTCGAGGGGCCGGTCAGAACCGGTGGCCGGCGGCGCGGAAGGCGCGCACCTCTGCGGGTGTCGGGTAGGTGTTGGCGTTGCTGCCCGGCGGCTGGGGGACGAGGCGGTCCGGGTCGGTGGCGAGGGCCTCGGCGAAGGCGTCCGCACCCGCGGCGAACAGCGCCA
>CAZJNX010000258.1:0-6021 GCA_964547415.1 uncultured Hyphomicrobiales bacterium
AGCCGGCCCTCCTCGATGAGGACGGTCTCGGACGTGGGCGTGCCCTCGTCGTCGACGGTGATCGAGCCGCGGCGGTCCGCGATCGTCCCGTCGTCGACGACCGTCACCTCGGGAGCGGCGACCTTCTCGCCCATGAGCCCGGCGAAGGCGCTCGTCTTGCGGCGGTTGAAGTCGCCCTCGAGGCCGTGGCCGACCGCCTCGTGGAGGAGGATGCCCGGCCAGCCCGGGCCGAGCAGGACGTCGAACGTGCCCGCGGGCGCGGGCACGGCCTCGAGGTTCACGAGCGCCTGGCGCAGCGCCTCCGACACCACGTGCCGCCAGCACGCGGGCTCCACGAAGCGGCCGAAGCCCTCGCGCCCGCCGGTGCCGTAGCTGCCCGTCTCCTGCCGGTCGCCCTCGCCCGCCACCACCTGGACGTTGAGCCGCACGAGGGGGCGGATGTCCTTCGCCCGGTAGCCGTCCGCGCGCAGGATGTTCACCACCTGCCAGGAGCCGGTGAGGGAGACCGTCACCTGGCGCACGCGCGGGTCGGCGGCGCGGGCGTGGGCGTCGATCTCCTCGAGGAGCTTCACCTTCTCGGCGAAGGTCGGGGCGCCGAGCGGGTTGACGTCGCCGTAGAGGCGGCGGTTGGTGCCGGGGGGCGGCGCGTCCCGATGGATGCCGGCGTGCCCGCGCTTGACGGCGCCCACCACGTCGGCCGCGCGCTTCAACGCCGCCTCGGAAACCTCGCTGGCGTGGGCGTAGCCCGCCGCCTCGCCCGCGACCGCACGCAGGCCGAACCCTTGCGAGGTGTCGAAGCTCGCGGTCTTGAGGCGGCCGTTGTCGAACACGAGCCCCTCGGTCTGGACGTACTCGACGAAGAGTTCGCCGTCGTCCGCCCCGTCGAGCGCCTCGCCGAGCACGCGGCGTGCCGCCTCCTCGGGGAGGCCCGCGGCGGCCAGAAGGTCGGTCTCGATCTCGGTCATGGCGCTCTCCTCGGGCGGTTTCGGCGGGAGCCGTTCGTCCACGATATGGGACCATCCGGCAGGGCGCCAAGCGCGCGGGACCGCGCGCCTCAAAGGCTCTCGCGGTAGCGGGCCTCGATCTCGGCCTGGGCGGTGGGGTAGTCCTGCGACCGCGTCTGGTCGCGCAGCATCTCGCCGATGGTGGGAAGGGCCCCGCGCTCCACCCGGTGCGCTTCGCCCCACAGGTCCGATCGCATGAGCGCCTTGCCGCAATGGATGAACGCCTCGCGGACGGTGACGACGATCGCCGTCAGCGCGGGCTGGCCGCGGGCGGAAAAGCGGGCGGACAGCGCCGGGTCGTCGTGGATCTCGGCCGTGCCGTTGACCCGCAGCGTCTCGTCGACGCCCGGGATCATGAACAGGAGGCCGATGCCCGGCCGCTCGACGAGGTTGAGGAGGGAATCGATCCGCCTGTTGCCGCGCCGGTCCGGGATGGCGAGGCGATGGTCGTCCAGCACCGCCACGAAGCCGGGCGCATCCCCCTTGGGCGACACGTCCGCCAGGCCGTCGCGCCCCGCGCTCGCCATCAGGACGAAGGGGGAAAGGGCGATGAAGCGCCGGCAATGGTCGTCCAGCCGGTCGATCTCCTTCCTGACGGCGAGCGGCGTCGGCTCGCCGTAAAGGGCGCGCAGGGCCTCGGCGCTGTCGATCCGGGTCATGGGCGTCGCTCCTCGCGCGGGCCGCCCCGGCGGGCGGGTCAGGGGAGGGCGTCGAAGCCCCCGGAAAAGCCGTCGAGGGAGATCGGGATGCCGATCCCCTCCTCGGGCGTCTGAAAGATGATGAAGGTCGCGATGGACCCGCCGCGGAAGCGCTGCACCAGGTCCTCCTCGAGCACCACCTCGGCGATGCAGCCGTTCGGCAGGCAGCGCACGAAGCCCGCGCGGCCCACGTCCTCCTCGTCGATCACCAGGCCGAGGCCGGACGGCAGGAGGACGCCGAGGGGCGCGAGGACGCGCAGGAGGTTCACCTGCCCGTCGGCCGTCTTCAGGAAGATGACGGTGAGGCCCACGTTCTCCCGGTCCTCCGCCGTCACGTTCTGGACGAGGGCGCACTGCTCGGACGGGGCGCCCGGGGGCTGCTCGCAGCGCATCTGCCAGTCCCCGTGGGTCTCGCGCAGCTGGCCCTGGGCGGCGGCCCCGGTGGCGAGGCCTGCGAGGAGGGCGGCGAGGCAGCCGACCGCGATCGTGCGTTTGGCCATCGTCGGGGCGTTCTCCCTGGAAACTCGTCGGCGCGGCGGGCGGGCCGCGCGGCCAGCTCGTCCGCGAGTGTTAGAAGACCGGCCGGAGCGGCGCAACGCCGCGGCGGGCCCTTGCGCTTTCTCAACGGCCGCGCGGCGGGCGACGGCCAAGCTCCGCGCAAGGCAGGGCGGGCAGGCCTGTGCGGGGCGGGGGGGTGTCAACATTTCATCTGGTACGCCCGGAGGCGAGCGGGCATACAGGCCGCGACTCGCCGGGCTCGCCGTCGCCCGCCGCCGCTTGGCGCCCTGCGCCGGCGTCTGCTAACAGGCTGCGCGACGGCGTCCGCCGCGAGGCCCCTGCCGAGGCAAGAGACTGGGACATGACCGAACCGAGATCGCTCGAGGGAATCCGAAAGGCAGCCGCCCGCGCGTTCGCTCCCGTGGCGCTGACGCTCGCGGGCGGGGGCGCCGCGCTCGCCGCGCAGCCCCAGCCCTGGGAAATGACGCTGCAGCCGGCGGCGACGGACGTGATGGCGCGGGTCATCTGGTTCGAGCAGTACACCCTCGCGATCATCACCGCGATCGTGCTGTTCGTGCTGGCGCTGCTCGTGTGGTGCATCGTGCGCTACAACCGCCGCGCCAACCCGGTCCCCTCCAAGACGAGCCACAACACCGTCCTCGAGGTGGTCTGGACCGCCGTCCCGGTGCTGATCCTGGTGGCGATCGCGATACCGTCCTTCCGCCTCCTGTTCTACGAGACGACGATCCCGCCGTCCGACATCACGGTCAAGGCGACGGGTTACCAGTGGTACTGGAGCTACGACTACCCGAACGAGGGCATGGAGAACATCTCCTACGCGTCCTACATGCTGACGGACGACGCCCTCGCCGAGCACCGGGAGACGTGGGGCCTCACGCCGGCCCAGGCGCCGCGGCTGCTCGCGGTCGACTACCAGATGGTGGTGCCCGTGGGCGAGAACGTGCGCCTGCAGGTGACGGCCGGCGACGTGAACCACGCTTTCGCCATGCCCGCCTTCGGGGTGAAGACGGACGCGATCCCCGGCCGCCTCAACGAGACCTGGTTCCGCGTGGAGAAGCCGGGGGTCTATTTCGGGCAGTGCTCGGAGCTGTGCGGCAGCCAGCACGCCTTCATGCCCATCTCGGTCGTGGCGCTCGAGAAGGAGCGCTGGGAGGCATGGGTGAAGGCCGCGAACGAGGACGTCGACGCGGCCAACGAGATGCTCCTGAAGTGGCAGGGGAACGGCGGCTCGGACGGCGACGGCGCGACGCCGGTCGCCGCGGCCGACGGGGCGAGGCAGACGGCCGACGCGCGCTGACGGGGCGCGGCGTCGGCGCGGGCCGCGTGCCCGCCGACACGATCCGAACGACGGAGACCATTCGATGGCATATACGGCAGTCGGGCACGAGGCGGACCATCCGCACGGCTGGCGCAGGTGGCTGTTCTCGACCAACCACAAGGACATCGGGATCCTCTACCTGATCTTCGCGCTCACCGCGGGCGTGATCGGCGGCGCCTTGTCCGTGGCGATGCGCATGGAGCTGCAGGAGCCGGGCCTGCAGATCTTCCAGAACCCGGAGATGTACAACGTCTTCACGACGGCCCACGGCCTGATCATGATCTTCTGGATGGTCATGCCGGCGCTGATCGGCGGGTTCGGCAACTACTTCGTACCCATCATGATCGGCGCGCCCGACATGGCGTTCCCGCGCATGAACAACATCTCGTTCTGGCTGCTGGTCGCCTCGTTCGTGCTGATCGTCATGTCGCTGTTCGTGCCCGGCACGCCCGGGTCGACCGGCTTCGGCGGCGGCTGGACGGCCTATCCGCCGCTGTCGACCTCGGGCAATCCCGGACCGGCGATGGACTTCGCGATCCTCGCACTCCACCTCGCCGGCGCGTCGTCGATTCTCGGCGCCATCAACTTCATCACCACGATCCTCAACATGCGCGCCCCGGGCATGACGCTGCACAAGATGCCGCTGTTCGCCTGGGCGGTGCTCGTCACCTCCTTCCTGCTCCTCCTTTCGCTGCCGGTGCTGGCGGGCGCCATCACCATGCTGCTCACCGACCGCAACTTCGGGACCACCTTCTTCGATCCCGCGGGCGGCGGTGACCCGGTCCTGTACCAGCACCTGTTCTGGTTCTTCGGGCATCCGGAGGTGTACATCCTCATCCTGCCGGCGTTCGGCATCATTAGCCACATCGTGGCGACCTTCTCCAAGAAGCCGGTGTTCGGCTACCTCGGCATGGCCTATGCCATGGTGGCGATCGGGGTGATCGGCTTCATCGTGTGGGCGCACCACATGTACACGGTCGGCCTCAGCGCCTCGACGCAGGCCTACTTCGTGTTCGCCACACTGGTGATCGCGGTTCCGACGGGCATCAAGGTGTTCTCGTGGATCGCGACCATGTGGGGCGGGTCGATCGAGTTCAAGACGCCGATGTTGTGGGCGATCGGCTTTATCTTCCTGTTCACCGTCGGCGGGGTCACTGGCGTGCAGCTTGCGAACGCCGGTCTCGACCGTGTGCTGCACGATACTTACTACGTGGTCGCCCACTTCCACTACGTCCTGTCGATGGGCGCCGTGTTCGCTATCTTCGCGGCCTGGTACTACTGGTTCCCGAAGATGAGCGGTTACATGTACAACGAGGTGATCGGCAAGATCCATTTCTGGATGACCTTCATCGGCGTCAACCTCATCTTCTTCCCACAGCACTTCCTGGGGCTGTCGGGGATGCCACGCCGCTACGCCGATTACCCGGATGCGTTCGCGGGCTGGAACTACATTTCGTCCATGGGCTCGTATCTGTCGGCGCTCGCGGTGCTGGTGTTCTTCTACGGGATCTACGAGGCGTTCGCGCGCAAGCGCGTCGTCGGCGACAACCCGTGGGGCGTCGGGGCGACCACCCTCGAGTGGACCCTGTCCTCGCCGCCGCCGTTCCACCAGTTCGAGACCCTGCCCCGCATCCGCTAGGGGCCGGGCCGGACGAAGGACCGCGGCCGGCCCTTTCGGCCGGCCGCCCGCGCAGGGCGGGGCATCCCGCCGACCACACCACGCCTGTCCGGGACGGCTCCCGGCCGGGCCGGGCCACCGCCGAGGCCCGCGACGACCGAAGAGGAAGGCATGAACGCCGTCACCGGCCTCGCCGATCACGCCGAAGGGGCCACCCGGACCGGGGCGACGTCCGCCCCGACCGTCCGCGACTTCGTCGACCTCATGAAGGTGCGGGTGATGAGCCTCGTCATCTTCACCGCCTTCGTCGGGATGCTGCTCGCGCCGGGCGGCCTGCATCCGGTGCTGGCGGCGGTCGCCCTCGTCGCGATCGCGGTCGGGGCCGGGGCGTCGGGCGTCCTCAACATGTGGTACGACGCCGACATCGACGCGAAGATGCGCCGCACGAGCGGGCGCCCGATCCCGGCGGGCCGGGTCGATCGCGACGTGGCGCTCGGGTTCGGGATCATCCTGTCGGGCGGATCGGTCCTCGTGCTCGGCGTGGCGGTCAACTGGCTGGCGGCGGGGCTGCTCGCGGCCACGATCGCCTTCTACGCCGTCGTCTACTCCATGTGGCTGAAGCGGCGGACCGCCCAGAACATCGTGATCGGCGGGGCCGCGGGCGCCCTGCCGCCGGTGATCGGCTGGGCGGCGGTGACCGGCGGGATCGCGCTCGAGCCGCTCGTCCTCTTCCTCGTGATCTTCATGTGGACGCCGCCGCATTTCTGGGCGCTCGCGCTCCTGAAGGAGGAGGACTACCGGCGCGCGGGCGTGCCGACGATGCCCGTGGTCGCGGTCGCCGCGTCCACGCGTCGGCAGATCCAC
>CAZJNX010000259.1:0-5996 GCA_964547415.1 uncultured Hyphomicrobiales bacterium
GGCGCGGTCGTCGGGGGCCTCTACCGTCCGCGAACGGCCCGCTCTGCGCGCCGTCGCCGTCGGTGGGGGCGGCCGCTGCCTGAAGGCGCGCGCGGCGCCGACGCCCGCCCGGGGCGGCAAGGCGGCTGCCCGTGAGAGGGATCGCCGCGTCCTCGACGTCTTGCGGCGGCGGCTGAGGAACAAGGCGCGCGGCCGGGGCCGGGGGCCGCCGTCACCGGGCCGGCGGATGCCGGCGAGGCGATGCCCGACGGGCGGCGCGGTCGCCCGCGGGCGTCTACCGTCCGCGACGGCCCGCTCCGCGCGCCGTCGCCGTCGGTGGGGGCGGCCGCTGCCCGAAGGCGCGCGCGGCGCCGACGCCCGCCCGGGGCGGCAAGGCGGCTGCCCGTGAGAGGGATCGCGGCGTCCTCGACGTCTTGCGGCGGCGGCTGAGGAGCAAGGCGTGCGGCCGGGGCCGGGGCCGCCGTCACCGGGCCGGCGGATGCCGGGGAGGCGATAACCCGACGGGCGGCGAGGTCGTCGGGGGCCTGTCCCGTCCGCGAACGGCCCGCTCCGCGCGCCGTCACCGTCGGTGGGGGCGCCGCTGCCTGAAGGCGCGCGCGGCGCCGACGCCCGCCCGGGGCGGCAAGGCGGCTGCCCGTGAGAGGGATCGCCGCGTCCTCGACGTCTTGCGGCGGCGGCTGAGGAACAAGGCGCGCGGCCGGGGCCGGGGGCCGCCGTCACCGGGCCGGCGGATGCCGGCGAGGCGATGCCCGACGGGCGGCGCGGTCGCCCGCGGGCGTCTACCGTCCGCGACGGCCCGCTCCGCGCGCCGTCGCCGTCGGTGGGGGCGGCCGCTGCCCGAAGGCGCTCCCGGCGCCGACCCCGCTCGGGGCGGCGGGACGCGGCCTGCGAGAGGGATCGCCGCGTCCCTGACGTCTTGCGGCGGGGGCCGAGGGGCGGGGCAGGGCGCGCGGCCGGACCCGCCGGCAGCCGTCAGCCGCCGTCGCGGGCGGCGAGGCGGTGGCGAATGCGGTCGGCCAGGCTGTCCGCGCCCGGGTCCGGCGCGCCGAGCACGCCTTCCGCCCCGCCCGCAGCCTCGGCCTCGTCCGTGCGGATCGTGCGCGCCACGGTGGCGCCGAGGGCCGGGTCGGCGGTCGCCGCCTCGGCCGCCAGGAGGGCGCCCACGTCCTTCAACGCCTGGCGCAGGGCGCGGAACTCCTCCGACGAGGCGCCGGGAGAGGCCGCGCTGGCCAGGCGCGCGTTGTCCGCCCGCAGCCGCTCGATCTCGTGGAGGAGGCGGGCGCGCTCGTCGGCGAAGGCGGCGGCAGCGGCCGTGTCGTTCTCGTTGGCAGCGGGCGCGGGCCGCTGGGCGGGGCCGGCCTCCGGCCGCGGGCGGGCGGCCTGGGCCCGGGCGTCGGCGAGGGCCGCCTCGAGGCCCCGCACAGCGTGGGCGAGCCCGCCGATCCGCTCTCGCACGGCCTCCGCGTCCGGAACGCCCGAAACGGCCGGCCCGAGGGCGGCCACCGCGTCGGCGAGGCCAGCGGCCGGGATCGCGCCGTCGGACGGGGCCGGCGCCTCTCCGGCGGGGCCGGCACGCAGGGCGGCGCGGCCGGCGGCGGCGGCATCCGCCCGCTCCCGCGCCTCTGCGAGCGCACGCTCCGAGGCCTCGGCCGCCGCGGCAAGGCGCTCCACCTCGGCGGCGAGGCGCGACCGTTCCGCCTCGGCCGCCGCCGCGGCGCCGGAAAGGCGCTCCACCTCGGCGGCGAGGCGCGCCCGCTCGGCCTCTGCCTCCGCCGCGATGCGGTCCCGCTCGCGGGCCGCGTCTTCGACCGCCGTGCCGGCCGCCGACAGGCGCTCGACCTCGGCGGCGAGGCGCGACCGTTCCGCCTCGGCCGCCGCCGCGGCGCCGGAAAGGCGCTCCACCTCGGCGGCGAGGCGCGCCCGCTCGGCCTCTGCCTCCGCCGCGATGCGGTCCCGCTCGCGGGCCGCGTCTTCGACCGCCGTGCCGGCCGCCGACAGGCGCTCGACCTCGGCGGCGAGGCGCGACCGTTCCGCCTCGGCCGCCGCCGCGGCGCCGGAAAGGCGCTCCACCTCGGCGGCGAGGCGCGCCCGCTCGGCCTCTGCCTCCGCCGCGATGCGGTCCCGCTCGCGGGCCGCGTCTTCGACCGCCGTGCCGGCCGCCGACAGGCGCTCGACCTCGGCGGCGAGGCGCGACCGTTCCGCCTCGGCCGCCGCCGCGGCGCCGGAAAGGCGCTCCACCTCGGCCGCGAGGCGCGCCCGCTCGGCCTCGGCGTCCGCCGCGATGCGGTCGCGCTCGCGGGCCGCGTCCTCGACCGCCGTGCCGGCCGCCGCGGCCGCCTCGGTGGCCTCGCGGCTCGCCGCGAGGGCCTCCTCGAGCGCGTGCGCCCGGGCCTCGGCCCGTGCGACGGCCGCCTGGTGCCGCTCGATCTCGGCAGCCGTGCCGGCGAGGCGGCGGTCGGCATCGGCAAGGGCACGCTCGGCCTCCTGCAGGCGTCGCTCGAGCGCCTCGACCCGCGCCGACTCGCGCCGCTCGGCGGCCTCCGCGTCGTCGGCCACCCGCTCGCGCTCCTCGTCGAGCTCGGCGAGCCGGCGGCGGGCTGCCGCGAGCCGCTCCTCGAGGGCCGACACTTCCTCGAGGCGCTTGCGCTCGGCGGCGGCAAGGTTCCCGCGCACCCGTTCGAGGTCCGACTCCGCCTCCTCCGCCCGGCCGCGGGCGGCGTCCAGCTTGCGCTGCAGCCGCTCAACCCGCCGCTCCGCCTCCATCAGCCGGGCCGGCTGATCCTCCCCGCCGCCGCCGGCACGGGCCGCCTCCAGCGCCTCGGCGAGACGGCGGGCCTCCGCCTCGGCGGCGGACGCCCGCGCCTCGGCGGCCTGCAGCGCCCCGGCCGGCGGGGCGGCCTGCAGCGTCTCGCGCACGCGGGCGACCTCCCGTTCGGCGGCGGCGGCGCGGGCCTCCGCGTCGGCGAGCGCGACCGCCGGGGCGGAGAAGGACAGGGCCGCCATCGCCTCCGACAGCCGCTTGACCTCCGCCTCGGCGGACACGGCGCGGGCCCTGAAAGCCCCGGCGTCGGCGGCGGCGGCAGACCTCAGGCGGGCCGCTTCGGCCTCCGCCGCCTCGGCACGGGCGGCGAGCGTGGCGTCGGCGCCCGCGGCGAGGCGGTCCACCTCCGCCTTCAGGCGGGCGGCCTCGGCCTCGGCGGCCTCGGCGAGGGCGGACGTGTCGCCCCCCGCGCGCAGCGTCTCGACCTCGTGCGACAGGCGGCGGACCTCGGCCTCCGCCGCCTCGGCACGGGCGGCGAGGGTGGCGTCGGCGCCCGCGGCGAGGCGGTCCACCTCCGCCTTCAGGCGGGCGGCCTCGGCCTCGGCGGCCTCGGCGAGGGCGGACGTGTCGCCCCCCGCGCGCAGCGTCTCGACCTCGTGCGACAGGCGGCGGACCTCGGCCTCCGCCGCCTCGGCACGGGCGGCGAGGGTGGCGTCGGCGCCCGCGGCGAGGCGGTCCACCTCCGCCTTCAGGCGGGTGGCCTCGGCCTCGGCGGCCTCCGCGCGGGCGAGCGCCCCGGCGAGGGCGGTGTCGGTGGCGGCCTCCGCCTCGTCCTCCAGGCGCTCGATCCGGCCGATCGCCTCGAACAGCTCCCGATCCTTGTCGAGAAGGCGTCGCTCGGCGTCCGCGAGGCGCTCGGTGCGCTCGGCGAGGAGGGCATCCGCCTCCTCCCGCCCGGTCCGCGCCTCCGCCAACTGGCGCTCGAGCGTCCTGAGGCGGTCCTTCGTCTCGTCGAGCTCGTAGGCCTGGCGGGAAAGGGTCTCGTGGGCCTCGCGCTCGCGCCGGCGGATCTCGTCGAGGTCGTCGCCGGCGGGAGCGGCCGCGCGGGCGGCGGCGAGGCGGGCCTCCCGCGCCTCGGTCCGCGCCCGGTCGAGGCGCTGCTCGAGCTCGCGGATCTCGACGGCGTGCCGGGCCCTCAGGACGTCCCGCTCCGCCTCCCGCTCGGCCAGCGCCACGGGCATGGGAAGGCCGCCCCCGCGGGCGAGCATGGCCTGCCGGCGGAAATGGAGCGCGAACCCGAGGCCGAGGACGGCGAGGGCCGCGAGCGCGAGGAGGACCAAGAGGTCGGGCGTCAGCTCCATGGACCTTCTCCGGCAGCGCGGGGCGCCGCCGCCACGACGGCGGGGGCGGCCACCGCCGCGTCATAGCCGGAAGGGGGGAGCCCTGCCAGCCTCGGGCGCGCCGCTCCCCGTCAGAACGGGTTCCAGGTGGGCCGCGGCGTGAACTTCAGGTAGCCGAGGTTGAGGCCGATCCGCGCGCCCACCCCCGCGCGCACGGGCACGATGTAGGTGGTGTCGGCGGCGAGAACCGTCATGCCGACCCCGCCGACCAGGTAGGCCGAGCCGTTCACCCCCGTGAAGCGCTGGTAGAGGGTCTGAAGGTCCGGCATCTGGTAGATGAGCATCATCACCCGCGCGCCGTCGCCGCCGAAGTCCCAGCCGACGGACGGGCCCTGCCAGTAGACGCGGTGGGAGCCGAAGGCGCGGGTGTAGAGTGTGCCCTCGCCGTACCGCAGGCCCCCGAAGAAGGCCCCGCCGGCCTCCTCCCCGAGGATGTAGCCGACGGGCTCGCCGTAGCGGGCGAAGGTGCGCTCGATCACCGAGGCGAGGCTGCCCGAGATCTGCCCGAAGAAGCCGTGGCCGGCCTCCACGATCTCCCGCGTGGAGTAGCTCTCGGGCGTGGCCGGCGCCACGGGCGGCACGGGCTGTGCCGTCGAGCCGGGGGCGGGCGAGGCGGCGAGCGCGCCTGCGGCCGGGAAGCCGAACAGGGCAAGGGCGAGGGCGGCTGCGAGGCGGCGGCCCCGCCGGCCGGGCGCGGGCGGTCGCTTGGCGTCCATGGCGTGTCCTCCGGGGTCGATGGCGGGACGGCGCGCCGGACGCGCCGCCGCCGGCCTGCGGGGAAACATCGCGTCCGCTGCCTTGCCGCACGATTAACGGGCGCGTGAGGATGCCGCCGATCCCGAAAATCCCCCGGGATCGCCACGGTCCTGGCGGGCGGAGGGTTCCCGGCCGCGGGCGGCCGTGCCACACCGGCGGCTCGGGATCGAAGGGAGGATCAGCCGTGTCGACGCCGGAGCCGGAAGACACCCCGGATGCGCTCGCCCTTGCGAGCCTCGTCTCGAGCCGCCTGTGCCACGACCTGTCCGGGGCGGTGGGGGCGGTCCTCAACGGGCTCGAACTCGCCGTCGACGATGGCGACGAGGTCGATCGCGAGGCGCTCGACCTCGTCGTGCGGAGCGCGGACCTCGCGGCGCGGCGGCTCGCCTTCGCCCGCCTCGCATTCGGCGCGTACGGCGGCGCACAGGCGGTCGAGGCGGTCGAGGTCGAACGGCTCCTCGCGGGCTTCCTGGAGGGCGGGCGCGCGCGGCTCGACTTCCGCCTCGCGGCCGGTCCGCTCGGGCGGGACGAGGCGAAGCTCCTCGTCAACCTGGTCGCGGTGGCGGCCGGGGCGATCCCCCGCGGCGGCGTCCTCGAGGTGACGGGGGAGGGGGCGGCCTTCGCCGTCGCCGCGCGGGGGGAGACCGCCCGCCTGTCGGACGAGGCGCGGGTCGTCGGGGAGGGGCTTCCGGCGGGAGAGGCGGCGGATCCGCGGGCGGCCCACGCGATCCTGTCGCGCCTCCTCGCCGCCCGCCTCGGACGCCGCCTCGCCGTCGAGGCGGCGGAGGGGGCCGTCGTCTTCCGGGCGTGAGGCGGCCGGCCGCCCGCGGCCGGCGCGGCGCTTCAGGCGGGCGAGCGGCGGCACCGGGTCAGGCGCTCTCGCGCCGGTCCTGGGGCTCCTCGTCGCGCAGCACGTAGCCGCGGCCCCATACCGTCTCGATGTAGTTCTTGCCGCCGGTGGCGTTCGACAGCTTCTTGCGGAGCTTGCAGATGAACACGTCGATGATCTTCAGCTCCGGCTCGTCCATGCCGCCGTAGAGATGGTTGAGGAACATCTCCTTGGTCAGCGTGGTGCCCTT
>CAZJNX010000260.1:0-242 GCA_964547415.1 uncultured Hyphomicrobiales bacterium
CGAGGAAGATCTGGCCGTCGGTGATCGAGATGACGTTGGTCGGGATGTACGCCGACACGTCGCCCGCCTGCGTCTCGATGATCGGCAGCGCCGTGAGCGAGCCCGAGCCGTGGTCGTCGTTGAGCTTCGCAGCCCGCTCGAGGAGGCGCGAGTGCAGGTAGAACACGTCGCCCGGGTAGGCCTCGCGGCCGGGCGGGCGGCGCAGGAGAAGCGACATCTGCCGGTAGGCGACGGCCTGCTTA
>CAZJNX010000260.1:252-5995 GCA_964547415.1 uncultured Hyphomicrobiales bacterium
TGCCGTTGTCGCGGAAATACTCGCCGATAGCGCACCCGGTGAAGGGCGCGAGGAACTGCATCGGTGCCGGATCCGACGCGGTGGCGGCGATCACGACAGAGTACTCGAGTGCGCCCGACTCCTCCAGCACCTTCACGAACTGGGCGACGGTTGAGCGCTTCTGGCCGACGGCGACGTAGACGCAGTAGAGCTTGACGCTCTCGTCGTCGCCCTGGTTGAGCGGCTTCTGGTTGAGGAACGTATCCAGCACGATCGCGGTCTTGCCGGTCTGCCGGTCGCCGATGATGAGCTCGCGCTGGCCGCGGCCGATCGGGATCAGCGCGTCGATCGCCTTGATGCCCGTGGACATGGGCTCGTGCACCGACTTGCGCGGGATGATGCCGGGGGCCTTCACGTCGACGCGAGGGCGTCCACCACGCGGCCGAGGAGACCCTTGCCCACGGGCGCGTCGACGATGGCGCCCGTGCGCTTGACGACGTCGCCTTCCTTGATCTCCCGGTCGTCGCCGAAGACCACGACGCCGACGTTGTCGACCTCGAGGTTGAGCGCCATGCCGCGCACGCCGTTGGCGAACTCCACGAGCTCGCCCGCCTGGCAGTTGTCGAGGCCGTAGACCCGCGCGATGCCGTCGCCGATCGACAGCACCTGGCCGACCTCCGCGACCTCGACCTCCTCGCCGAAGTTGCGGATCTGGTCCTTCAGGATTGCGGAAATCTCCGCGGCGCGAATATCCATCATCCGGCCTCTTTCATTGCGGTCCGAAGACCGTTGAGCTTGGTGCGCAGGGACGTGTCGATCATGCGGGAGCCGAGCCGCACCACGAGGCCGCCGATCAATTCGGGGTCCACCCGGGTGTCGAGCTTGACGGTCTTGCCGCTCTTCTCGGACAGGACGGCGGCGAGCGCCGCCGCATGGGTCTCGGACGGGGGCTCGGCGCTCGTCACCTCGGCCATCACCTCGCCCCGGTGGGCGGCGACGAGCCGGGCGAACGCGCCGACGATGTCCGGAAGGGCGAAGAGGCGGCGGTTCCGCGCCACCACCTTCACGAACTTGTTGACGAGGACGCCGATGCCAGCCGCGCCGAAGACGGCGTCGATCGCGCGGACCTGCTCCTCGGCGCCGAACACGGGGCTGCGGACGAGGCGGACGAAATCCTCGCTCTCCGACAGGAGGACACCCACCGTCTCCATGTCGGCGGCGACGGCGTCCACCGCGTCGTCCTCCATCGCGAGGTCGAAGAGCGCGGAGGCGTAGCGCTCTGCGACACCGGCGTTTCTCGAATGCGTTTCGGCCACCTGAGCTTTCCCACGGCTGGGCGACGTCGGCTGGGCCGGCGCCCGATGCGGTCTGGACATGACGGGGGGCGCAGCCGGGCCGGCCCGGCCGCCGCGCGGGAGGCGATAGCATGGCCCTTCCCCCCGCGCAACACGCAGCCGGCCCCGCCGTCCACCTCCCGGCGAGCCACGGCGCCGCGCGGCCTTCACCCCGCCCTGGCGGGACGGGCGCGGCGGGCGCGCCAGAAAGCGAGGGCGAGGCGGCCCTGCCAGGTCACGCCGCGGCCGTCGAGGTGGGCGATGGCCGGCCGCTTGCCGAGGGGGCCGTAGACGTGGCCGCCGCCGAGGCGCAGGCACAGGCGCCCCTCGAGGCCTTCCGCGCGGGGCGAGGCCGGGTCGATCCAGGGGGCGGCCATCTCCCGGTACCAGGCGACCTCGATCATCTGCGGGTTGTTGGAGCGGCCGTTGACGCGGCAGACCGGGAAGGCGGCGTCGCCCGCCGGGCGCATCACGTGATCGTAGCCCGCCACGCGGTTCATGCGCTTGTTGAAGCGCAGGTGGTTGATCGAGAGGCGCTTCATGTGGTGGGCGATGTCGGATGCTGTATGGGTGATGCGGCCGGGCAGGAGCACGAAGTCGTGCTCCCACTGGAGCGCCACCTCGCCCTCCGTCATGGCTAGGGACCTCAGGAAACCGTCGGCGAGGCCGCGGGAGGGCACCACCTCCACCCGCTCGCCGGGTAGCCCGTCCACGATCGCCCGCTCCCAGGTGGAAAAGGCGCCCGGGTTCGGGTTCGGATCGACGAACACGCGCACGAGGAGGCCCGCAAAGTCCCCGAGGCCGAGGCCCGCCCGCACCGAGCGGACGGCGTCGGGAACGAGGCAGCGGGCCGGGTCCGGGGAGGCGACGTTGGAGAAGACGTTGAGGTTGAGAAGCATCATCGCGAGCCGTCGAGGGGCGCCCCCTTCCGCCCGGCGCACCCCCCCGGCGGACCGGCGGGCACCGGGCCGGCGGGGGCGCACCGGCCCGTGCCGGGTCATCCCGTGAAGCCGCCACCGCTTCTCGTCAACCTGCCGTCCCCGACGGGGGCCTGGTACGGGCTGCTCGACCGGCCGGGGAACGCCCTCCTGTCGGCGGTCGACCGGCCCGTGCCGGCGGCGGGGGAGACGGTTTTCGAGGGGCCGGCGGGGCGGCTCGTCGCCGTCCGCGGCCCGGTGGGGATCGACCCGCGGGCCGGTGAGCTGCGGCGCGGCGGGCGGCGGCTCGCCGGGACGGGGGACCGGCTCGCGGGCGAACCGGTCCCGCGGCCGGACTGGCTGAGGCGGGCGGGGCGGCGACGGCGGCGCCTGCCGGCGGTCGTGCGCCTCGCCCATGCCGGGCGCGTCGGCCTCCTGGCGCTCGCGCGGGACGTGCTGCCGCGCCTCGCCTGCCTCGAGGCCGCCGATCCGGCCGCGGCCGGCATCCACCCGCGCCTGGCGCTCCTGTTCTCCCTCGGGGCGGGGGCCGGGGACGTGGTGCAGGACATGCTGTCGGCGGGCGTGTTCCTGCCGCGGGCGGTCATGGTCCAGTGGGCGGACGAGATCGTGACGGCGGACGAGACGGTCGTCCTGCCCGTGCCGGCGCGGACGCCCGCCGCGGAGGCCGCGCTCGCTCCCCTCCGCCACCGGCTCGAGGCCGCCTTCCCGGGGCGGGACGCGGGTGCCCGCCCCCTCCTCCTCGTCGACCGGGGCCTCAGACGGATCGCCCTCGGGCCGGCCGACGCACGGGCGCTGGAGGCGGCCGGGATCGCCGTCCTCGACGCGGGGGCGATGCCGCTCCGGCGGCTCCTGCCGGCGATCCGCGGCACGCCGCTCCTCATGGGCCACGACGGGCTCGCCGCGGCGGCGGCCGTCCTGCGCGGGCGGCCGGTCCCGGCGGTCGACCTCGCGCCGCCCGACGGCGACGGCCGGCCCTTTCCGATCGCGCCCGCCGCGCGCGACGCGGTTGCCGGGCGGGATCGGGCCGCCGGCGGGCAGGAGACGCGGGCGCCCTGACCGCCCGGGTCTCGGTCGTCACGGCGCCGGCAGGCGCCGTCGACCCCGGACCGCGTGCCCGTGAGGGATGTCGCCTCCCGCGGCGGGAAGAAGGCTGCGACCGCCGCCGCCTCTCCGGCCGCGCCGACGCGGATGCCGCGCGGGGCGAGCGCCCGCGCGAGGGAGTGGGCGGCCTTTCTGGTTCCGGAGTGGTTTCTCGCCCGGTCGAGGCCGAGCCGGTCGACGAAGGAGCCGGGTCGACCGGATCGCGCCGTCGTCGGCGATCCGCGGCGCGAGGGCGCCACGAGCAGCGCGCGCACGGGGACGGCCATCATGCGATCGAACGCTTCGGCAAGTGACGCCCGGCAGGGGCGAGAAGCCGCCGTGGCCCGCGTCGAGGAAGGCGGCGACGATCCGGTCGAAGCGGGTCTCGACGGCGCGGGCAAGGGCCTCGGCGACATCCGGGTCGGCGGCGTCGTCGGCGCGGGCCGGGCGGAACGTGGGCTTGCGGCGACGGACCGGCCCGGTCCCGCCCGGCGAACGCTCAGACGGCGGCGAGGGCGCGGGCCGCGGAGACGGCCCGTTCCAGCCGGTCGTTGCCCCAGAACAGGTCCCCGTCGGCCGTCACGAAGGAGGGGGCGCCGAACACCCCGGCGGCGACCGCCGCGTCCGTCTCGGCGCGCAGCCGCCCCTTCACCTCGTCGGAGACGGCGCGGGCGAGGACGGCGTCCCCATCGAGGCCGAGGGCGGCGAGGACGGGCTTCAGGCCCTCCGCGTCGGCGATGGTCTCCCCCCGCCCGAACTCGGCGGTGAAGATCGCCCGGGTGACCTGCGGCCGCCGCGCCTCCTCCACGGCGAGGCACACGCGGGCGGCGAGGACGCTGTTCTGGGGAAAGGGCTCGGGCGCGGTGAGGGGCAGGCCCTCCTCCTCGGCGAGGCGGGCCATGTCGCGCCACATGTAGCGGCCCTTCGCCGGATAGAGGAAGAAGGGCGAGGTCTCCCACCCCTGGCTCTTGAAGATCGGCCCGAGCAGGAACGGGCGCCAGGCGAGGCGGACGCCCGCCGCGCCCGCCACCTTCTGGGCGCGCATCGCGGCGATGTAGGAATAGGTGGAGCCGAGGTCGTACCAGAAGTCGAGGGTGGGCGGGCTGTCCATGGTGCCTCTCCGCAATCGGGTGCCATGACACGCTCCATGCCCCGCCCGCCCCGCCGGCGCAATGGCGGCGACGTCCGCGGCGCGCCGCCCAAGCCGCTGGCCGGATCCCCGGCGGCGCGGCACGTCCCGCGTCCGGTCGGTCGGCCCCGTGCCTGACCGGCGGCGCAGGTGCCGACCCACGTCCGGCGCGGGACGCGGATCTTGCGGTGTGGCGCCGTGTTCGTGGGCAGGTCGACCGGCGCTGCCGGCACCGGGCCCGCGGACGAGGGCGCCGGCAGGCTCGACGGTGGGCCCCTTTCGGCGACCGCATGACTGCCCGGCATAGGCGCTCGACGCAGCGCCCGGCATCGGCGGCCGGCCCATCGTCACTGCGCTCGGGAAGGCCGCCGGCCTGCCCCGGCGGTCCCGTCGGCGGTGCGCTGTCGCTGTCTGAGGCACTCATGCGCCCCGCCGAACATGCCACGCCGGCCGGCCCGCGAATGGTCGTGGTGATCGCCCAGCGGCCCCAGCCGTGGGGCGCCGCGTCCCTTGCTCGCGGGTTCCCGCGGCCTGCCGCTCGGCGCCGATCCGGCCAACCCCTGCCGCGAAAGGCGGGCGCCGGCACGGTCTCGCGGCGGCGCTGGGACCGTTCGCCGCCCCCGCCCCCGGGGGCCGGGCCGCGGCGGGGCGAGCCTTCAGCGGCGGGAGGCCTCGATGGCGTCGTCGAGGGTCTTGAGGCCGGTGGTCGGGGCGTTGACGAGGACGGCCATGTTGCCCGGCGCGTGCTTGTTCTCCCACATCTTCATGTGGGCGGTCGGGATCCGGTCCCACGGGAAGACCTCGCTCATGCACGGGTCGACCCGACGGTCGAGGACGAAGCGGTTGGCGGCCGCCGCCTGCTTCAGGTGGGCGAAGTGGGAGCCCTGGATGCGCTTCTGGTGCATCCAGGTGAAGCGGGCGTCGAAGGTGAGGTTGTAGCCCGTCGTCCCCGCGCAGAAGACGATCATGCCGCCGCGCTTGGCGACGAAGGCGGAGACCGGGAAGGTCGCCTCCCCCGGGTGCTCGAACACGATGTCGACGTTGACGCCCTTGCCGGTGATCTCCCAGATCGCCTTGCCGAAGCGGCGCGTCTCGGCGAACCAGGCGTCGTACTCGGGCGTGCCGACCTTGGGCATCTGGCCCCAGCAGTCGAAGTCCTTGCGGTTGATGACCCCGCGGGCGCCGAGGCTCATCACGTAGTCCCGCCGCTCCTCGTCGGAGACGACGCCGATGGCGTTGGCCCCCGCCGCCGCGCACAGCTGGATGCCGAACACGCCGAGGCC
>CAZJNX010000261.1:0-5176 GCA_964547415.1 uncultured Hyphomicrobiales bacterium
GCGGCAGGGCGGCTGTCGGCGTGGGCGGCCGGCTGCCGCGCCGCGTCGTCCGTCGGGGCGGCGGCAGGGCGGCCGTCGGCGTGGGTGGCCGGCCGCCGCGCCGCGTCGTCCGGCGGGGCGGGGGGCTGTGCGACCGCGCGGGCGGACGACGAGCCGGCGACGGCGCGCGGCCGATGAGCTGGAGACCGTGGACCTGCGGGAGAGAGCGGCAGCGCCGCCTCGTCCGTCGGGGCGGCGGGCCCCCGGCTGGCCGCATGGCCGGCCGGCCGGCCCGCGGCGGTGGCCCGCGGAACGGCGGATCGGGTGCGATCCACGCGATCGGGCGACGGCCCCGGACGCGGCACTGTCGCATCGGCGGAACCCGCGCCTTGACCCGGGTGAACCGCCGCTCGACCGGCCGACGCCGCGGCCGCGTGGCGCCCGGCGCCGGGCACAGACGCGCCGCTGGCGTCGGCCGCTCCATCGGGCGGTGGCGGCGCGCCGGCAGGCCCGGGCGGCGCGCCGCTGGCCGCTCCCTCGGCCGGAGCGGAAGGCGCCTTCCGCGGCAGCACGCGGCGGGTGCCGTCCGGAAGGGTGAGGACCAGCGGGTCGGCCGACTCGCGGCGGGCGATCCAGACCGCGTAGGCAGCGTCCCGCCGGTCGGGCCCCGGAAGGGTGCCGCCCGAGCGGTCGAAGGCCTGGAGGTTGCGGCGGAAGGGGGACCGCAGCGCGTCCGCCACGAAGCGGCCGAGACGCGCCCGGTCCCGCCGGGCGAGGCGGGCCGCCGTCCCCAGCCAGCAGACGACGATCCGGCGGTCCGGCACCCGCTCCACCGAAAGGGAAACGAGGCGGAAGGACACCGGAACGTCCGACGCCTTCAGATGCACCGTCGCCGCCCCCCGGGACAGGCGCGCGAGGGCGGAGAAACGCCCGTCCTTCCGGCGGCGCAGCACCCAACCGGGCCACACGGCGGCCTCCCCCCCATCCTCCGCGAACAGGCGCGGGCGCAGCACCTGCCCGGAGAAGAACTCGGCCGTCACCTCCTGCCAGCCGCGGGCGAGCGGCGGGTCGAACCGGAGGGTGAGGAAGCCGTCCGCCCGCTCCACGAACACATGGTCGCCGATGACGCTTGCCCCGGCCTTGCCCGCGAGCGAGATCTGCGGCCCGGCCGCCGCCAGCGCCGGTGCGCCGGAGGGGGAGAGGGCGAGCACGGCCTCGAGCCCGGACCCTGCGGGCACGGCCCGCGCGTCCTCGAGGGGCGGCGCTTCCGGCAGCGGGTGCGCGGCGAGGCGGCACGGCGTGCCGTCCGGCCCCGTCGCGGCGACGGTGGCGCCCGAAGCGCCCGCCATCACCACGAAGTCCGCACCGCCGTCCGGTCGCGGCCGGCCCGGCAGGCCCGCTGGCGTCAGCCGGTGGAACGCGCCGGGACCGGTGGTGGACGGCGCCGCGACGAGCCGGTGCCAGCCGGGCGCCAGAACCAGCGGCGCGGCGTCGGCCCGGACCGCGCGGACCGCGCCGAGCGCCGTCACGTCCACCGTGCCGCCGGCCGCGTCGGTCCGTGAGAGCTCCACGGCGGCGGCCGCGGGAAGGTCGAGCGTTCCGGACAGGCCGTCGAACGCGACGGGAACGCCCGCCGCCCGCGTTCCGTCGCCACGCACCGCGATGGCGAGGAGTGCGGCCCCTGGCGGAGGGGCGCTGGCGAGCGCGAGGCGGATCGCCCCGCCCGGAAACCCGCTCCGCCCGGCCTGCCACACGGCCGCCTCGCCCGCGGCGAGGCGGACGGCGCCCTCCGGCGACAGGCGGCCGCTCGTGCGCACGGGCGGGAAGCCCGTTCCCTCCCCGCCGGTGCCGGCCACCTCCCCGTCGAAGGCGGGGATCGCGAGACCGTCGATCGTGTCGGCCGGCAGCACGTCGGGGGTCGGGTCGGCGGGAAGGCAGGTGATGCGGACGACGTCGAACGGGGTGGCGTCGGCCGGGGCGAGGCGAAGGGCGAGGAGGGGCGCGGGCAGGCGGACGCGCAGGCGGGCGAGGTCGCTCGCCACGAACCGGACGGGCAGGGCCATCGCCCGGTCGGCGCCGGCGAGGCAAGCCTTGACCGCGAGCGGAACCCGCCCGCCGCTCGCCAGCGCGATTTCCAGGAGGACCTCCGGCGCGTCGACCGGTACCTCGAACGCGACGCGCAGCACCGCGCCCGGCGCTTCCGCCCGCCACAGGCCGCCCGCGAGCCCGAGGCCCTCCGGCAGAAGCCGCGTGCCGGACAGGATGGCGGCCTCCGCCGCGCCGGCCGGCAGGTCGCCAACGGCGCCCGTGGACGGTGCGCGGGCCGGCGCCCGGGGCTGCACCGGCCTCGCCTCCCGCCGCGTCCCGTCATCCACGATGGTGGAAGTAGTCCGGAAGCTCCGACAGGCGCGGGTGCCGCGTGTCCTTCTCCGAAAGGGTGGAGGACCCCGCCGGCAGGCCCCAGTCGATCCCGAGGTCCGGGTCGTCGAACAGGAGGCCCTTGTCGGAGTCCCGATCGTAGAAGGCGGTCACCTTGTAGGCGACCTTTGTGTCGGGCTCGAGGGTACAGAAGCCGTGGGCGAACCCCTCCGGCACCCAGATCATCCGCCCGTCCTCCGCCGACAGGTCGGCGGAGACGTGCCGTCCGTAGGTGGGCGAGCCCTTGCGGATGTCGACCGCTACGTCCCGGATCCGGCCCGACAGCACGCGCACCAGCTTGCCCTGCGCGAACGGCGGGGTCTGGAAGTGGAGGCCGCGGATGGTGCCGGGCGTCGCCGACAGGCTCTCGTTGTCCTGGACGAAGTCGAGATCGAGCCCGAGATCGGCGAAGGTGCGCCGGTTCCACACCTCCGCGAAATAGCCGCGCGCGTCCCCGAAGCGGCGCGGGGTGAGGACGAGGACGTCGGGAATGGCGAGGCGCTCGATTTCCATGAATAACCCGTCCGGACTGTGACCTGCGGCACACACCCGCCGCCGGTGCCCCCTCATATGGCGGGACGGCAGGCGGGCCGGCGCCCTCGCGGCCGCCCGCCCCCGTCCGGCGCCCTTCTTGCAGCGGCGGAAAGCACTTGTGAAGCCGCATCGGCCAGCTTGCAAAGCGGTCATGCATCGGCCACACCATCCTCGCGCCAGCATGACGAGGCTATGGGGCTGGTGCGGGTCGGCCGGCACCCCGAGTTTGGTCCACGCTGAGGCTCCTCATCTTGACCGCAAAGCCCCTCGTCCTCCTCGACATCACGCGCCTCGTGAGCGCCCTCGGCCGCGCCGCCCCCACCGGCGTGGAGCGCGTCGAGCTCGCCTACGCCCGCTGGCTGATGGACCACCCGGCCTTCGAGGTGCGCTTCGTCGGCCAGGTCGGCGGCGTCTTCCGCGGGGTGGAGGGCCGCCTCGCGGAAAGCTACCTCGCAGGCCTCGCCCGCCTGTGGGACCGGGGCAGCGACCAGACCGACATCGCGAGCGCCCTCGACAAGGTGGGCCGCTTCGTCGCGGGAGAGACGGAGGGCGGCGAGTGCGCGCCCGTGCGCGACGGGGCCACGTTCGAGGCCTCCAACCGCGCCGCCGCCCGCTTTCGCCGCCTCATGGGCGTGGAGCGGATCGCCACCGTCCAGCAGCCGGTGGAGCAGTGGGCCCAGCAGCCGCTCGAGGGCGTCGTGCGCGGCGCCCACGCCACCGGCCGGCCCATCGTCTACCTCAACGTCACCCACGACCGGATCGAGAAGGCCCGCGCCTGCGAGCGGCTGAAAGCGCTCGCCCCGGTGCGGATGATGTTCCTGTGCCACGACGTGATCCCGGCCGAGTTTCCCGAGTACGCGCGGCCTGGCGCCGCCGAGCGGGCCCGCCGCCGCCTCAGGACGATGGGGCGCTTCGCGGACGGGATCCTCGTCAACTCGGGCTACACGGCGAGCCGCATCGCCGCCCACCTGCCCGAGCCGCTCCCGCCCGTGCGCGTCGCCCACCTCGGCACGGACCCGCGCTTCCTCGAGGCGTGCGAGCGCCCGTCGTTCCTCGCGGGTCACCCCTACTTCGTCGTCGTGTCCACCATCGAGGCGCGCAAGAACCACCTCCTGCTCCTGCAGCTGTGGCGCACCCTCGCCGAGCGCGGCGGCGTGGACGTGCCCAAGCTCGTCATCGTCGGCCGCCGTGGCTGGGAGGCGGAATCGGCCGTCGCCATGCTGGAGCGCTCGCCCGCCATCCGCCCCCACGTGCTCGAGACAGGGCCGCTGCCGGACGCCGCCCTCCATCAGGTGATCGCCTCGGCCCGCTGCCTGCTCATGCCCTCCTTCGTGGAGGGTTTCGGCATGCCCGTGGTGGAGGCGCTCGCCTGCCGCGTCCCGGTGATCGCCTCGGACATCCCGGTCTTCCGGGAGATCGGGCAGGGCATCCCGGATCTCGTGGACCCGATCGACGGTTTCGGTTGGGCGAAGGCCGTGCTCGACCACGCAGGCCCCGCCTCGCGGCTGCGCGCGCGCCAGCTCGAGCGGCTCGCGGGTTTCCGCGCGGTCCGGTGGGAGGAGCACTTCCAGGTGGTCGAGAGCCTCATGGAGACCACCCTCGCCGCGTCCGCGGGCGAGGAGCCGCGGGGCAAGCCACGCCAGCGGCTGAAGTTGCGCGCCCCCATCATCCCGATGGGCCAGGCGCGGGGAGCGGGCGGCGCGCGCTGACGCGGCCGGCCCGCCAGGACGGCAACGATTGAGGAAGGACGCGCCATGACCGCCATCGTCGACATCACCGCCCGCGAGATCCTCGACAGCCGCGGCAACCCCACCGTGGAGGTGGACGTGACCCTCGAGGACGGCGCCTTCGGCCGCGCCGCCGTGCCCTCGGGCGCGTCCACGGGCGCCTACGAGGCGGTGGAGCGGCGCGACGGCGGCGCCCGCTACGGCGGCAAGGGCGTGCGCGAGGCGGTCGAGGCGGTCAACAACGAGATCCTCGACGTCCTCATCGGCCTCGACGCGGAGAACCAGGTCCAGGTCGACCGGATCATGATCGACCTCGACGGGACCGACAACAAGTCCCGCCTCGGCGCCAACGCCATCCTCGGCTGCTCCCTCGCCGTCGCCAAGGCGGCCGCCGACGCCGCCGCGCTGCCGCTCTACCGCTACGTGGGCGGCACGCTGGCCCACGTCCTGCCGGTGCCGATGATGAACATCGTCAACGGCGGGGCCCACGCCGACAACCCGATCGACTTCCAGGAATT
>CAZJNX010000261.1:5186-5982 GCA_964547415.1 uncultured Hyphomicrobiales bacterium
CCGGCTTCGACCGGTTCTCCGACGCGCTCCGCGCCGGTGCGGAGATCTTCCACACCCTCAAGGGGCGGCTGAAGGCGGCGGGCCACAACACCAACGTGGGCGACGAGGGCGGCTTCGCGCCCGACCTGCCGTCGGCGAAGGCCGCGCTCGACTTCATCATGGACTCGATCGAGGCCGCCGGCTTCACGGCGGGGGAGGACGTGTTCCTGTCCCTCGACTGCGCGGCGACGGAGTTCTTTGCCGAGGGTGTCTACGACCTCAAGGGCGAGGGGCGCCGCCTCACCGCCGCCGAGATGGCCGCCTACCTCGAGGAGCTCGTCGGGGCCTATCCCATCGTGTCCATCGAGGACGGGATGGCCGAGGACGACTGGGACGGCTGGGCCGACCTCACGGCCCGCATCGGCGAGCGCTGCCAGCTCGTGGGCGACGACCTGTTCGTGACCAACACCGAGCGCCTCGCCCGCGGCATCGAGGCGGGCGCGGGCAACGCCATCCTCGTCAAGGTGAACCAGATCGGCACCCTGACCGAGACGCTCGAGGCCGTGGACATGGCCCACCGCGCCGGCTTCGCGGCGGTCATGTCGCACCGCTCGGGCGAGACGGAGGACGCCACCATCGCGGACCTCGCCGTCGCCACGGGCTGCGGGCAGATCAAGACCGGCTCCCTCGCCCGCTCCGACCGGCTCGCCAAGTACAACCAGCTCCTGAGGATCGAGGAGCAGCTCGGCGTCATGGCGGACTACGCGGGCCTCACCGCCATCACCCTGCCGCGGCGCTGACCGCGCCGCCCGCCCCG
>CAZJNX010000262.1:0-5974 GCA_964547415.1 uncultured Hyphomicrobiales bacterium
GTCGCGGTAGATCTGGCTCTCGGCGAGCGAGGAGAACTGCGGCCCCTCCATGCAGATGTAGGTGCCGCCGCGATAGATCTTGATGTCCTCGGCGAGGGCGGCCTGTTCGATGCGGTCCACGAGGCGCGGGCTCACCGGGTTCGCCATCGACACGTGGGCGACGCAGCCCGCCCCGAAGAAGCTCTTCTTGCGGTCGAAGGTGAGGTCCACGAACTGGTCGACGAGCACGAACGTCCCCGGCGGCAGGTGCTCGCGCAAGGACCCGCAGGCCGAGACCGACACGAGGTCGGTGACGCCCGCCCGCTTCATCACGTCGATGTTGGCGCGGTAGTCGATGTCGGTGGGGCCGTAACGGTGGCCGCGGCCGTGGCGCGGCAGGAACACGATCCGCGTCTTCCCGATCCGCCCGATCCGGACGCCGTCGGACGGCTCGCCCCACGGGCTGTCGATCCTCTCCCAGCGCGCGTCCTCGAGGCCCGGCAGGTCGTAAAGACCCGAGCCCCCGATCACGCCCAGCACCGCCTCGGCCATCCTCGTCTCCCCGCTCGTCCGGCCCGTCATGCCGCCCCGCCCGCGGCCGCCTTGTCAAGGTGCCGCTCGCCCTCCGCCCCGGCCGGGTAGTCGACGGCGAGGAGGTAGAGCCCGTCCGGCGGGGCGAGGGGGCCGCAGGCGGCCCGGTCCCGCGCGGCGAGGGCGGCGGCGACGTCCTCCGCCCGCCACTTGCCGAGGCCGACGAGGGCGAGCGTGCCCACCATGGACCGCACCTGGTTGTGGAGGAAGGAGCGGGCGGCGGCGGTGACGACGACCCGCTCCCCGTGGCGGGCGACGGACAGGGCCTCCAGCGTCTTCACCGGGCTCTTCGCCTGGCACTGGGCGGCGCGGAACGTCGTGAAGTCGTGCCGCCCGAGGAGCGCGCCGGCGGCCTGGTCCATCGCGTCCGCGTCGAGGGGGCGGGGCACCTGCCAGGCGCGGCGCGCCTCGAGGGCGAGGGGCGCGCGGCGGTTCACGATCACGTAGCGGTAGTGGCGGCGGACGGCGGAGAAGCGGGCGTCGAACGTCTCCGGCACCTCGCGGGCGCCGAGGACGGCGACCGGGTCGGGCCTCAGGTGCGCGTTGAGGGCGTCGCGCACCGTGTCGGCCGGATAGGGGCGGGGAAGGTCCACGTGCGCCACCTGGCCGAGTGCGTGGACGCCCGTGTCCGTCCGCCCCGCGCCGGCGACCCGCACGGCCTCGCCGCACAGCCGCTCCGCCGCCGTCTCGAGCGCGGCCTGGACGGTCGGGCCCGTCGCCTGGCGCTGCCAGCCCTGGAAGGGGCTGCCATCGTACTCCACGAGGAGGCGGTAGCGGGGCATCCCTCAGCCCAGCCGGTCCCCGGGGGCGAGACGTGCGCCGCGGGCGAACGCCTCGGCGGGGCCGGCGGCCTTGCCCGCCCGCTGCACCTCCACGAGCCGCACCGCCCCCTCCCCGCAGGCGACGACGAACGGGTCGGTCGACAGGATCTCGCCCGCCGCCCCCTCGCCCTCCGCAAGGTGCGTGCGCAGCACCTTCAGCCGCTCCGTCCGCCCATCGCCGAGGGGAAAGCCGGTGAAGGCGCCGGGGAAGGGGGAGAGGCCGCGGGCGTGGTCGTGGACGGCGCGGGCCGGGCGGGTCCAGTCGATCCGCGCCTCGTCCTTCGTGATCTTCTCCGCGTAGGTGACGCCGTCGGCGGGCTGGGGCGTCTCCTTCAGGGCGCCCCGTTCGAGGCCCCCGAGGGCGCGCACCATGAGGTCGGCGCCGAGGCGGGCCAGGCGGTCGTGGACGTCCCCCGCCGTCGCCTCGGGCGGGACGGGCAGGCGCTCGGCGAGGAGGACGGGGCCGGTGTCGAGCCCCTCCTCCATGCGCATGATGGACACGCCCGTCTCCGCGTCCCCCGCCATCACGGCCCGCTGGATCGGCGCCGCCCCCCGCCAGCGCGGCAGGAGGGACGCGTGGACGTTGAGGCAGCCGAGGCGCGGCGCCTCCAGCACCGCCCGGGGCAGGATGAGCCCGTAGGCGACGACGACGGCGACGTCCGCCCCGTGCTCGCGGAAGGTCTCCTGGGCGTCCCCGTCCTTCAGCGTGCGGGGGTGATGGACCGGGATGCCCAGCATGGCGGCGGCCTCGTGGACGGGCGAGCGCCGCTCCGCCATGCCGCGCCCGGCGGGCCGCGGCGCGCGGGTGTAGACGGCGCGGACGGCATGGCCCTGCCCCGCGATCTCCATCAAGGTCGGCACCGCGAAGTCCGGCGTTCCCATGAAGACGACGTCGAGCATCCGGCTCCCTTCCTGACGAGGCGCCCGCTCCCGCGGGCCGGGCAGCCATCGCCCGGCGGGCCCGTGGGTTCAACCCCGGCGCGGGCGGGAAAGATGCGGCCGGACGATCGAACGTCGAGGCTCGCGCACTTCGGCAAGCGTCGGCTCCGGCGGAATGTCGGGCCTTCGTCTCACCGGCGGAAGACGGGGGACGCGGCGGTCAGCCGTTGGGCAGGAGGACGAGGCGGGCGTCGGCCTTGCGGTCGCGGACCGCGGCGAGGGCCGCGCCCGCCTCGGAAAGGGGGAGGGTGCGCACGGGCATGGGGCGGACCTTGCCCTCGGCGTGGAGGCGGAAGATGTCGGCGAAGGCGGCGCGCATCTTCGGCAGGTCCCGCTTGCGGTAGTCGCTCACCTGCAGGCCCGTCACCTCGATGTTCTTCACGAGGAGATAGTTCGCCTTCACCGTGGGGATCCGCCCGGCCGCGAAGCCGATCACCACGAGCCGCCCGCGCCAGGCGATCGCCCGGATCGCGGCGTCGAACACGTCGCCGCCGAGCGGGTCGAGGACGACGTCCGCCCCCCGGCCGTCCGTCTCGGCGTGGACGGCCGCCCTGAGACCGTCCCGCAGGTCCGCCATGGACAGGTCCACCACCGCGTCGGCGCCGAGGGCCCGCGCCGCCTCCGCCTTCGCCATGGAGGACACGCCCGCGATCACCCGCGCGCCCATGGCCTTTGCGAGCTGCACCGCCGCGTGGCCGACGCTGCCGGTGGCGCCGAGGACGAGCACCGTCTCCCCCGGCGCGATCCGCCCGCGGTCGACGAGGGCGAAGTAGGCCGTGTCGAAGGCGAGCGACATGGCCGCCGCGTCGGCCGCGGAAAGGGTGTCGGGCAGGGGCACGCAGCTCTCCGCGGGGGCGAGGGCGAGTTCCGCGTAGCCCCCTTCCTCGGCCATCGTCTGGACGCGGGTGCCGACGGCGGGCGCCGTCACCCCCGCCCCGAGGGCGACGACGGTGCCGACCGGCAGCTTGCCGGGCGCGAACGGCGGCTCGGGCAGGAACTGGTAGCGCCCCTCCACCACGAGGATGTCCACGTAGTTGGCCGCCACCGCCTCCACCCGCACGAGCACCTCGCCCGGCCCCGGCAACGGGTCGGGCAACTCGCCCTCGGCGAGGGTGGCGACGTCGGCGAAGGCCTTCACGACGGCGGCGCGCATGGGCGAGGTCCTCTTTACTTGCCTCGGGGCGGATCGTCGGCGGCTGTGCGGGCCTTGCCGCGCACGCCGCTCACGACCGGGCGGGCGGGCGGAAGCGCACCGGCTGCGGCGTCACCTCGCCCGCGCGGATCGCGTCCACGAGGCTGCGCTTCAGGATCTTGCCGCTGGAGGTGAGCGGCATCTCGGGGATCTGAACGAAGTACTCCGGCATGTCGTAGCGGGACAGGCCCGCCGCGTCGAGGTGGCCGAGCACCGCCTCGGGCGAGAGCGCGGCACCGTCCTTCGCCACGACCGCGAGGCACACCCGCTCGCCGAGCCGCTCGTCGGCGACGGGAAGGGCCGCCGCGCGGGCGATCCCGTCGTGGCGCATGGCGAGGGCCTCGATCCGCGCCGGATAGATGTTGTGGCCGCCGCGCAGGATCACGTCCTTCTTGCGGCCGGTGATCCTGAGGTACCCGGCCTCGTCCATCCAGCCGAGGTCGCCCGTCATGAACCAGCCGTACCGGTTGAAGGCGCTCTCGGTCGCCTCCTGGTCGTCGAAGTAGCCCAGCATCAGGCTCGCCCCGCGCCCGCCGATCTGGCCGATCTCGCCGGGGGCGAGCGGCCGGTCCGGGTCGTCGCGGGAGAAGATGCGGACCTCGTAGCCCGCGCACGCCCGGCCGGAGCTGCCGGTGATGAGGTCCGGGTCGTCGTCGGGCAGGGTGTAGTGGTGGGAGCAGGCCTCCGTCATGCCGTAGCCCGCCTGGGGGACGATGCCGCGGGCGATGAGCGCCGCGCACGTCTCGGGCGGCACCGGCGCGCCGGAGATGCGAAAGCCGGTGAGGGCGGGAAGGCTCGCCCCGGGCCGCCGGTCGAGCTCGGCGAGGAGGTCGATGGCGTGGGTCGGCACCCCGAACAGGAAGGTGGCGCCCACCTCGGCGAGGCGGTCGACGAGGCTCGCCCCGCGCGGCAGGTCGTGGACGACGAGGGCGCCGCCGACGGTGAGGGCGTTGACGAGGGCGCCGAAGCCGAGGTTGTGGCTGAGCGGGCTCAGCGAATAGATTACCGAACGCGCCGACATCCGCCAGTCCGCCGTGATCGCCCGGGAGTTGGCGAGGAGCGTGTTGTCGGAGTGCATGACGCCCTTGGGCGCCCCCGTCGTCCCGGAGGTGAAGGCGAGGTAGACGACAGTGTCGGGCGAGCCCTCGGGCGCCGCCGGGGCCGGCCCCTCGCACGCCGGGAAGGGCGGCAGGGCCGGGTCCGTCTCCGCGGCGGGCGCAAGGCCGATCGTGGCGAGGAGCGATGGCACCCCGTCCAGCCTGGAGAAGAGGTCGGCCCGGTCCGCGTCCGCGCCCCAGCCGGGCTCGGCCACCAGCGCCGAGGCGCGCATCCGCTTCAGGAGGTCCACCACGTCGGCGACCGTGTGGTCCCGGTGGAGGGAGGGGCAGCACACGAAGCGCTCGCGGGAGGCGGCGAGGAGGACCGCCGCCGTCTCGATCCGGCTCGGCAGGAAGACGGCCACCCGTCCGCCCCGCCGCACGCCGCGGGCGCGCAGGTGGGCGGCGAGCCGGTCCGCCGCGTCGAGGAGGGCCCCGTAGGTGAGGGTGCGCCGGCCGTCGGCGAGGGCGACCGCGTCCGGCGCCCGGGCCGCGTGGGCGGCGACGATCCGGTACAGCGTCTCGGGCCGCCAGTGGCCGTCCCGGTAGTGGGCGGCGAGGCGCTCCGGATCGAGGGTGGTGAGGAGGCTGTTCACGGCGCGCGCCCCTTGCCCGGCCGCCCCGCGTGGATGCGCCCGCGCCCGCCCCCCGGCGGGGTGGCCGGGCGCTGCGCGGGGGCGTGTGGCCGCAGCCGCGGCCGGTGGGGCGTCGTCGGGGGCACCGCCGTTCCATTTTTTGCACGTGCTGTGTGTTATAAGACATGCCGGCCTGGCGCGGTCAAGGCGGGCGGCCGGCTCCCGCCCGCCGCCGCCGTCCCGGAAAATTGACACCGGGAGAGGCGCCTGCCCATGATGGAGCGTCCATCGTCCGCCGGAGCCCGCCATGTCCGAGACCCTCGACGACGCCGTGGCCGAGCTCGTCCTCGCCAACCGCATCCTCGACCGCGAGGGGGTGGTGGACGCCTTCGGCCACGTGAGCGTGCGCCACCCGGAGCGGCCCGACCGCTTTCTCCTCGCCGCCGCCCTGCCGCCCGCGCTGGTGACGACGGACGACATCCTCGAGCACGGCCCGGACGGGGAGCCGGTGCTTCCCGGCGGGCCCGCGCCTTACGCGGAGCGGGTGATCCACGCCGCGATCTACCGCGTGCGGCCGGACGTGCGCGCGGTGTGCCACCACCACGACCCGCGGATCCTGCCGTTCGCGGTGTCGGGCGCGCCGCTGGTCCCGGTGATCCAGGCGGGGGGCGTTCTCGGCACGGGGCCCGTGCCCCTGTGGGACAGCCGGGAGGCGTTCGGCGACACCAACCTTCTCTTGTGGATACCGCTCTCGTTTGCAAGGAATTCCTGAGCCTTGGG
>CAZJNX010000263.1:0-5492 GCA_964547415.1 uncultured Hyphomicrobiales bacterium
GGTCAGGGTCAGCGCCGGGGCGACGGTGATGCTGTCGCCGGTGTGCACGCCCATCGGGTCGACGTTCTCGATCGAGCAGACGATGATGCAGTTGTCGGCGCGGTCGCGCACGACCTCCATCTCGAACTCCTTCCAGCCGGTCACCGACTCCTCGATCAGCACCTCGTTGGTGGGCGAGGCGTCGAGGCCGCGCTCGATGAGCTCCAGGAACTCCTCGCGGTTGTAGGCGATGCCGCCGCCCGTCCCGCCGAGGGTGAAGGACGGGCGCAGGACGCAGGGCAGGCGGATCTCCTCGAGCGCCGCGAGCGCCTCGGCGAGGGAGTGGGCGAGGCGCGAGCGCGGGCTTTCGAGGCCGATCTCGTCCATCGCCTTCTTGAAGAGCTCCCGGTCCTCGGCGGTGTCGATGGCCTCGGCATTGGCGCCGATCATCTCCACCCCGTACGTCTCGAGGACCCCCATCTTCTGGAGCGACAGGGCGCAGTTGAGCGCCGTCTGCCCGCCCATGGTGGGCAGGAGCGCGTCCGGCCGCTCCTTCTCGATGATCTTCGCCACAACGTCGGGCACGATCGGCTCGATGTAGGTGGCGTCGGCGAGCTCGGGATCCGTCATGATGGTGGCCGGGTTCGAGTTCACCAGCACCACGCGGTAGCCCTCTTCCTTGAGGGCCTTCACGGCCTGGGTGCCGGAATAGTCGAACTCGCAGGCCTGTCCGATGATGATCGGGCCAGCGCCGACGATGAGGATCGAGGAGATGTCTGTGCGCTTCGGCATGGCTTCGTCGGAGCGTGAGGGCGCGCCGGAGCGGCGGGCGGCGCTGGTGCGCGGCCCGCTCGCCGGCAGGGACGGGGGTGACTAGCGCATTTGGCCGGCGCGGGGAAAGGAAAAGCGGGCGGGGCTGCCGTGCGCGCCCCGCCCGGTCGGATGCGTCAGGCGTCGGCCCGGGGCGCCGCGTCGCCCGCGCCGGACTCGGTCTTCCCGCCCGCGCGCGGGGCGCCGCCCGTCTTCGCGGCCGTGGCGGCGGCCTTGCGCTTCGCCGGCTTCTTCCCGCCGCCCTCGTCCTTCTTGGCGCCGCCCCCGCCGTCCCCGGCGGGCTTCGCCGCCTTGCCGTCGCCAGCGGGCTTCGCCGCCTTGGCCGCGGGCGCCTTCTGCGCCTTCGCGGGTTCCGGCAGATGGACGGGCGCCGTGCCGTCGAAGTCGTCGATGCCGTTGGCGAGGGCGTAGCAGGCGAGCCGCACGGTCTTGGGGATCTTGACGTCCTTGCCGTCCCGATTGCCCTTTTCGTAATACTGGATCATGCGCTTGCGCAGGCCGAGGCGCTCGGCAGCCTCCTTCTGCTTCCAGCCGAGCGCCTTGCGCCAGGCACGAAAGTCGTCGGGCGTCATCATGGAAGCGGCACTCCGTGCGTTTGCCGATTGAAACCACGGTGGGCTGCGGAAGGCAACAACCAGGTGCGCGGAGGGGCCGCGACCGTGGCGGGACGGAGCGGCCATGCGCTGGAAGGGCAGGCGTCGGAGCACCAACATCGAGGACAGACGCACGGCCGCCCGGGGCGGCCCGGGCCGGCCCGGCGCCGGCATGGGCCTGCCGGGGCGCCGCGTGCGCCTGCCGTCGGGCCGGACGACCCGGCGGACGGGCGGCGGCGGCCTCTTGATCCTCGTCGTCGTCGGGCTGTTCCTCTGGCTCGGGCTCGGGATGAACCCGCTCCAGGTGCTCGCGGTGCTCACAGAGGGCGGCGGCATGGTGACGACCGGCGAAGGCCCCTTCCCGGACGGCTATCCGGGTGAGCGTGCAGGGGCGCCCGACCCGGCGGACGAGGAAATGAAGGCGTTCGTCGCCACCGTGCTCGCCGAGACGGAGGACACCTGGTCCCGGCTGTTCCGGGAGGCGGGGGGCGACTACGCGGAGCCCACCCTCGTCCTGTTCACCGGCACCGTGCGCTCGGCCTGCGGGTTCGCTGGCGCGGCGGCCGGCCCGTTCTACTGCCCGGCGGACTCGAAGGTGTACCTCGACATGGCCTTCTTCCACGAGCTCGCCCGGCGCTTCGGCGCGCCGGGCGACTTCGCCCAGGCCTACGTGATCGCCCACGAGGTGGGCCACCACGTCCAGAACGAGCTCGGCATCCTTCCCGAGGCCAACCGGCTGCGCCAGCGCCTCGAGCCGGCCGCGGCCAACGCCGTGTCGGTCCGGATCGAGTTGCAGGCCGACTGCCTCGCGGGCGTGTGGGCGCACTACGCGGACGCGGCCGGTCTCCTCGAGAAGGGCGACATCGCCGAGGCGCTCGGCGCCGCCCGGGCGGTGGGCGACGACACGATCCAGCGCCGCACCCGGGGCACGGTCGTGCCGGAGAGCTTCAGCCACGGCACCGGCGCCCAGCGCCAGCGCTGGTTCACGGCGGGGCTCGAGAACGGCAGCCTCGAGGCGTGCGACACCTTCAACGCGCGCACGCTCTGACCGCGGCGGGGACGGTCAGCCCCGGGCGATCATCAGGAGGAAGGGGATCTCGCCGCCCTTCTCGCGGATGAGGCTGCCCGCGGCCGTCACCACCGCCCGCTCCCGGTTCTTCATGGCGAAGTTGAGCTCGTAGTCCACGTGCTCGGCCGGCAGGATCGTGCGGTCGACGATCTCCATGAAGTGGCGGACGACCTTCACGGGCGTCTCCTCGAGGAGTCCGTCCGGCCCCTCGAACGGGTAGCGGTTCTCCCCGCCGGTCTCGGCGTCCATCACGCTCGCCACGTACCGCGCCATTGTCTCCCTCCCGGCCTCGTCCCGCCCCGCGGCGGACATGCCAGCCCCGTGTGACGGCCGCGTGACGGCACCTCAGGCCGTGGCGCGCACCATGCCGAGGAAGCGGTCGAACAGGTAATGGCTGTCCTGGGGCCCGGGCGAGGCCTCCGGATGGTACTGGACGGAGAAGGCCGGCCGGTCCTTCAGGCGCAGGCCGCAGTTCGAGCCGTCGAACAGGGAGCGGTGGGTCTCCTCGACGCCCTCCGGCAGGGTCGCCGCGTCGACGGCGAAACCGTGGTTCATGGAGGTGATCTCCACCTTGCCGGTCGTGTAGTCCATCACCGGGTGGTTCGCCCCGTGGTGGCCGTGGCGCATCTTCACCGTGCGGGCGCCGAGGGCGAGGCCCATGAGCTGGTGGCCGAGGCAGATGCCGAAGGTGGGCACGCCCCTGTCGAGAAGGCCGCGGATCGCCGGCAGCACCGTCTCGCCGGTCGCCGCCGGATCGCCGGGGCCGTTGGACAGGAACACCCCGTCCGGCTCGCGGGCGAGGATGTCCTCGAGCGGGGTCGCGGCCGGCAGCACGGTGACCCGCGCCCCCCGCCCGGCGAGAAGGCGCAGGATGTTGCGCTTGATGCCGTAGTCGAGGGCGACGACGTGGACGTCTCCCTCCCCGTCCGGGCGGCGGCCGTAGCCCCTCTCCCGCTCCCACGGCGTCTCGTCCCAGGGCGTCGCCTGCCAGACGCTGATCCCGGTGGCGAGGTCGAGCCCTTCCATGGAGGGAAGGGCCGCCGCCTCCCGCTTCAGGGCCTCCACGTCGAGGGCACCGTCCGGCGCGTGGGCGATGATGGCGTTGGTCATGCCGAGGCGCCGGATACGGGCGGTGAGCGCGCGGGTATCGACGCCGCAGATCGCCACGATGCCGCGCCGGGAGAGCCACTCGTCGAAGGCGAGGCCCGCGCGCCAGTTGGCGGGGCGGGAGACGGGCGCGCGCATCACGCAGCCGACGGCCCCCGCGCCCGGCGCGGTGGAGACGGCCTCGAGGTCCTCCTCGTTCGCGCCGACATTTCCGATATGCGGGAAGGTGAAGGTCAGGATCTGTCCGCCGTAGGACGGGTCGGTGAGGATCTCCTGGTAGCCCGTCATGGCGGTGTTGAAGCACACCTCGCCTCCGGCCTTGCCGACGGCGCCCGCGCCCTCGCCGTGAAGGACGGTTCCGTCGGCGAGGACGAGGCAGGCGGTCGGAACGGGCTTGGTCCAGCCGTCGGTCATCTGGGTCATCCGGTCTCGAACTCGAGCGTGTGCGCTACCATTTATGCGGTGAGACGGCGCGATGAAAGCGCCGCTGGCGGGGCGGGGCCCATGCGCCCGCCCCTCGAGCCGGGCCGCGCTCGCCCGCGCCGGGCCAGGGACATGCGCCGCGCGTGTCGCGCGCAGCCGCAGCGGATGACGCGCCCGGGCGCGCCCGCGGCGATGCCGTCGGGCAACAGCCGTTCCTCGCCGGGGACGGCGCGCGCGCCGAGGCTTGGCGGCGCCGGCAGCCGGTGGTAGCAGCGGGGTCCGGATCGAAACCATGGCCCCGCCGACACATTCCGAGAAAGCGCACCCCATGCGAGACGCGATCCACAAGGCCCTGAAGGAGGCCTCCAAGGGCGACGACAAACGGCGCCTGTGCACGCTCCGCCTCGTCTCGACGGCCATCAAGGACCGGGACGTGGCGAGCCGCGAGCGCGGCGGGGAGAACATCTCCGACGCGGAGATCTCCCAGCTCCTGGCGACGATGGTGCGCCAGCGCCTCGCCTCCGCGCGCGAGTACGAGGGCGCGGGCCGCATCGAGGCGGCCGAGGAGGAGCGGGCGGAGATCGAGATCATCCGCGAGTTCCTGCCGCGTATGATCGACGAGACGCGCATGGACGACATCTGCCGAGAGGTCGTCGCCGACATCGGCGCCCACGGCCTGCGCGACATGGGTCGCACCATGGCCGTCCTCAAGGAACGGTATCCCGACTGCATGGACTTCACCCGCGCGAGCGGCGTGGTGAAGCGCCTCCTGCGCTAGCGGCGGTCACCCGTTCGGGGGGCAGCCGCTCCCCTCCCCTTTCCCCGCCTGCGCCGCCGCTTCCGCGACCAGCGTCGCCCTGCGCGGCGTTCGACCGCTTGTCGGTCGACGCCTTCGCGGCAACGGCATGCGGCTCGCGAGCACGATCGGCAGCGCGGGCACTTCCCGCGCCAGCGGCGACCGCACGGGCGCCATCGCGGGATCGCCGGCTTGGCCCCGCCGCACGGCACCCCGCGGGATCTGTCCATTCCGGTGGTGAGACACCCCTGCCGACATTCCGGCGGAGCCGACGCCTTCCGAACCGCATCGGGCAGGGGTCGCGTCAACCCCGAAGAGCCGAAGGCGTGGGTTGACGCGGCCCCTGCCCGATGCGAGCCTCGAGTTCCTTTGGTCGAGCGGCCCCGACCCACCGCATCCTTTTTCCCCGCAGTTCCCGCCCGCCGTCGCGCCGGCTTCGCGTGGCGCCCCCCGCGCGCTATCTTCACGACGGCATGGCGCGCCGGGCGCCGCGCCCGAACGGGTCCCGACCATGGCCGACAGACGGTTCACGCCGGATCTTCTCGATGCGATCAAGGCCCGACTGCCGCTGTCGGCGGTCGTCGGCCGGCGCGTCACCTGGGACAAGCGCAAGAGCCAGTTCGCCCGGGGCGACCACTGGGCCTGCTGCCCGTTCCACGACGAGAAGACGCCGTCCTTCCACGTGGACGACCGC
>CAZJNX010000263.1:5502-5938 GCA_964547415.1 uncultured Hyphomicrobiales bacterium
GCTTCTACCACTGCTTCGGCTGCGGCGCCTCGGGCGACCATGTCCGGTTCCTCATGGAGAAGGACGGCATGGGTTTTCCGGAGGCGGTGGAGGAGCTCGCGGGCCTTGCGGGCGTGCCGTTGCCCGAGCCGACGCCGGCCGCCCGGGCCGAGACCGAGCGGCGCCACCGCCTGTCCGACGTCGCCACCATGGCCGCCGCCTTCTTCCGCTCGACGCTCGCGGGCCGGGCCGGGGAGCGGGCGCGCCGCTACGCCGAAGGACGCGGCCTCGCGGCGGACACGATGGAGACCTTCGCCATCGGCGCGGCCCCCGACGCGCGCGACGCGCTGCGCCGCCACCTCGCCGCCGCGGGCGTGGCGGACGAGACGATGGAGGCGGCCGGCCTCGTCGCCCGCCCGGACGACGGCCGCGCCCCCTACGACCGCTTCCGCGACCG
>CAZJNX010000264.1:0-5910 GCA_964547415.1 uncultured Hyphomicrobiales bacterium
CTGCGACTGCCACAACCACGTGTTCGGGCCGCACGACGCCTATCCGATGGTCGCCGACCGGGCCGACACCCCGCCCGAGGCCCCGCTCGGGACGTTGCTCGCGCTCCTCGACCATCTCGGGCTCGAGCGCGCGGTGATCGTCCAGCCGAGCGTCTACGGCACGGACAACCGCTGCACCGCCGAGGCCATCGCACGGATGGGGGAGCGGGCGCGGGGCGTCGCCGTGGCGGACGCGTTGGCGGACGCCGCGCAGCTGAGGGCGCTCCGGGAGAGGGGGTTCCGGGGCTTGCGCTTCAACCTCGTCCAGAGCGGCGGCAGCACCGGCCTCGACGCCCTCGAGACGCTCGCGGCCCGGGCCGCGGACGCCGGGCTCCACGTCCAGCTCTACCTGCGCGGGCGCGACCTGCCGCAGATCGAGGCCCGCCTCCTGGCGCTCCCCGTGCCGGTGGTGGTCGACCACATGGGCCACCTCGAGGCGGGCGGCGGGCCCGACCAGCCGGGGGCGCGAAGCCTCCTGCGCCTCCTCGAGGCCGGTCGCGCCCACGTGAAGCTGATCCCCTACCGGTACGACCACGGGCTCTTTCCCTGGCGGGAGGCGGGCGCGCTCGCCCGGCGCCTTGCCGCGGTGCGTCCGGACGCCCTCCTGTGGGGGACCGACTGGCCCCACCCGGACCTGCCGGGGCCGCAGCCGGGCGTTCCGGGGGCCATGCCGGACGACGGCGACCTGGTGGACGCCCTCGTCGAGTGGTTTGAGGACGAGGCGATGGTGGAGCGCATCCTCGTCGACAATCCCGCCCGGCTCTACGGCTTTCCGCGCCCCGGCGCGGGCAGCGCGCCGGCCGGCGACCGGGAAGGGGAGTGAGGACATGGCGGACGATCGGGCCGGCGGGGGGAGGGGCCTCGCACGCGGCCTCACCGACTACGGGGACCGGGACTTCTCCCTCTACCTTCGCCGCTCGTTCGCGAGCGCCATGGGCTTCTCGCGGGCGATGCTGGAGCGGCCCGTGGTGGGGATCGCCTACACCCCGTCGGGCTTCAACAACTGCCACCGGGCCTTTCCGGAGCTCCTCGAGGCGGTGAAGCGGGGCGTCCTCGCCGCTGGCGGCCTGCCGCTCGCCTTCCCCACCGTCTCCCTCGGCGAGGTCTTCCTGAGCCCGACGAGCCTGAAGTTCCGCAACCTGATGGCGATGGACACGGAGGAGATGATCCGCGCCCAGCCCATGGACGCCGTCGTCCTGATGGGCGGGTGCGACAAGACGGTACCCGCCCAGCTCATGGGCGCGGCCTCCGCGGACAAGCCGGCGATCCAGCTGGTCGCCGGGCCCATGATGACCTCCCGGCACGCCGGCGAGCGGCTCGGCGCCTGCACCGACTGCCGCCGCTTCTGGGCGCGCTACCGGGCCGGCGAGATCGACGCGGAGGGCATCGCCGCCATCGAGGGACGGCTCGCCACGACGGCGGGCACCTGCGCGGTCATGGGCACCGCCTCCACCATGGCCGCGATCGCCGAGACGCTCGGCATGTCCCTGCCGGGCACCGCCGCGATCCCCGCCGTCCACGCCGACCGGCTGCGGGCGGGCGAGGCGACGGGCGCGGCGGCGGTCGGCCTCGTCCACCGGCCGATCCGCCCGTCCGAGGTCATGACGCCCGAGGCGGTGGAAAACGCGCTCACGGTGCTCCTCGCCCTCGGCGGATCCACCAACGCGGTCCTGCACCTGACGGCGGTGGCGGGCCGGCTCGGCATTCCGGTTTCGCTGGAGCGGCTCAACGCCCTCGCCGACCGCACGCCGGTGCTCGTGAGCCTGAAGCCGGTCGGCCGCCACTACATGGAGGATCTCTTCTTCGCCGGCGGGCTCGGCGCGGCGCTGAGGGAACTCGGCCCGCTCCTTCACCTCGACTGCCTCACCGTCACGGGGGAGACGCTGGGCGAGCGGCTCGCGGCCGATCCCGGGCCGGTGGACCGGGAGGTGATCGCAGCGGCCGACGCGCCCTTCGAGCCGCAGGGCGGTCTCGTCGCCCTGTTCGGATCGCTCGCGCCGAACGGGGCGATCCTGAAGCGTTCGGCGGCCGACCCGCGCCTGTTCGAGCGGGAGGCGCGGGCGGTCGTCTTCGACGGCCTCGCCGACCTTGCCGCCCGGATCGACGATCCCGCCCTCGAGGTCGGGCCGGACGACGCCCTCGTCCTGAAGAATGCAGGGCCGGCGAGCGCGGCGGCGATGCCCGAGGCCGGGTATCTCCCGATCCCGGTGAAGCTCGCCGAGCGGGGGGTGAAGGACATGATCCGCATCTCCGACGCGCGCATGAGCGGGACGGCGTTCGGCACGATCGTGCTCCACGTCGCCCCCGACGCGGCTTCGGGCGGCCCGCTCGCCCTCGTGGAGACCGGGGACCGGATCCGCCTGTCGGTGCGCGAGCGCCGCCTCGACCTCCTGGTCGCCGAGGACGAACGCGAGCGCCGCCGCGCCGCCCTGCCACCGCCCGCCGCGCCGCCGCCCCGCGGCTACGCCCGCCTTTACGCCGAACAGGTGCTGCAGGCGGACGAAGGCTGCGACTTCGCCTTCCTGCGCGGCCCGGCCCCGGCACGCTGACCCGCCAGCGGCCCGTGCCCGGCGGCGCGTCGGCCGGCCCCGCCCGCCGCCGGGGTCGTCCCGCCGGCCGGCGAACGTCGACGTCGCCTCCGGCGGGGCGCGCCATCCGGCCGGTCCCCGCCGGGGTTCGTGGCCCCGACGCCGCGTCTCGGGGTGAGCGCGTCTCCTTCGGGGGCGCGTGGACGCGCGGGCGCACCGGATCGCGCGGCGGACGATCGAGCCGGCGGTCCCCGTGCCGGGCCGGCGGCGCGATCGCATGGTTTCGCCTGGGCCGTGCCGGCAGCGAGGCGCGGGCCGCGCGGGCACCGGGGGCGGCGACGGCGAGGCCCGTCCCCTCCTCGGGCGCCCCGATGGGGCGAGGGCACGCCCTCCCGACGCCCCACCGGAAGACCTCGGCGAATGCCCGGACGATGGGGCGGCCCCGGCCGATCCCCATGGCTCGGGACGCGGCCCCCCCGGGACGCGGACCTCCTGTGCACGCCGCCAATGGAGGTCCACGGTGCGTGACCCGTCGCGGTCGAGAGCGGGGCATGGGCCAAGGGCCGGGTCCATGTCGGGCGGGATCGGCAGGCCCGAGCAACTGTTCAGGCTTCGGAGCGGAGCTGAGGGTGATCCCTGCTCCCTCACGGGCTGCAGACCCTCGGTTGGACGGGCTCCCTTCCGCAGTGCCCGAGCGACCACCTCGCCAACGAAAGGGGGCGCTCGTCGACCTGCGAAGCGATTACCCTCGCCCACGGACAGGCGGACTCCCTTCCGCAACTGCAAGGCCTGCCCCTCGCCACCACGCGAGGGGGCGGCCCCTTTTCTGCAACGTCCCGGTCACCATCCCACCGATGGACCGGTGGTAGACGGAGGCCGGCGAGCGGCCGGCCCTCAGGAGCGGCCGGTTGCGGCGCCGCCCGTTCCGCGGCAGCCTCTTGGCGTGCCTGTCCCGGAACCGCCCGCCCACGGATCCCGCCATGGACCACCCCGTCACCCCCCGCAGTCGATCACCGCGCCGCGCCGCCCTCCTCGTTCTCGCCGTCCTCGCGGTCCCCGCCGGTCCGGTCGCCGCGGACGGTGCCGGGGGAGGTGCCGGGGGAGGCGCCTGGGCGGCGCAACTGCCAGCGCCCGATGCGGTCGCGAAGGACCTGTTCGGCGCGGCGTCCGTCCCGGCGGACCTCCCGGCCCGCGCCATCGGCAGCTACAGCCGCGGCTGCCTCGCCGGTGGGCGGCAGCTGGTCTCTGCGGGCGGGAACTTCCAGCTGATGCGGCCATCCCGCAACCGGGCCTGGGGCCATCCCTCGCTCATCGCCTACGTGGAGCGCCTCGCGGCAGACGCGCCCGGGCTGGGCTGGAACGGCCTTCTGGTCGGTGACCTCGCCCAGCCCCGGGGCGGGCCGATGACGAGCGGCCACGCCTCCCACCAGGTGGGGCTCGACGTGGACGTGTGGCTGCTGCCGATGCCGCAGCGCCGCCTCTCCGACGCGGAGCGGGAGGGGCTGGGCGCTCCGTCGGTTCTCGCGGCGGACCAGCGCAGGGTCGACCCCTCCCGCTTCACCGAGGCCCACGCCCGCCTCCTCCGGCGGGCGGCGTCCGACCCGGCGGTGGCGCGCATCTTCGTCCATCCGGCGATCAAGCGGGCGCTGTGCGCCTTCGCGGGCGAGGGCGTTCCGCTCCCGCGGGTACGGCCCGCGGCCTCCGCCGCGGCGGACCGCCCCGGTGGCGACCGGCCGGAGGCCGGCGGAGCGCAGGCCCCGGCACCGCCCGCCGCCGCGACGGCCGGCGCCGGCGCGGTCGATGCCGACCGTGGGACGGCACGCGGCGTCGCGACCGCCGTTGTCGGTCCGCTCGGCAACGGGGATGCGGACGGTGCCGGCACGCCAGGCGATGGCGCGGGGGCCGTCGGCGTCGCGACCGCCGGCATGGCCGAGGGCGGGGATGGCGGGGGCGATGCGCTGGCGGGAGGCGCGACGGCGGGCGCCGAACGATCCCGCCGCGGTGCCGGCGACCGGGGTGTCGCGGTGGGCGATGGCTCCGCGGTCGTCGATGCGAAGGGCGTGGCCCTGGGGTCCGGGGGGCGGGAAGGCGTCCCGTCCGCAGCGGGCGGAGCCGCACGGGGCGCGCCGACGCTCGCGTCGGTCGGGCGCGCCGAGGACGGTGCCGAAACGATCGTGCCGCCCGAGGTCTGGCTCAGGCGGATCCGCCCCTGGTACGGCCATCACCGGCATTTCCACGTCCGGCTCGCCTGTCCGCAGGGCGAGGAAAGCTGCCGCGATCAGGCTCCGCCGCCCGAAGGCACCGGTTGCGGACGGGAGCTCGACTGGTGGTTCACCGAGGAGCCCTGGCGTCCCGCGACCGGTGGCGGCCGGCGGACGCCCGTCCTCGTCGGGGATCTGCCCGCGGCTTGCGAGGGTGTCCTGCTCGCCCGATGAACCCGGCCGCCACCGCGGCGTTTCCCGGTCGGAGCGCTCGCGGGCCTCGGGACAAGCCCGGTTCGCTGCCGGATCCCGCCGCCGAACGGGGAGGGCCGGCGAAGGCGATCCCGGCGCCTGCCCGCCCAGTATGCGGTGCCAGCTGGCGGACGCCGGTGCTCACCGGCCGTGTGCGCAGCCCGCGACCACCCGCAGCCCGCGGCCACCGGCAGTCAGCGACCACCGGCGCCCCGTGGCCATCGGTAACCTGCGACCACCCGCAGCCCGCGGCCAGCGGCAGCCCGCGACCACCGGCAGCCCGCGGCCAGCGGCAGCCCACGGCCACCGGCAGCCCGCGGCCACCGGCAGCCCGCGACCACCGGCACCTCGCGGCCACCCGCAGCTCGCGATCACCCGCTCCGCTCTCGGTGGAACCGGGCCACCATCGCCACGCTCCCGGCCGCGCGTCGGCCGGCGGAGGATCGGGCTCACCTGCGCGGCTTGGGCCCGATACCGGCTGCGGACGAGGCCGGCCTGCGACGGCGATCCCTGCGGATGGCTTGCCCGTGCGGTTTCGGCCCCTGGAGGCGATGCCTCGGCGGGGGCGTATCCGGTCGGCAAGAGCCCCCGTCTTCGGCCATGGCCGCGCGCTGCGCTACGCTGGAGGCTCCGCGCGCGGCCGCCTACATCACTTTGCGTAACCGCCACGCCAAATCTACCGCCTGTGATGGTAGAGTATCCTCTTGAGCTTCTTCCCGTGCTTTCGTGGCGAGGAAGGAGATCGCCATGGCCAGAGGATCGACGAACGCCGCGTCAGCCAGACGGGACGCCGGCACGAAGCTCGCCCAGCAGCGTCTGAGCGTCCTGGAACTGGCGAAGGAACTGGGGAACGTGGCGGAGGCTTGCCGTCAGCGCGGCCTCGACCGCAC
>CAZJNX010000265.1:0-5817 GCA_964547415.1 uncultured Hyphomicrobiales bacterium
GAGAAGTCCTGCGCCATGCGCACGAGGGCGTCGTAGACCGCCTGGTCGCCGTGGGGGTGGTACTTACCGATGACGTCGCCGACGACGCGGGCGGACTTGCGGTAGGGCTTGTTCCACTCGTAGCCGTTCTCGTGCATCGAGTAGAGGATGCGCCGGTGAACGGGCTTCAGGCCGTCGCGCACGTCCGGCAGCGCCCGGCTCACGATCACGCTCATGGCGTAGTCGAGGTAGGAGCGCTCCATCTCCTCGGTGATGGAGATGCCACGGATGCCGCGGGGCGGCTCGGGGGGCGTGCCGCCGGCTGGCGGATCGGTCTCGTCGCTCAAAGGTCTCGTTCCGTCGGGTGCGGATCAGGGGCGGCGAGGGCGGCGGGCGGACCGCCGGCGCGGGCGCACAGACCGGCGGCGTCTCCCTCGCGCGATGACAATCCTCAATATAGGCGATTCCGGCCGCTACGCCATGTCGCGGGCGGTCAGGCGGGGTCCACCTCCACGAGGATCGCCGTCGCGTCGTCCGACTGCTTGAAGCGGGGGAAGCGCTTGCGGTCGGCGTCCTCCACCCGCTCCACGTGGCGGACCTCATCCACGAGGGCGGCGAGGCCCCGCTCCCGCGCCGCCGCGACGAGGCCGGCGGCGTCCGTCCGCCCGTAGTTGGCGACGAGGGCGTCGAGCCCGTCCGTGAGGAGGAGGGCCGTGGCCCCGCCCGGGCCGAGGGGCACCTCGTGGACGCGGGCGCGCTTCGCCGGCTCCGGGTCGGCGGCGAACACCCAGTAGCCCGCCTCGGTGTTGGCGAGGTCGCGGACCTTGCGCAGGTGCTCGAGGACCTCGGGCGTCCTGATGGTGCTGCCGGGGGCGATGAGGCGGGCCGCGTTCTCCCGCTCGAGATCCCGGCCGGTCTCGAGGCCGCCGACGTCCGCGAGGCCGGCGTCGGCGAGGACGTAAAGGCGCGTGTCGCCGAGCTCGGCGATGCGGATGCGGTTCTCCTCGAAGACGGCGATCAGCATGGCCGCCGTCGGGATCTCGTAGCGGGCGACGGGTGCGCGCAGCTTCTCCTGCTCGAAGCGCAGGGCCACCGTCTCGGCCGCCTTCTCCATGAGGCGCTTCGGGTCCCGCTCGCCGGTGGCGACGTGGGCCGACAGCGCCTCCACGGCCGCGGTGGCGAGCCAGGCGGCGTCCGTCGGCCCCTCGGTGAGCGGGGTGTCGGCAAGGCCCGTCGCCCCGTCGATCACGAAGGCGACGTTGTCGGAGGCGCCGAGGGCGTCCTCGTTCGCCCGGTCGGGGCTCCCGGCCGACGTGACGGTGTCGGCGATGCGGGCACGGGGGGACAGGCGCGCGCCCGCGGCGACGGTGGCGTTCATGGCCGGCGGGTTCCCGCGGGCGGGCTCAGAACGGGATCTCGTCGTCGAGCTCGCGCGACAGGTCGGACGGCGGGCCGCCCCGCTGGTCGGACATGCCGCGGGGATCGCCGCCCCCGCCGCCCGTCATCCGGTCGCGGCCGTAGTCGTCCCCGCCGCCGCCGCGGCCGTCGAGCATGGTGAGGGCGGAGTTGAATCCCTGCAGGACCACCTCGGTGGTGTAGCGCTCCTGCCCGTTCTGGTCTTCCCACTTGCGGGTCTGGAGCTGGCCCTCGAGGTAGACCTTGGAGCCCTTGCGCAGGTACTGCTCGGCGATCTTGCACAGGCCCTCGGAGAAGATCACCACGCGGTGCCATTCGGTCTTCTCGCGGCGCTCGCCGGTGTTGCGGTCCCGCCAGCTCTCGGACGTGGCGACGGCGAGGTTCGCGATGGGCCGGCCGTCCTGGGTGCGGCGGATCTCCGGGTCCCGCCCGAGGTTGCCGACGAGGATCACCTTGTTCACGCTGCCTGCCACGATCGCCTCCACGCTCTTGCGGTGCCCATTCTAGACCCTCGGCCGCCGGAACGAAAGGGGACCAGCGCGGCCGTCCACTACTGCCCGAGGCCGGGCAGCAGCACCACCGGCCAGAACAGGGGCATCGACAGGAGAGCCGCCGTCTTCCCCCACTGGCTGCGTACGATGCCCCGCCGCGCCGCGTAGGACAACCAGAAGACGATGACGAGGGCCATCGTGACCATCGCCCCGAACTCCCCGTCCGACACGAAGCCCACTGCCCCGCCCGGAAGCGCCACCGCGCCCGGCTCGAGCCCCGCGACCTTGAAGGACGCGATGACGAGCCGGCCCACCGAGACATTGGTGAGGGCGATGAGGGCGAACAGCACGTGGTCCATGTGGCGCGGGATGTCGCCTGCCAGGGCGGCGCGCCAGGCGGCGGCGAACGCCACGGCGCTCGCCGTGATGAGGACGGTGATCTGCAGGACGCTCGACAGGGAAGCGACGCCCCGGCCGACCACCGAGGAATCCCACAGGATCACCATCCCCGTCGCCGCGTAGGCGAGGTAGAGGGGAACGATCACCCGCCCCTGTCGCCGGTGCCACAGGCGTGTTCGCGGCCGGTCCTTCCCGATCCGCCGCCCGAGCAGCGCCTGCAGCGGAAACAGGAGGAGAAGAACGAGGCCGACGAGCGCATGGGCCGTGTGGGCGACGGGCGCCACCTCCTGGTAGGCGGTGCGCACGGCCCACTCGCCGGTGGCGAGCCAGATGGCGTAGGACAGGCCGAACGGTAGAACGAGGAGGATCAGCGCGGCGTTCAGGTAGAGGCCGTAAAGGCGCCCTCCGGGCGTGCCCCCCGCGGCGCGGACGGACCCGCCGCCCGTACCGGCGATGGCGGCGTCGACCATGGCCTGTCTCCCGATCCCCGCGGCGTGCGGCCGCGCACGCCGGGGGAGCATAGCGTGCGCGGGCCGCGGGTCGAGACGGGGCCGATCAAATGTCGGTGGGCGGGTTCCAGGAAAGCGCCATCGTGGCGACGCGGCGGCCGAGATGCGCGCCCGTCGCCCGGTCGGTCGCGGGCGGGGCCACGTCCGCCCCCTCGTCCACGTTGGACTGGGCCATGGCGCCCACGAAGCCGCCCACCCGGTTGAGATCCTCCGCGCTGCCCGCGGGCATCAGGCCGAGGGACACCCACACCATGCCGTGCTGGCCGGCCAGGTTGATGAACTGGTGGAGCGTCGTCAGCTTGTCGCCCGAGAAGGAGCCGGAGTTGGTGAAGCCCGCGGCGAGCTTGTTCTTCCAGCGCTGCTCGGCCCACCGCTTCGACGTCTGGTCCATGAAGCTTTTGAACGGGGCCGAGGCCGAGCCCATGTAGGTGGGCGCGCCGAAGACGATGGCGTCGGCTCCGTCGAGGACGTCCCAGTCCGCGTCGGTCATGGCGTCGACCGCGATCAGGGGCGCCTCGGTGCCCTCCACGCCCGCGGCGCCTTCGCGGACCGCCTCGGCGAGGGCCTTGGTGTGGCCGTAGCCGGAGTGGTAGACGACGGCGACGGTGTTGCCCATTGTCCTGTCTCCTTCGGTTCGGGTGCGGGCGGTGCCCGCCTCGCCGTCGGATCTGGGGCATGAGCGGGCGAGCGCCACGGCCGCGCTGGGAGACGGACCGTCGCCACCCGGTGAACGGGCAGGTCGCGGTGGATGGCCGGTGGACAAGACGGTCCGGGCTCTGACGCCGCACGCGCGGCACCCTAGGTTGCAGATCGCGGGGGGCCGGCCGGGACGGACGGGCGGCGCTTCGCCCGTTCCCTGTCCCGGGCCGCGGGGGCCCGGCCGCCGGCATCGAGGTCACGGCCATGGTGGAGCGCAAGCTCGTCGTTCGCGGCGCCCGCGAGCACAACCTCAAGAACGTGGACCTCGAGCTGCCGCGCGACAGCCTCGTGGTGTTCACCGGGCTGTCCGGCTCCGGCAAGTCCTCGCTCGCCTTCGACACCATCTACGCCGAGGGCCAGCGCCGCTACGTCGAGAGCCTGTCCGCCTACGCGCGCCAGTTCCTCGAGATGATGCAGAAGCCGGACGTCGACCAGATCGACGGCCTGTCGCCGGCCATCTCGATCGAACAGAAGACCACGTCGAAGAACCCGCGCTCGACGGTCGCCACCGTCACCGAGATCTACGACTACATGCGCCTCCTGTGGGCACGCACGGGCGTGCCCTACTCGCCCGCGACGGGTCTGCCGATCGAGAGTCAGACCGTCTCCCAGATGGTGGACCGCGTCCTCGCCCTCCCGGAGAAGACGCGGCTCTACCTCCTCGCCCCCATCGTGCGGGACCGCAAGGGCGAATACCGCAAGGAACTCGCCGAGCTCCAGAAGAAGGGCTTCCAGCGCGTCAAGATCGACGGCACCTTCCACGAGATCGAGGACGCGCCCGCCCTCGACAAGAAGCTGAAGCACGACATCGACGTGGTGGTGGACCGCGTCGTCGTGCGCGAGGACATCGCCACACGCCTCGCCGACAGCCTGGAGACGGCGCTCCGCCTCGCCGACGGCATCGCCATCGCCGAGTTCGCCGACGAGACGGACGAGAAGGGCAGCCCCCGCCGGATCGTCTTCTCCGAGCGCTTCGCCTGCCCGGTCTCCGGCTTCACCATTCCGGAGATCGAGCCGCGGCTGTTCTCCTTCAACAGCCCGGCCGGCGCCTGCCCCACCTGCGACGGCCTCGGCACCCAGCTGTCCTTCGACCCGGACGGGGTGGTGCCCGACCCCTCGCTCACCCTGCGCGCGGGCGCGATCCTGCCGTGGGCGCGGACGGGCAACACCTCGCCCTACTACACCCAGACCTTGGAGGCGATCTGCAAGCACTTCGGGGCACAGATGACGACGCCGTGGAAGGACCTTCCCGAGAAGGTGCGCGACGTCATCCTGTTCGGCTCCGGCAAGGAAAAGATCGCCTTCACCTACGATGACGGCTTGCGCAGCTTCACCACGAAGAAGACCTTCGAGGGCGTGATCAACAACATCGAGCGGCGGTGGCGGGAGACGGAGTCCGACTGGGTGCGGGAGGAGCTCTCCCGCTTCCAGTCCGACAAGCCGTGCGAGGCCTGCGGCGGCCACCGCCTGCGCCCCGAGGCCCTGTCGGTGAAGGTCGCCGGCCGCCACATCGGGGAGGCGGCGCGCCTGTCGATCCGCGAGGCGCGGGCCTGGTTCGAGGCCCTGCCGGAAGAGCTGTCGGCGAAGCACAACGAGATCGCCGCCCGCATCCTGAAGGAGATCGTGGACCGCCTGCGCTTCCTCGTCGACGTCGGCCTCGACTACCTCCAGCTGTCGCGCAACTCCGGCACCCTGTCGGGCGGGGAGAGCCAACGCATCCGCCTAGCCTCCCAGATCGGCTCGGGCCTCACCGGCGTCCTCTACGTCCTCGACGAGCCGTCCATCGGCCTCCACCAGCGCGACAACGCCCGCCTCCTCGAGACGCTGAAGCGCCTGCGCGACCTCGGCAACACCGTGATCGTCGTGGAGCACGACGAGGACGCGGTGCTCGCCGCCGACCACGTGGTGGACGTGGGCCCGGGCGCGGGCGTCCACGGCGGCGAGGTGGTGGCGGAGGGAACGCCCGCAGAGATCCTCGCCAACCCGAAGTCGCTCACCGGCCAGTACCTGTCGGGCGCCCTCGAGATTCCGGTGCCGGCCGAGCGGCGCAAGCCCAAGCGAAGCCGCAAGCTGAAGGTGAAGAACGCCAGCGGCAACAACCTCAAGAACATCGACGTGGAGATCCCCCTCGGGACCTTCACCTGCGTCACCGGCGTGTCGGGCGGCGGCAAGTCCACCTTCGTGGTCGATACCCTCTACAAGGGCGTCAACCGCCGCCTCAACGCCGGACGGGACCTTCCCGCCCCCCATGACGGGATCGAGGGGCTCGAGTTCATCGACAAGGTCATCGACATCGACCAGTCGCCCATCGGCCGCACGCCCCG
>CAZJNX010000266.1:0-5689 GCA_964547415.1 uncultured Hyphomicrobiales bacterium
GGCTTCATGGAGACGGTGGGCAACATCGCGGGCCCGCTCCTCGCCTACGAGGTGCTGACCGCCTTCTTCCTCGAGGCCGTCTTCCTCGGGATCATGCTGTTCGGCTTCCGCAAGGTGCCGGGCTGGCTCCACACGCTGGCCACCTTCCTCGTCGCCTTCGGCACCACCATGAGCGCCTTCTGGATCCTGGTGCTGAACTCGTGGATGCATACGCCCGCGGGCTTCGAGATGCGGGACGGCGTCGCCCACGCGACCGACTGGCTCGCCATCGTCTTCAACCCGTCGATGCCCTATCGCCTGACGCACATGCTCATCGCGAGCGTGCTCACGGTCGCCTTCCTCATTCTGGGCCTGTCCGCCTTCCGCTGGCTCCTGGGCGACCGGTCGGCGGGCCTGAAGCGCGCCATGAAGACCGCCGTCGCCATGGCCGCCGTGTTCGTCCCCCTCCAGATCGTCGCCGGAGACCTCCACGGCCTCAACACGCTGGAGCACCAGCCCCAGAAGATCGCGGCCATGGAGGCGAACTGGGAGACGGGGACCAACATTCCCCTCGTCCTGTTCGCGATCCCGGACGAGGAGGCGCGGACGAACCACTACGAGGTCGCGATCCCCAACGGGGCGAGCCTCATCCTCACCCACACCCTCGACGGGACGGTGCCGGGCCTCGACCAGTTCGTCGCGGAGGACGGGACGCCGCTGCACCCGCCCGTCACCCCGGTCTTCTGGTCGTTCCGGGTGATGGTGGCGACGGGGCTCTTGATGCTCGCCCTCGCCTTCGTCGGTGTCTGGCAGCTGTGGCGGCGGGGCGGCTTCGAGCGGCTCAACCCCTGGGTCGCCCGCGGCTTCGTGGCGATGGCCTTCTCCGGCTGGGTGGCGACGCTCGCGGGATGGTACACCACCGAGATCGGCCGCCAGCCCTGGCTCGTCTCCGGCGTCCTGATGACGAGGGACGCGGTGGCCGACCTCCCGGCCGCGATGGTGGGCACCACCTTCGCCCTCTACCTTCTCGTCTACGCGGTGCTCACGGTGGCGTACGTGTCGGTCCTGTTCTACCTCGCCCGCAGGGCGACGACGGAGGGCGCCGCGCCCGGGCCCGCCGCCGACAGCCACGCCGCGCCCGTCGCCGCGGCCCTCACCATGCGCGAGGCCGGCGGTGGCCCGGCGCTCCCGGGCGGTGCCACCGCCAACCCGGAGGCCTGAGGATGGACGCGCTGATGACCGCGGCGGGGGATCCGGCCGTCTGGCTGCCGCTCGCCTTCGCCTCCCTGATGGGGCTGTCGATCCTGATCTACGTGATCCTCGACGGCTACGACCTCGGCGTCGGCGTCCTCTTCCCCTTCGCGGGGCCACAGGAGAAGGACCGGATGGTCGCCTCCATCGGCCCGTTCTGGGACGCCAACGAGACCTGGCTGGTGCTCGCCATCGGCATCCTCCTCGTCGCCTTCCCGGTCGCGCACGGGATGATCCTGACGGCGCTGTACCTGCCCGTCTTCGTGATGCTGGTCGGGCTCATCCTGCGCGGCGTCGCCTTCGAGTTCCGGGCGAAGGCGCGTGTGGAGCGCAAGGGGCTGTGGAACTTCGCCTTCTTTTCGGGCTCGCTGATGACCTCGCTCGCCCAGGGCTACATGCTCGGCATCTACATCATGGGGCTCGAGCAGACGCTGGCGACGATCGCCTTCGGCCTCCTGACGGCCGTGTGCCTCACCATCGGCTACAGCTTCATCGGCGCCACGTGGCTCCTCATCAAGACGGACGGGGCGCTGCAGGCAAAGGCGGTGCGGTGGGCGCGGGACGGGATCTGGGGCCTCGTCGGCGGCGTCGCGGCGGTGTCGGTGGCGAGCCCGCTCGTCTCCCCCCGGATCTTCGAGAAGTGGTTCGCCTTCCCCGAGATCGTGCTCCTGGCGCCGCTTCCCCTGATGACGGCGGGCCTCATCCTGTTCCTCGGCCTCGCCCTTCGACACCTGCCGGACGGGGACGACCGCTGGTGCTGGGTACCGTTCGCGGTCGCCTCGGCGCTCTTCGCCCTCGCCTTCGCGGGGCTTGCCTACTCCTTCTATCCATTCGTCGTGCCGGAGCGGCTGACGGTCTACGAAGCGGCGGCGGCCCCGGAAAGCCTGTTCATCATTTTCCTCGGCGTTCTCGTGGTGCTTCCGATGATCGCCGCCTACACGGCGCTCGCCTACACCGTCTTCCGCGGCAAGGCGACCGAGCTCACCTACGATTGACGGCCACGCCCGGCCGGCTCGCCGCCGACGACAGCGGCGGGCCTGGCGGCGGCCGGTCCCGGATCGATCGGACGGCCGTGCGCCGCCATTCGCGCAGACTGAGCGGGCGACCGTCCGCTGTCCCGGCGCACGGCGAATCACTCGTGAGAGTTCGTTCGGCTCGCCACTGGAAAGGGCCCGTCGGCCGGCCCGGAGACAGGACGAGCCACTACCAATTGGCGCTTCGCCCGAAGCGATCCGGCACCATAAGGAGGACCGTTGCCGGCCGCTGGCCGGCACCGTTTACGGCCCGGTGACCGCCCCACGGGCGCCGCACGTTCGGCCACGAGCACTCGGCCGCACGCACTGCGACGGCGAACGGTTCGGCCGCCAATGGCGAGGCGCGGCGCGCCGCGACCGTCAGGTGTCCGTGCCTTCGAGCTCGGCGGCGAGCTTGTCGCGGCGCTCCGACAGGACCTCGAGGAAGGGGTGAACGGCGAGCGCCTCGTCCATCGCGGTGAGCGCCGCCCGGTCCTCGTCGAGGCTGACGAGGATCATGGCAAGGCCCGTGAGGGCACCCCAGTGGCGCGGCTCCAGCGCCAGAACCCGCTCGATGTCCGCGACGGAGCGCCCGTAGTCCTTGCGCATGAAATGGACGGTGGCGCGCATGTTCCACCCCTCCGGATACGTCGGGGCGAGGCGGGTCACGGCGTCGAGCACGTCGAGCGCGCCAGACAGGTCCTTTTCACGCATGGCGGCGTTCGCCTGCACCATCAGGAGGTCGATGGTCGGGCTGCCGGAGCGCAGCATCAGCCGGCGGATGTTGCCGGCGATCTTGTCCGCCCGCTCCTTGCTCTCCGCCTCCGCGAGCCGCTCGAACAGGATTTCGATGCGGGCCGCGCGCGCCTCCGCCCCGTCCCGCTGCTGCTCGTCGAGGAGGCGCTCGACCGAATCGCTCCGCGGCGCCTTCCGCGCCGGCTCGTCGTCGCCGTCCTGCGCCAAGGCCGGAAAGGCGACCATCGTGAGGGCGATGCCGAAAAGGGCACCACGGTGAATGAGAGGCCGGATCATCATGGGCGAGAGCCTGCCCCCGGGCGCGGGCGCCGTCAATCGGGCCGGGGACCGGCTCGGCGCGACCGGCCGTCGCCGCGACCCCGGAATGGCCCGGCGCCGCCGGCGGATCCCGCCGCCACCGCCGCCGATCACGTTTCGGCGAGCGGGGCGGAAAGGGGCGTCAGCCCTGGCGCGCCTTGTAGCGGGGCGCCTTCTTGTTGATGATGTAGACGCGCCCCTTGCGGCGCACGAGGCGGTTGTTGCGGTCCCGCTTCAGGAGGGACCGGAGCGAGTTCTTGATCTTCATGGCCTGACCCGAGCGAACGAAAAAGGCGCGGGGACGGGCCCCACGCCGCACGCGGGCTGTGTAGGCGGCCGCATGCGCCCTGTCAATGGCGGGTCCCGTCCGTCGGCCCGTCGTCGTCTTCCTCGGGGGACGGGGCGGGCGTCGTCCCCTCATCCGCGGGCTCGGCCGTCGGGATCGCGTAGCGGCCGCCGAGCTAGTTGCCGAGGTCGATCTCCCGGCAGCGGCGGGAGCAGAACGGGTCGTGCTCGCCGCCCCCGGGCTTGCCGCAGATCGGGCACGGGCGCGCCCGCGGCGCCTTGCGGTGCGCCGCCGTCACACCCCGCCCTCCGCCGTGGCCGGGGCGGGCGCGCTCGCCGCCTCGGGCGTGTCCGCCCAGCCGCGGGTCGGCCGGTAGCCCGCGCCGGCGAGGAGCTGTCCGGTCTCGTGGAGCGGCAGGCCGACCACGCTCGAATAGGAGCCGACGATCTGGTTCACGAAGAGGGCGGCAAGGCCCTGGATGGCGTAACCGCCCGCCTTGCCGCGCCATTCGCCGGAGGCGAGGTAGGCGTCCGTCTCCTCCCGCGACAGGCGCTTGAAGCGCACCCGCGTCTCCACGAGGCGCGTGCGCGGCCGCCCGCGGGGCGCCATCACCGTCACGCCGGTGAACACGCGGTGGCCGCGGCCCGACAGGAGCGCCAGGCACTCGGCCGCCTCCTCGTGGCTCGCGGCCTTGGGCAAGACGCGCCGCCCGACGGCGACGACGGTGTCGGCGGCGAGCACCAGCACCGGCCGCTCCCGGCCGAAGGCGAGGGCGCGGTCCGCCGCCTCCTGCGCCTTCTCGGTGGCGAGGCGCTGGGCGAGGGCGCGCGGCGTCTCCTTGGCGAGGGGGCTCTCGTCGATGTCGGTGGGCGCCAGGTGGTCGGGCACGACGCCGATCTGCTCGAGGAGGGCGAGGCGGCGCGGCGAGGCCGACGCGAGCACGAGAAGCGGGTCGGGGGCGGTCATGGGCCCTCCCTCGGCGGCCCGGCGGGGCCGGGCCGGCGCGGCGCTACTTGAAGCGGTAGGTGATGCGGCCCTTCGACAGGTCGTAGGGCGTCATCTCCACGAGCACCTTGTCGCCGGCGAGCACGCGGATGCGGTTCTTGCGCATGCGGCCCGCGGTGTGGGCGATGATCTCGTGCTCGTTCTCGAGCTTCACGCGGAAGGTCGCGTTGGGCAGGAGCTCGGTCACCGTCCCGGGAAATTCGAGGACTTCCTCTTTCGCCATGTCGTTCCGTCTATCCGTTGAAAACTCGATACCATGTAGTGCAGCCGGCCGCCCGGCGACACCGGTGCGCGGGCATGACGGCGTTGCGCCCGCCCCCACCGACCGCATCCCCCGCCAGCCGCTTCCGACCGGGACTTACACGCCCACCGCCCGAAGGAGAAGCGGGAGGGGGGCTGCGGGCCGGCTCAACCCGCCTCGAGCGGACGGACGTTGCCGAAACGCGCCTCGATGCGCCGGCGCAGCCCGTCACGAACCCCCCGGTAGGCCTCCATGATCTGTTCGCGCGAGCCCGTCACGTCCGTCGGATCCATGGTCGGCCAGTATTCCACCTCGAAGCTCTCCGTCCGGGCGAGCTCGAGGGCCCGGTGGTGGGCCTCGGGCGCGAGGGTGACCACGAGGTCGAAGCCGGTGTCGTGGAGGTCCTCGAGCGTCCGGGGCTGACGCCCGGAGATGTCGAGGCCGATCTCCTGCATGGCGGCGACGGCGAAGGGATCGGCCTGGCCCTGCTCGATCCCGGCCGAGCGCACGTAGAGGGTCCGCGGGTAGAGGTGACGGGCGATCGCCGCGGCCATGGGGGAGCGGATCGCGTTCTGCCGGCACAGGAACAGGACCGAGCGGATCGGTGCGGCCATGTCACGCCCGCCGCCGCGCGGGGCCGGCCAAGGCCGCTCACCCCTTCCAGTGGAGCGCGCAGATCAGCGTGAACAGCCGTCGCGCCGTCTCCATGTCGGTGTCGATCTTGCCCGACAGCCGCTCCAGGAGGATCTGCGAGCCCTCGTTGTGGACGCCGCGCCGGCCCATGTCGATGGCCTCGATCTGGGAGGGCGAGGCGGTCTTGATCGCCGCGTAGTAGCTCTCGCAGATCAGGAAATAGTCCTT
>CAZJNX010000267.1:0-5666 GCA_964547415.1 uncultured Hyphomicrobiales bacterium
ACGCCCACGCGCTGTCGCTGCCCGTCGCCGACAAGAGCGACAGCCAGGACATCTGCTTCGTGCCCGACGGCCGCTACAGCGACATCGTGGCGCGGCTGAAGCCCGACGCGGTGCGGGAGGGCCCCATCGTCCACGTGGACGGGCGGACGCTCGGCCGCCATCCGGGAATCATCAACTTCACGGTGGGACAGCGGCGGGGGCTCGGCCTTGCGACGGGCGAGCCGCTCTACGTGGTGGAGATCCGGGCGGCCACCAACGAGATCGTGGTCGGCCCGCGGGAGGCGCTGAAGACGCGGCGGGTCGCCCTGCGCGACCTCAACTGGATCGGCCCGGGCGAGGCGGCGGCGGCCGCGGGGCCGATCGAGGTCTACGCGCGCGTGCGCTCGACCCGGCCGCCGCGGCCGGGCCTCATCCGGGTCGAGGCCGACGGGTCGGCCTCCGTGGAGCTTCTGGAAGGGGAAGAGGGGGTGGCGCCCGGCCAGGCCTGCGTCCTTTACGACAGCGACCGGCCGCGCGCCCGCGTCCTGGGCGGGGGCTTCATCGACCGCCTGCCGGCCGCCACCACGCCGGGCGAGGCGACCGGCCCTTCGGCGCGCACGGGTGCGCCGGCCGCAGCCTGAGAGCGTCGCGCCCTCACGACCACAACCGGGGACAGGCGATGGAACAGCGGCCCGAAGGCCAGCCGAGCGAGGACGACACGTCCGACCGGGGGAACGGCCCGGACGACGGGGCGACAAGCGCCCAGACCACACGGCCGCTGGTGGACGGCAAGGACGTGCGCACGGCCTACCGCCGGTGGGCACCCGTCTACAGCGTCCTCGCGAGCCCGACGATCCCGGGCCGGAACGCCGCCGCACGGCGCGTCAACCGCCTCGAGGGCCGGATCCTGGAAGCGGGCGTCGGCACCGGGTCGGCGCTCCCGCTCTACGGCCAGCATCTGTCCATCGTGGGGGTCGACCTGTCCCACGACATGCTGGTGCGCGCCCGCCAGCGCGTCGCCGAGGAGCGCCTCGACAACTTGGAAGGCGTCCTCGAGATGGATCTCGCCCGTCTCGCCTTCCCGGACGGCGCCTTCGACGGCGCCGTGTGCATGTTCACGATCACGGCCGTGCCGAACCCGCGCGGGGTCATGGGCGAGCTCGCCCGCGTCGTGCGGCCGGGCGGCACCCTCGTCATCGCGAGTCACTTCCGCGCATCGGCCGGGATCTGGTGGGTGACGGACCGCATCCTCACCCCCTTCGCGCGCCGCCTCGGCTGGAACCCGGCGATGGACATCGCCGCGGTCCTCGACGTGCCGGGGCTGAAGCTCGTGGAGCGCGAGCCCCTGCCACCGGCAGGCCTCGTCACCATGCTGGTGTTCGAGAAGACGGCCTGACGGCCTCAACGGGAGCGGCTGGACTTCAGCCCCACCAGCTTGCCGTCCTCGGAAAAGGCCGCGACGGCGTCGGGCTCCACGTCGAGCCGTGCCAGGATCTTCCAGCGTACCTCCTCGGCTCCGCCGAGCCACTGCACGAGATCGTCCGCCGCGTCGACGGCGTAGCGCGTCGCCGAGGCGAGGACCTCGTTGCCGAGGTCGACCGTGAGGGTGCGGCCGCGGGCCGCGCCCGCCACCGACTGGACGCCGAAGTCCACGGCGCGGGCGATCAGCTGCTCGGCGCGCACCATCATCAGGAAGCGATAGATCGGCGCTGGCAGCATGCGCAGCGCGAAGATGGCGACGCCGGTGAGGGCGACCGCGGACAGGTCGGCGAGGATGCCGACCCAGTCGCCCACCGGCACGGCGACCGCCGTGCCGTCCGCGAAGGCCGGTCCCGCGATGCACGCGAACGGAACCGCAATGGCAAGAGCCATCCAACGGGTCATGGTCTTTTCTCCGGTTCTGGGTCTGTCGAGGGCGGCGGCGTCAGCGCTCGTCCCGGCTTGAGGGGCGGGAGGCCCCGTCGACGATTTCCGGCAGGGTGCTCCACCCGACGGCCTCGGGAAGCGGCTCCTCGGCGGGCCAGCGGAACCCGTCGGCGAGGACGCGGACCGGGTCGAAGGGATCGATTGCCACCGCGTTCGCCTGGTTGCCGCCGAGCACCATCAGCCGCCCGCGCCGGTCGCGACCGACGACGAAGCCGACATGACCGGCCGTGCCGCCGGGCGAGCCGCGCCACAGCACCACGACGGCGCCGACGGCGGGTGCGGCGAGGCGCCGGCCCCAGTCGGCCCAGGCCCGCGCCCGCGGCGCTTCCGCCGCCGCGGGGATCGCAAGCCCCGCCTCCTTCAGGACCGCGCCCACGAAGGCCCCGCACCACGGCGTCTCGTCGTCGGTGAACCAGCGCGCGCCGACGATCCGCCACATGGCGAGGATGGCCGGGGCGTGTCGGCCCCCCGGGATCTCCTTCAGGCCGAGCCGCGCCCGCGCCCCGGCCATCCAGTGCGGCTCCGGACGGGTCTCGCGCGGCGCCTGCGCAGTGCCTGCGAACAGGGCGGCCATGGTGATCTCGCCGAGGTAGGCCCGCTCCGCGAGGCCCCGGGACCGCTTGAACGCGGCGATCGCCGCATCCGTCCGCGGCCCGCGGATGCCGTCCACCGGCCCCGGGTCGAAGCCCTTCTCGACGAGCGCGCCCTGGATGCTCTTCCAGAGCGCGCGCCAGAGCTCCGGCCCGGATGGGCTCTCGTCCGCCTCCTCGCGTCCGCCGAAAGCGAGCGCGAGGAGGCGGAACGGCCAGTGCGATCCGGCCATCTCCGTCTCCATGGTGTCGGGGCGCCGCGCGCCCGCTCGCGATGGGATGTCGTCAGGTGAGGGCGAACGTGGCCTCTGCCGGGATGCCCGCCCCGATGCCGGGCGCGACCTGGGCGATCCGCACCGTGAGGAGTTGAGGCGGACCGCCGAAGTCCGCGACCTGCGCGTCCGCCGCGTAGACGAAGCGGGGCTCCGTCACCTCCGCCTCGCGGACGACCGCATCGCCCGACAAGATCGTGATCCGGTAGAGTTCCCGCTCCTCGTCGAGCGGCACGTCTTCGCCGCCCCAGTCGTCGCCACCGATCCGCGTGCGGCGCACGAAGGTCACCTCCACGTCGCCGCTCTGCCCGTCCCGACGCGCCTTCAGATGAACCGGCGAAAGGGGCCGCAGCCCGCGGCAACCCGGCTCGACGGACAGCGCCGTCACCGCCTCGTCCGTGTGCCCCGCCGCGAGCGGCCCGACCCGCAGGGTCAGGGGCAGCGCCGCCGCGTTCCGCGAGACCGGCAGGGCCCGCACGTTCCGGTCGAGCACCACCAAGGGCGCGCCGGCGGAAAAACCCTCCGCCACCACGTCCTCCGTCCCGCCCTGCCCGCGCAACAGCCGTTCGAGCCGGTAGGTCCGCTCGGCGAGAAGCTGTGCGGCCGCGAACTGCACGACCTCCCAGTTCCCCGCGTCCGACCGCACGGCGACGGCGTTCTTGCCGGACAGGACCTCGAGTTCGTCCCGGCTCTGCAGCCCCCGCGCGTACAGCTTCACGACGAGGCTGCCCCCCTCGTGCCAGCGGCTCGTCGGGCCGGCGGCGGGCGGCTCCAGCACCTCGCCGATCGTCGCAGCGTGGTCGAGCGCGAGGAGCAGGTCGTAGCTCGACCCGCTGCGCGTCGCCCACACAGCCATCGGATGGGGCCAGGGGCTGGCCCAGACCGCGATCAGCGGCTGGTGCGGCTCGGACCGCTCGCCGAGGAAGGGAAGGTCGAGGACATGCACGACTGGCGGCCCGTAGGCGGGCTGGCCCTGTGGCGAGGCGTGGCCGGCCTCGTGGGGCGAGGCGCGGAAGACCGTTCGGTCCACCGTGCGCGCGGTGACGACCCGGTGGGCCGCGTCCTCGATCTCCTCGACCAGGAAGATGCCCTGTGCGCCGCCCGCCGACAGCGACACCACGTCCCCCGGCTCGAGCGCCGCGCTGCTCCGCGGCAGCGCCACTCGCGCCCCCGTGCGGCCGGCCCAGGCATCGAACAGGGCGACCTCGGCCGCCCCCTCGGCGACACCGTCCGCCATGGCGACGGCGACGCTCCAGCTCTCGATCTTCCGGCTGTGCCCGCCCGCGCGGATCGCCCGCGCCGTCGAGGCCTGGAAGTCCCGCCCGCTGTCGAGGAACAGGAGCCGCGCCTCCGCCGGCAGCGCCTCGTCCTCCCGGCGCGTCAGCACGACGAGGGGCTTGTCCGCCCCCTCCTCGACGAGATCGTCCCGCACGAACGCGCCCCCCGGCCGCCGGTCGAGGGACGCGATGCGGATGCCCGTCCCCGTATCGACGCCTGTGAAGGTGAAGGCGCGCGCCAGCTCTTCGAGTTCGTCCCGGAGCGCCGAGGGCTTCGCCCGCACGAAACCGTCGATGGCCGTGTGGAGCCCTTCGATCTCCGGCGGGTCGAGCCCGTAGTCGGCGAAGAGCGCCCGGACCAGCCCGGCGAGCGAGGTGCCGCCGAAGCGGCCCGTGAGCCAGTGGCCCCGCTCCCAGTTCGCGCCGTCCGCCCACACGTCCCGCCGGAACGGGAAGGCGGGCCAGGGCCGCGCGTCCCACGTCCACAGGTGGATCGCCTCCGGATCCACCATGCGTCCCCCGTAGACGGAAGAGACCGGGTTGCGCTGATCGAGCGTGCCGTCGTCGTCCTCGCAGAAGTGGGCGATCATCGCCGTCAGGTACTGCCGCTGGATCGCGTCGTCCCGGCCCCCGTTGGAGAAATGGGGAACGGCGGACTCGGAGCTCTTCGGATCGTAGAAGACGTTCGGCTGGTTGGAGCCGCGGTCGATGGCCGGGCAGCCCGTCTCGGTGAACCAGATCGGCTTCATGCCCGGCTGCCAGGCCGTCGGCGTCGCCGCCTCCACCCCGCCCGGCCGGTCGTGGTGGAGGTTCGACCACCACCCCACGAGGTCCTTGTAGCGAAACACCCAGGGCTTGCCCGCCCCGCCGTCGGTGATGGGCGTGCGGACCTGCGCGATGCGATCGGCCTCGGAAGCGTAGTACCAGTCGAAGCCCTCGCCGCCCGTGACGTTGCCCCGGAGATAGGCGAGGTCGTGGATGCCGTCGGCGTCCGCCGCGTCGAGGTGCTCCGTCCCGTCCCGCCAGTCCGACAGGGGCCAATACACGTCGATCCCGACGAAGGCGACCGCCGGATCCGCCCAGAGCGGATCGAGGTGGAAGGCGACGTCGCCGGACCCGTCCGGCGGCTGGTGGCCGAAGAACTCCGACCAGTCCGCCGCATAGGACACCTTGGTCCGAGGCCCCATCACGCTCGCCACGTCCCGCGCGATCCGCACGAGCCCGTCAACGAACGGGTAGCCGCCGCCCTCCCCCCGGATCGTGGTGAGCCCGCGCAGCTCCGACCCGACGAGGAAGGCATCCACGCCGCCCGCCGCCTTGCACAGACCCGCGTAATGGAGCGCCATGCGGCTCAGCGACCACTCGTCCGGGCCATGATAGGAAAACCGCCCCTCCGCGGCGGAAATGTGCGCCGCCGTCACCGTCCCGATCACGCTCGCGGCCGCTTCCTCAGCGGCCACGGTCCCGTCCGGGGAGCCGTCGCGGCCGGGCGCGGGCGAGACGGTGATGCGCCCCCGCCAGGGAAAGGCCGCCTGCTCCGCCCCGCCCCACGGGTCGGTCTTCCCGTTGCCGGGCGGCACGTCCATCAGGATGAAGGGATAGAAGGTGACCTTCAGCCCACG
>CAZJNX010000268.1:0-5648 GCA_964547415.1 uncultured Hyphomicrobiales bacterium
TCCACCTTGGTGCCCGAGCCCGCGGCGATGCGCTTCTTGCGGCTCGCCTTCAGGATGTCGGGCTTCTTGCGCTCGCCGGGCGTCATGGAGTTGATGATGGCGACCTGGCGCTTGATCACCTTGTCGTCGATGTTGGCGTCGGCCATCTGCTTCTTCATCTTGCCGACGCCGGGCATCAGGCCCATCAGCCCCGACATGCCGCCCATCTTCTCCATCTGGCGGAGCTGCTCGCGCAGGTCCTCGAGGTCGAAGCCCCCCTTCCGGAGCTTCTTCGCCATCGCCTCCGCCTTCTCGGCGTCGACGGTCTCGGCCGCCTTCTCCACGAGGGAGACGATATCGCCCATGCCGAGGATGCGGTCGGCGATGCGCTTCGGGTAGAAGTCCTCGAGCTGGTCGGCCCGCTCGCCGACGCCGATCAGCTTGATCGGGCAGCCCGTGACGGCGCGCATGGACAGCGCCGCCCCGCCCCGCCCGTCGCCGTCGACGCGGGTGAGGGCGATGCCGGTGAGGCCGACGCGCTCGTTGAAGTTCTTGGCGACGTTGACCGCGTCCTGCCCGGTGAGGGCGTCGGCGACGAGCAGGATTTCGTGGGGGTTCGAGACCCGCTTCACGTCCGCCATCTCGGCCATCAGCGGCTCGTCCACGTGGAGGCGGCCCGCGGTGTCGAGGAGGACGACGTCGTAGCCGCCGAGGCGGGCGGCGGTGACGGCGCGCTCGGCGATCTGGGGCGGCGTCTGGCCGGGCACGATCTTGAGCGTCTCGACGCCCGTCTGCTCGCCGAGGACCTTCAGCTGCTCCATCGCGGCGGGGCGGCGGGTGTCGAGGGAGGCCATCAACACCTTGCGCTTGTCGCGCTTTGCAAGGCGCAGCGCGAGCTTGCCCGTCGTCGTCGTCTTGCCCGAGCCCTGCAGGCCCACCATCATCAGGACGACGGGGGCGGGGGCGTTGAGGTCGACCGGGCTCTGCTCCTCGCCGAGCATCGCCACCAGCTCGTCGTGGACGATTTTGACGACCATCTGCCCCGGCGTGACCGACTTCACGACGGTGGCGCCGACAGCCTTCTCCCGCACCTTCTCCACGAACGAGCGCACCACGGGCAGCGCCACGTCCGCCTCGATGAGCGCGCGCCGCACCTCCCGGAGGGCGAGGTCGACGTCCGCCTCCGAGAGCGCGCCACGCCCCGTGAGCTTGTCGAAGATGCCCGAGAGCCGCTCGGATAGGGTGTCGAACATGTCGTCGTCCGCGCCTTGGATCGTCAGCGCCGGCCAGGCACGCGGGAGACGCGTTCGGCCAACGAAAAACGCGCCCGCGGGCGAAACTCGCTGGCGGGCGCACGGGTGCCGCCGGGCAGCACCATCGAGCCCGTCAGATACTGCCGCCCGATGTCCCCGTCAAGCGGACGCGAAGCGATGGGAGGCGCGCGCGGGCGGTGGGAACCGGGGAGGAAGCTCGCGCGTTCTCGCGGGCAGAAACAACCATAACGTGCATGAGGATCGACACCATGACCGCCGGAGCCGTCTTCCGTACCGCGAGCTGCCTCGTCGTCGCGGCCGCCATTTCCCTCGCCCTCCTGTACATCTACGCCGTGCCGCTGGCCGGGGCGCCCATGTGGGCGGTCGTCGCCGCGTCCGTCCTCGGATGGGCCATCTCGGTGCCCTTCTCGGTGATGACGGCCCCCCGCCGAACGGCCGCGCGCTGAGGCGGGCGGCGGGTGCGGCGAGGGCGCCGGACCGCCGCACCCGCCCGCCACCGGAACGGGGCCGCGGCGCCCGTCGTTCGTCCTCCGTCAAGCGCGGGACCCGCCCCCGCGCGTCACGGAACGGAGGGCCGGATGCTCCGCCTCAGCGCGCTCGTCCACGTCATGGCCGGCATGGTTCTGTCGGGCCTGTTCGTGCTCCTTCTCATCTATTTCGCGCCACTTCCCCAAACGCCCATCTGGGCGGTGGTGGTGGCGGCGGTCCTCGGCTGGGTGGTGGCCGTGCCGCTCAGCGTGTGGATCGCCTCGCGCCGCGCGACGAGCGACGCGGAGGAGCGCCGTCTCGCGGAGCAGGACCGGCGCGAGTTCCTGGAGCCGCGCCACTGACCGGGCGCGGCCCGGGAGAAGGGGAGGACATGGCAGTCGAACTGACCATCGACCCGGCGTTCGTCCGGGTCCTGATCGCCAAGGCCGAGGCCGCCCTCACGGACGTGCCGGACGCCTACCACGACGAGATCGAGGCCGAGACGGAGATCGACGCCGCGACGAGCGCGCGGCAAAAGCCCGTCGACCGCCTCGAGGAGGAGGTGGAGCGGGACGAGACCGCCACCGAGGTCGCCATGCTGATCGAGGACCTCAACGTCGACGAGAAGGCCGAGCTCGTGGCTCTCGCCTGGGTCGGCCGGGGCGACTACGAGGCGGAGCGGTTCGAGGAGGCGGTGGCCGACGCCCGCGACCGGGGCGAGGCGCCGACCAGCGACTACCTTCTCCAAATGCCGCTCCTGCCGAGCTACTGGGGGATCGGCCTCGAGGCCGTCACGGGCGAGGCGCGCACCGACGCGGAGGTCTGACGGCCGTCCGCCTCCGGTCGGGGCGCCTCAGGCGAGGTAGTCGTGGACCACCTCGCCGAGCCCGAGGGTGAGGTCGGTCAGGATGTGGGTCGCCGACAGGACCTCCAGGACCGGCAGCTCCGCCACCGGGGCGAGGGCGTGGGGGCGCAGCTCCAGCGCCGCCGGGCCGGCCCAGGCGCCCTTGAAGACGATGTCGATCATCCGGTAGCGCACGAGCTCGCACACCCGCGCCGTCCCGTCCACGTGGGGAACGATCTTCAACAGGTAGTTGGGTGCGGTGAGGGCGGGCATGACGTCCGCCTCGGCGAGCGCGCGGTGCTTGTAGCCCATCGTCGCCGTGGCGACGTTGATGCCGTTGAAGTCGAGCGTGCCGACCAGCGTCTCCTTGCGCACTTCCAGCTTCGGCGAGGCGAGCTTCTTCGGAAAGCCCCACAGCTCGCGCCCGCCCAGGATCGGCGGCCCGTCGTCGAGGTACATGGCGTGGACATAGGCGCCCGCCGCCCCCTCGTACTTCACCGGGATGACCTGGCCGCTCTCGGTATAGCTGCCGAAGCCGTTGGAATCCGGCATCTTGATGAACTCGTACTTGACGATGGGCTCGGCCATTTCGAGCGGGGCCGGTATCACCTTCGCGAGCGCCTCCGGGTCGGTCCTGTAGGTGATGATCAGGAACTCCCGGTCCACGAAGCGGTAGGGCCCGCATGGGAAGGCGGGCGAGGTGAAGGGCATCGCGAAGGCCTTCTCGCGGATCTCGTCTTCGGTGGGCATGTGAGCGCTGTCCTCTGCTGACGGGGTGGCGGCGGCGCGGGGCCGCCCGCGCGGGATGATTGCGACGGGCGTGCGACGGGCGCGTGACGGGGCCGGCGGTCAGTCCACCGAATCCTCGTGGACGTCGTGGCGCTGGAAGCCGATCGCCGGATCGGGCGGCAGGAACCAATCCGCGTTGCGCAGCGACCGGCGCATGGTTGCGTAGCCGGCATGCCAGTGGTCGGTCATGGTGTTGTAGGAAAACTCGTAGTCCTTGTAGGCCGCGTCGTACTGCTTGCGCCGGTAGATGAGGTGGACGAGGTTCATCGAGGCGACCTCCGACTCCTCTTTGATCTCCTGGACCTCCGGCAGGGCGGCGAGCTCCTCCGGCAGCATCTCGATAAGCTTGCCGACCATGCGGCGATATTTCAGAAAGTCGGCGAAGACGGTCGAGTTGAGGCGTGTCCGGCTGGAGAAACGGATGTCCTTGGCGCGCTCCTCCACGTCCTCGATGGTGCGCGGGCGCGGGCCGCGGGCGGAGAAAAGGTCCACCTGGAACATCAGCGTGTCGAGGTCGGTCCTGTTCTGGAAGACGTACTGCAGCGGCGTGTTGGAGACGAGGCCGCCGTCCCAGTAGAGCTCGTTCTCGATCTCCACCGGCGGAAAGCCCGGGGGCAGGGCACCCGAAGCCATGATGTGCTCCGGCCCGATCGTCCGGTGGGCGCTGTCGAAATAGTGGAAGTTGCCGCTCCTCACGTTCACCGCGCCGACCGACAGGCGCACCGGCCCGTCGTTGAGGAGGTCGAAGTCCACGTAGCTCTCGAGCGTCGCCTTCAAGGGGGCGGTGTCGTAGTAGCTCGTCGCCCCGATGGAGCCGGCGGGCTGCAGCTGGGGCGGCGGCACGCGCGGCATGAAGAAGCCGGTCGCCCCGAAGGCGAGGGCGGCGTAGGACGACATGCGGTTGAGCGCCGAGCGCACGTCGTCGCCCGGCGGGATGTACGGCCAGCGCACGTTGCCGGTGATCTCGCTCCAGAAGCCGCGCAGCTTCTCCACGCGCCTGCCCGGCGGGTTGCCGGCGACGATCGCCGCGTTGATGGCGCCGATGGAGATGCCCGCGACCCAGTCGACCGGGATCTGTGCCTCCTCCATCATCTCCACGACGCCCGCCTGGTAGGAGCCGAGCGCCCCGCCGCCCTGGAGGAGCAGGACGACGGTGCCGTAGTTGTTCTCGATCCGCGTGCGGGCGAGGTCGAACGTCTCGCGTTCGACGCGGCCCGTGGCGTCGCCGCCGCCCTCGCCTTCCTCCCGGAAGCCGCCCCTTGCGTCCTTCTGCATCCCGTTCCCCTTCCGCGACGGCGGGTCCGGCGTCCCGCGCGCCGGTCCCTTGCATTCCGGGTGCCAGCCCTAGCTTGCTGGCACCTTGCCCGCAAACGGCCGCGGGCGGCACGATCGCGAGGCGAGGCGTGCCTGCCGCGGCCCGGGACTTGATTTGCGCGCCTCGCTGGGATTGATTGGAGGAAACGCCCGGGCGCTGCGTGCCGGCGATGCCGCGCGCCCTGCAACAGCACACGCACATGACAGGGGAGCGACGCATGGGCCGTGCGGCCGAGGCCACGGTCGAGGGGGCCGACACCTTCCCGAAACTCCTCCTCGTGAACGCGGCGACGCGCGGCGGCCGGCCGGCCATGCGCGAGAAGGCGTTCGGCATCTGGCAGACGTGGACCTGGGCGGAGGTGGCCGACATCGTGCGCGCCTACGCGCTCGGGCTCGAGGCGCGGGGCCTCGCGGCGGGCGAGAAGGTCGCCGTCGTCGGGCAGAACCGCCCGCGGCTCTACTGGACCTTCGCCGCCGCCCAGTCCCTCGGCGCCGTGCCCGTCCCGGTCTATGCCGATTCCGTCGCCGAGGAGATGGCCTTCGTCCTCGACCACGCGGAGGTGACGGTCGCCGTCTGCGAGGACCAGGAGCAGGTCGACAAGGTGCTGTCCGTGTCGGACCGCCTGCCGCACCTTCGCACCATCGTCTACGACGAGGAGCGGGGGATGCGCGACTACGAGCACGAGCACCTCTTCTCCTTCGCGGAGGTGACGGCCGAGGGCCGGAAGATCCTCGCCGAGGACGGCGAGGCGGAGGGCCGCTGGCGGGCGCGGCTCGAGGCCGGCAAGGGCTCGGACCTCGCGGTCATGCTCTACACCTCGGGGACGACGGGCCAGCCGAAGGGCGTGATGCTGTCCTTCGACAACCTGATCGCGTCGGCGAAGAACGCCAACGCCTTCGACAGCTTCGGCGAGGACGAGCTCGTCATCGCCTACCTGCCGCTCGCCTGGGTGGGCGACCACATGTTCTCCTACGCCCAG
>CAZJNX010000269.1:0-5622 GCA_964547415.1 uncultured Hyphomicrobiales bacterium
GGACGGGCTCCCTTCCGCACCTCCCAAGCTACCATCACGCCAACAGACAAGGGGGTGGAGACCGCCGCGGACCACGCCGGCGACGCGCGGGCGTGAGGTCGCGCCCGGGCGGACGAGCGTCCGCGCGCGGGCCGTCACGGGCGCGCCATGCCCGGCCCGGCTACCACCGACGGCGGGACGGCGGATCGCGCGGCGGCGAGGAGGCGGCCCCCGCCGACGAGGACGGCCTCGGCGGCGGCGACGGTCGCGCGGTAGGCCCGCCAGAGGATCGCGGTGGCCGCGAAGGCCGCAAGCCCCGCCAGGAGGTCGACGAGGGCGAGGAAGGCGAGGCCCGCGAGCCGGGCGGAGGAGCGGAACGCCCGGAGTGCCGTCCGGCCGGTCACCCGCGCCACCGCCCGCGCCCTTTCGCCGAAGTGGCCGGTGAAGCGGGCGAGGTCCCGGACGCGGGCCGGCTCGTCCGCGTGGCGCAAGAGCCGGACCGCCTCCGCCGGCCCCGCGTTGCGCGCCATGGCGCCGAGGTCGCCCACGAGGACGGAAAGCTCGGCCCGCGCCCCCGCCCGCGCCGCGGCCGCCCCCGCGTCGGCCCCGCCGCGGCGGGCCGGCATCCGCGCCGTCCGGGCGAGGTCCACCATCCGCCGGGCGAGGGCGGCCGACAGGTGGCCGCTCCGGTAGGCCGCCTTCGTCACCGACAGCCCGACCTTCGCCGCGATGCTCGTCCCGCCCGTCGCGATGACGGCCCCCTCCGCCGCGATTCCGGCGACGGCGAGGCCGAGGAGGAGCTCGGAGTGGGGCTCGCCCGCGAGCGCCCGGCCCCCCTCGCGAACGAGGTCCCGCACGTCGCCCACGAGGGTGAGGTCGGAGGCGACGGCGCCGGCGAGGCCCGCCGCCGTGTCCGCCCGGCCGGTGGCGAAGGCGGCGGCGAAGTCCCCCGCGGCGGCGAGGATCCGGGCGGGCAGGGCGGAGGCCTCCTCGATGGCGGCGAGGGTCTCCGGCGAGAGGGGGCGGGCGACCGCGTCCCCGACGGCGGCGAGCTGGCGGGCGAGGGCGAGGTCCCCGTCGGCGAGGGCCGCCGCGGCTTCCCGGTCGAGCGTCCCGCCGTCCGCCGCCGCGCGCAGACTGGCGCGGATCGCGGCCTCGTCCACCGCCCCCTCCCCCGCGCCGGGCGCGGCCGGCAGACGGGTCGCCGCCGCGACAAGCACGAGGACGAGGAGGATGGCTGCCCCGACGAGGACGCCGGCGAGCGGCCTTGCGGCGCGGGGCCGGCCGTGCGAACGCTCCCCCACCCCCGCAACCAGCTCACCGTGGCCCGACGATGACGCCATCCGATCCCCTTTCCGCGCTCCGGCCCGCCGCCCGCGCCGTGCCGCCGAGCGGCATCATCGACGTGGTCGCCTACGGCTTCGACAGGCCCGACGTCATCCCCCTGTGGGCCGGCGAGGGGGACCTACCGACCCCGCCCTTCATCGCCGAGGCGGCGACCCGCGCCCTCGCGGCGGGCGAGACCTTCTACACCTACCAGCGCGGCCTGCCGGACCTGCGCCGCGCGCTCGCATCTTACCACGAGCGGCTGTTCGGGCGCCCGTTCGACGCGGACGGCTTCATCGTCACGGGCTCGGGCATGCAGGCGATCCAGATCTCGCTGCAGGCGACCGTGGGGCCGGGCGAGGAGGTGATCGTCCCGACGCCCGCCTGGCCGAACCTGTCCGCCGCGGCCATGGTGCTGGAGGCGCGCCCGGTCGAGGTGCCCATGACCTTCGACGGCTCCCGCTGGACGCTTCCGCCGGAGACGATCGAGGCGGCGGTGACGCCTCGCACCCGGGCGATCTTCGTCAACACGCCGTCGAACCCGTCGGGCTGGGTGGCGGACCGGGAGACGCTCGCCGCGCTCCTTTCCATCGCGCGCCGCCACGGGCTGTGGATCATTGCCGACGAGATCTACAACCGCTTCCACTGGACCGGCGAGGGCGCCCGATCCCCTTCCTTCCTGGACGTCGCGGCGCCGGACGACCTGATCCTGTTCGTCAACACCTTCTCCAAGAACTGGGCGATGACGGGCTGGCGCATGGGGTGGATCATGGCCCCGCCGGCCGTGATCGACACCCTCGCGAACCTCGTCCAGTACTCGACCTCCGGCGTCGCGGCCTTCATGCAGCGGGCCGGGATCGTCGCCCTCGACAACGGCGACGGCTTCCTCGCCCACCAGGTGGAGCGGGCGCGGCGCGGCCGGGAGATCGTGGTGGAGGCCCTCGGCGGCCTCAACGGGGTGGCGATGGCGGTGCCCGACGGCGCCTTCTACGCCCTCATCACCGTGGAGGGGGAGACGGACACGCCCCGCTTCGCCAAGCGCCTCATCGACGAGGCGGGCGTCGGCCTCGCCCCGGGCACCGCCTTCGGCAGCGGGGGCGAGCCCTTCCTGCGCCTGTGCTTCGCCCGCGGCGAGAAGAGCCTGTCGGAAGCGATGGACCGCCTGTCGACCTTCCTGCGCAGCCGCTGAGGACGGGGCCGCCCGCCGACGTCCCTTCCGCCGGCGGCGGGGAGCCGCCCGGCGGCGTCAGGCCGCGCGGATGAGGGCGTGGCGCTTCCTGCCGATGGACAGCTTGATGACGCCCTCGTCCGTGAGGGCGTCCTCCGTCAGCACCAGGCGGTCGTCCGAGACCACCTCGTCGTTGAGGCGCGCGCCGCCCCCCTTCACCTGCCGCCGCGCCTCGCCGTTGGAGGCCGCGAGCCCCGCCCGGACGAACGCGGCGAGGAGGCCGATCCCCGAGGCGAGCTCCGCCCGCGGGACGTCCACCGTCGGCAGGTCGGCGGCGAGCGTCCCCTCCTCGAAGGTCTTGCGGGCGGTCTCGGCGGCGGCCTCGGCGGCGGCGCGGCCGTGGAGGAGGGCCGTCGCCTCGTTCGCGAGCACCTTCTTCGCCTCGTTGATCTCCGCGCCGCCGAGGGCCTCGAGGCGGGCGATCTCGTCCATGGAAAGCTCGGTGAACAGGCGCAGGAAGCGTCCGACGTCCGCGTCCGCCGTGTTGCGCCAGAACTGCCAGTAATCCCACGGTGCGGTGCGGTCCGCGTTGAGCCAGATCGCCCCTTGCGCGGTCTTGCCCATCTTGGCGCCCGAGGCGGTGGTGATGAGGGGCGAGGTGACGGCGAACAGCTCCGCCCCCTCGAGCCGCCGCCCGAGGTCGATGCCGTTCACGATGTTCCCCCACTGGTCCGACCCGCCCATCTGGAGGAGGCAGCCGTGGCGGCGGAACAGCTCCACGAAATCGTAAGCCTGGAGGATCATGTAGTTGAACTCGAGGAACGACAGCGGCTGGTCCCGGTCGAGCCGCAGCTTCACCGATTCGAAGGTGAGCATCCGGTTCACCGAGAAGTGCCGCCCCACGTCCCTCAGGAAGGCGACGTAGTTGAGGTCGAGGAGCCAGTCCGCGTTGTCGACCATCATGGCGTCGCCGCCCGTGGACGGCACCGCCTCGCCCCGCTCGCCCGCGTCCGTGCCTTCCGGGAAGCGCAGGAACTTCGCGAAGACGGAGCGGATGCCCGCCTTGTTCTCCTCGATGGCGGCCTCGTCGAGGAGCGGGCGCGCCTCGTCGCGGAAGGACGGGTCGCCGATCCGCGTCGTCCCCCCGCCCATGAGCACGATGGGCGTGTGGCCGGTCTTCTGCAGCCAGCGCAGCATCATGATCTGCACGAGGGAACCGACGTGGAGGCTCGGCGCCGTGCAGTCGAAGCCGATGTAGGCCGGCACCGCCTGGCGCACGAGCGCCGCGTCGAGGGCCTCGGGCGCGGAGGCCTGGTGGATGTAGCCGCGCTCGGTCAGGATCGACAGGAAATCGGACTTGTGGGGCGTCATCGACGTCGCTTCGGTTGTGGGCTGGGAAGAAGGGCGCGGGGCCGGCGAGGGCGCGGCGCGGGCACCTGATAGCCCATCGCCGCGGGGCGGGACAGCCCGGCGGCGAGCGGCCGGGTTGCCGGCTGTTCATGGGGCCCGCCCCGTGCCATGGTCCGGCGCGCGCGGGAGGGCGTGCGGGAAAGGGGGAGCCATGGCGAACATCCTCGAGGGGCGGACGCTGACGGCGATCGGCGTCATGAGCGGCACGTCCATGGACGGGATCGACGTGGCCCTCGTCACCACCGACGGGGACCAGGTGTTCGAGGCGGGCCCGACCCGCGCCGTCCCCTTCGCGGCGGAGGTTCGCGGCCTGCTCTTGGAGGCGGTCGCCGCCGCGCGGGACCTTGCGGACCGAAACGCTCGCCCGGAGCCGATCGCTGCGGCGGAGGCCACCTTCACGGATGCCGTCGCCAGCGCCGTCGGCGGGTTCCTGGCCGACAACGCCATCGACCCGGCGGCGGTGGACGTGGTCGGCTTCCACGGGCAGACCGTCCTCCACGCGCCCGAGCGCGCCCTCACCGTCCAGACCGGGGATGCGGCGCGGCTCGCGCGCGCCGTCGGCATCGACGTCGTCCACGACTTCCGCGCCGCGGACGTGGCGGCGGGGGGCGAGGGGGCGCCGCTGGTCCCGGTCTTCCACCGCATCCTCGCCGGGCGCGCGGGGCTGACGCCGCCGGTCGCGATCGCGAACCTCGGCGGCGTCGCCAACGTCACCTTCCTCGGCAGGGACGACCAGCTCCTCGCCTTCGACACCGGGCCCGCGAGCGCCCTCCTCGACGACCTGATGCGGAGGAAGGCCGACAAGCCCTTCGACCGCAACGGCGCGACGGCCCGGCGCGGCCGCCCCTGCGAAGAGGTGCTGGAGCGGCTGATGGCCGACCCCTACTTCCGCCGCAAGCCGCCGAAGTCGCTGGACCGGAACGCCTTCGACGCCTCCGCCGTCGACGGGCTCCCGCTGGAGGCGGCGGCGGCGACCCTCACCGCCTTTTCCGCCCGCGCCTTCGCCCGGGGGGTGGAGATGCTGCCGGCCGCGCCGAAGACGATCGTGGTCACCGGCGGCGGGGCGCACAACCCGACCCTCCTCGACATGATCGAGGCGGAGACGGGCGTTCCCGTCACGCCGGGGGAGAAGCTCGGCCTTGCCGGCGACTTCGTGGAGGCGCAGGCCTTCGGCTACCTCGCCGTGCGGCACCTGGAGGGGCTCCCCCTCACCTATCCGGGGACCACGGGCGTGCCCCGGCCGACGATGGGCGGCGTCCTCGTGCGCGCCGCCCGCTAGCGGTCAGGCCGCGTCCGTCGCGATGCCGAGCCGCCGGTCGAGGTAGCCGCTGCACACCTCCATCAATTCGTCCACGCGGCCGTCGAAGAAGTGGTTGGCGCCCCCGATGATCGCCTGGTCGATGACGATGCCCCGCTGGGCCTTCAGCTTGTCGACGAGGGCCTGGGTGTCCTTCTGGGGCACCACCTTGTCGATGTCGCCGTGGACGATCAGGCCGGACGACGGACAGGGGGCGAGGAAGGAGAAGTCGTGCAGGTTGGCGGGCGGGGCGACGGAGATGAAGCCCTGCACCTCCGGGCGGCGCATCAGGAGCTGCATGCCGATCCAGGCGCCGAAGGAGAAGCCGGCGATCCAGCAGCCCTTGGACTCCGGATGCAGCGACTGGACCCAGTCGAGGGCGGCCGCCGCGTCCGACAGTTCGCCCTGTCCGTGGTCGAACTCGCCCTGGCTGCGGCCGACG
>CAZJNX010000270.1:0-5619 GCA_964547415.1 uncultured Hyphomicrobiales bacterium
CCACCTTCCGGAGGCGGCCTTCTACATGGTCGGCACCATCGAGGAGGCGGTCGAGAAGGCCCAGCAGCTCGCCGCCGAGGCGGCCTGACGCCGTCGGCAGTCACCCCGGCGTCCGCCGTCGCGGCGGACGCCGCTTGCCCCCTGCGTTTCGCCGGTCCGTGCCGGCGCGGGCCTCACCTCCGCCCGTGATGACAAGGATTGGTCGACGATGGCCGATTTGCAGTTCGAACTCGTCAGCCCCGAGCGGCTCGTCATGTCCGAGGCGGTCGAGTCCGTCCGCATCCCGGGCAACGAGGGCGAGTTCCAGGTCCTCGCGGGCCACGCCCCCTTCATGACCACCTTGCGCCCCGGCCTCGTGGTGGTGAAGGGGGGCGCGGCGGCCGAGCGTTCCATCTTCGTGCGCGGCGGCTTCGCCGACGTGAACGCCCGGGGCCTCACCCTCCTCGCCGAGGAGGCGATCCCGGTCGAGGAGATCGACCGCGAGGCCATCGCCACCGAGATCCGGGACGCCGAGGAAGACCTCGCCGACGCGAAGACCCCGGCGGAACGGGACGAGGCCGAGCGCCACCTCCAGCACCTCCGCGACGTCCAGACCGCCCTCGGCCACGCCTGAGCGCCGCCCGCCCCTCTCGATCTCCCCGCCCGGCCGGTCCCCTGCACCGGACCGCGCCAGCGCCCTTGCGTCCGAAGCCCTCGGGGCAGCCATGCTTGCCGTCTCGGGCCGGGGCGGATGCAGCCCGGCGTCCCGTCCGTGGAGGAGGCGGGCACGGCCGCGGCGCCGGTAGGGCACCATGCGATCCGGCGCGCCCGCGGAAGCCCGCGTTTCCCGCCTGTGTGGCGTGGAGGCGGGCGTCGATCTTCCGGTCTCCTCGTCACCGGCGTGCACCGCGCGACACCCCGGCGGCAACTGTGGTGTCGCTCGGGTTCGAGGGGGCGGGCCGTTGCGGAGCATGGCGCCGCGGGTGACGAGGCGGTGGCGGGCGACGGCGATGGGGCTGGTCCTCGACGCCTCGCCCTTTCGGCGCATGCGATCGCGCATCAAGACGGAGCGGCGGGGACGTCGCGAGGTGGTGAGCGCCGCGCGGGCCTTGCGGCGACCGCCCCGGATCCGCCGTACACAACGCCCCCTCCCGCACGCGCGAGCGTGTGGTGCAACGCCGGCGAGAGCGCGCTGCGCCGGCGGTCGAGGCTGCCGCGCTCAGGAAGGTCGCCCGGCAGGATCGCAAGGACCGGCGGGCCGATACCTGGCGCGACGCTCCGTAGGCGGGCGTGACGGGAGAGCGATCGGTCTTCCTCGATGAGCCCGCCAATGGCACGGTCGAGCGCGGCGACCTGGCGGGTGACGAGGCCGATCATCGCTTCGATCCGCGCGGCGACCTCATCCTGTCCGGCGCTGCAGCGGCGGGTTGTCTCGGCCTTACGGATCTCGACCAAGTGCCTGCGGCGCCTGCGGAAGTCGGACGACCGCCTGCGCGGCGGGCTGCTTGGGACGGTGATCGGAAGGTCGAGCACGAAGCCCGTCTCCGCGAGCACCCGTGCATCGACGCGGTCGGTCCTGGCGAGGACGCCGGTGGCTGTGGTGAATTCTGGAACCTGGCGCGGATCGGTCCGCGAGAAGGCGAGGCCGCGCCCGGCGAGGGCGCCGATCAGGAGACCGTCGCAGCCGCTGCTCGCCTCAAAAGAAACGAGGACGTCCGGCTCGAGGGACGCGAGCCGGGTAGCGACCGCGTCCGGGGATCGTTCGGCACTGCGACGGCGCTCGGCAGGCCGTGGAGGTCGGCGACGGCGCGGGAGTGGTCGCAGCCGATGACGGAGCGTCGCACGGTGGAGGGTCCTGTCCATGTCGTGCGGGATCGGCAGGCCGGAGCAACCGTTGAGGGGGCACGGGGACGCGGAGGGGACCCATGCTCCCTGACGGGCTCAGGGCCCCTCGGGAGACGGGCTCGCCTCCGCAACGCCAGAGCGACCACCTCGCCAGCGGAGAGGGAGGCGGCGCCGGAGCCGCGGGCCGATCCGAAGGGGGAGCCGTTGCTCTCCAGGGCGCCGGCCTTCCCGGGGATGCTGCGCGGGCCGACCGATCGCGCCGTCCGCCCGGGCACGGGAGCGTCGAGCGGAGCCCGCCGGCGGCGCATCCGGAGCGGCGAGGCGCCGGCGGGCGCTCCGGGGCGGCCGGCCTGCACGGGCGCGACAGGTAGCGCGGGACTGTCCGTCGGCGTCGGCGGGGCCGCGGGGTTCGGGGCTGTCGGCAGGCGGTGCGAAGTGAACCGCGATCGATCGATCCTGCGCCGCGATCGCCTTCCGACGCCCTCGCCCGGCTTTTCGGTGCTGAAGGGCGGGGGGCGCCCGGCTGGCGGAAAGGCGGTATCGACGGCCGTCCGGACGGCGGTCGTGCGGCCGCGGCCGGTCTTCGCCCATGCTTCTGCGGCCCGGACGGGCGGCGCAGACGCCACCGCGGCGCGCTGGTCCAGCCGAACGGTTCGGCGCCGATCCCTTCCGCTCGTCCTGGCGGTGACCGGCCTCGCCCGGGTGCGGCCGAGAGGCCCCGCCACGCCGGGCGCCGCCGGTGCGACGGCCCGCGCCGAGGAAAACGCGGGCCGGTCAGCCGGTGGTCTCGCCCATGAGGCGGCGGAGCTCGGCGTGGAGGCCGGCGGCGAGGTCCTCCCGGTCGAGGCCATAGGCGACGTTGGCGGCGAGAAAGCCGAGCTTGGAGCCGCAGTCGTAGGTCCGACCGCGGAAGCGAAGGCCGCGGAAAGGCTGCGTCGCCATCAGCGTCTTCATGGCGTCGGTGATCTGGATCTCGCCACCCGCCCCCGGCTCGGTCTGTTCCACGAGGGAGAAGATTTCCGGCTGCAGGATGTAGCGCCCGGTGATGATGAGGTTCGACGGCGCGGTCCCGGCGGCGGGCTTTTCCACCATGCCCGTCACCTTGAAGACGTCCGCGTCCTCCGCCTCCACCTCGACGACGCCGTATTGGTCGGTCCGCTCCCACGGTACCTCTTCCACGGCGATGACGTTGCCGCCGCCCTTCGCCTCGTAGACGTCCATCATCTGGCGGAGGCAGCCGACGTCGGAGTGGATGATGACGTCCGGCAGCAGGAGGGCGAAGGGCTCGTCCCCGACCAGGTGGCGGGCGCACCAGACCGCGTGGCCGAGGCCGAGCGGCGCCTGCTGGCGGGTGTAGGAGAAGGTGCCCGCCTTCGGGAGCTCCGCCCGGAGCTGTTCGAGGGCGGCGGTCTTGCCGCGCCGCTGCAGCGTGTCCTCCAGCTCGAAGGCGATGTCGAAATGGTCCTCGATCGCCTGCTTGCCGCGGCCGGTGACGAAGATCACCTCCTCGATCCCGGCCTCGAGCGCCTCGTCCACCACGTACTGGACGACGGGCCGGTCGACGACGGTGAGCATCTCCTTGGGGCTCGCCTTGGTGGCGGGCAGGAACCGCGTCCCGAGCCCGGCGACGGGCAGGACGGCCTTCTTCACGGGTTTCGGCGTCATGGTCTCCTCGGGCGCGTTGCGCTTTCGTGGACGGAACTCGTGGCAGGAAGGCGCGGAGGGGGCGGCGGGTTCGCCCCGGTCCTCAATCGCCGCCGTAGGCGCCGGCGACGCGGCCGCGCAGCTTCACGAGCGCGAGCACGGTGTCGATGGTCGGGGTCGGCCGGCCGACGAGGCGGCCCATCTCGGCGACGGCCGAGACGAGGGCGTCGATCTCCATGGCGCGGCCCCGCTCGAGGTCCTGGAGCATGGAGGTCTTGTGGGCGCCGACGGCCGCGCCCCCGTCGATCCGCCGCTCCACGTCGATGGGAAAGCGCACGCCGAGGTCCTCGGCGATGGCCTGGGCCTCCAGCATCATCGCCCTGACGACCGCGCGGGTGCCGGGGTCGGTGCACAGGACGTCGAGGGTGGCGCAGGTGAGGGCGGAGATCGGGTTGAAGGACAGGTTCCCCCACAGCTTCACCCAGATCTCCTCGCGGATCTTCGGCCGCACCGGCGCCTTCAGCCCCGCCTTGGTCAGCACCTCGGAGAGGGCGACGGCGCGCTCGGAGCGGGCGCCGTCGGGCTCGCCGAGGGTGAAGCGGTTGCCGTCCATGTGGCGCACGACGCCCGGCTCCGTCACCTCCGCGCCGGGATAGACCACCGAGCCGATCACCCGCTCCGGCCCGATCCCGTCCCACTGGACGCCGCCGGGATCGACCGTCTCGAGGCGGTGGTTCTCGTAAGGGCCGGGCTGCCGGTAGAAGTACCACCACGGCACGCCGTTGACGCCCATGACGACGGCCGTATCCGGCCCGAGGAGGGGCTGCATCCGCTCCACCACGGGCGGCACCGAGTGGGCCTTCAGCGTCACGATCACGTAGTCCTGGGGGCCGAGGTCGGCCGGATCCTCCGTCGCCGTGACGGGGAGGGTGGTGGTCTCGCCTGCCTCGATCAGGGTGAGGCCCTTCTCGCGCATGGCGGCAAGGTGCGGCCCGCGGGCGATGAGGGAGACGTCCGCCCCGGTGCTTGCGAGCTTGGCGGCGACGTAGCCGCCGATCGCCCCCGCCCCGTAGATGCAGATCCTCATGCCGCCTTCTCCGGCGCGAGGCCGAGCTTCGCGGCGAGGCCGATGCGCTGGACCTTGCCGGTGGCGCCCTTCGGGATCTCGTCCAGGATCAGGACCCGCCGCGGCGTCTTGAAGTCGGCGAGGCGTTCGGCCACGAAGGCGCGGATCTCTTTCTCCTCCGCCGCGGCGTCCGGCTTCAGGACGACGGCGGCCGCCACGTCCTCCCCGTACTTGTCGTGGGGGACGGCGAAGGTGACGGCCTGGGCGACCGCCGGATGGTCGAGGAGGACGCCGTCCACCTCGAGGGGGCTCACCTTCTCCCCGCCGCGGTTGATGATCTCCTTGATGCGGCCGGTGATCGAGAGGTAGCCGTCACCGTCGAAGCGGCCCTGGTCGCCGGTGCGGAACCAGCGGGCGCCGTCCGCCTCGAAGAAGCTCTTGGCGTTCGCGTCCGGATGCGCCTCGTAGCCCGGGGTCACGTTCGGGCCGGAGATCACCACCTCGCCGAGGGCGTCGTCCCCGAGGAGGCGGTTCTCGGCCTCGTCGGCGATGCGCACCATCGGGCCCGCCGGGAGGCCTACGGAGCCGGCCTTGCGGGCAGCGGGCGGCAGCGGGTTCGACGTCATCTGGTGGGCGGCCTCGGTCATCCCGTAGCTCTCGATGACGGGGCAGCCGAAGGTCTCCTCCAGCGCCGCCATCACCTGGGCGGGGAGGGAGGCGGAGGAGGAGCGCACGAAGCGCAGGCGCGCGGCGGCGATCGCCTCGGCGTTGCGCGGGGCGCGGGAGAGGATGACCTGGTGCATGGTGGGGACCGCCGTGTACCAGGTGGGCTCCACCTCCTTCAGCCAGGAAAAGACCTTGAGCCCGTCGAAGCCCGGCGAGCACCAGACCGAGGCGCCCGCGGACATGGACGCGAGCACCGCCGCCACCAGCCCGTGGATGTGGAAGAGCGGCATCACGTTGAGGCAGCGGTCGGCGGGGGAGAGGGCGAGCGTCGCCGCGATGTGGCCCGCGGAGGCGGCGAGGTTGCGCTGCAGGAGCGGCACGATCTTCGGCCGCGAGGTGGTGCCGGAGGTGTGGAGGAT
>CAZJNX010000271.1:0-5592 GCA_964547415.1 uncultured Hyphomicrobiales bacterium
CGGCAGCACGGCCTCGCGCCCCGCCTCGCCCATCAGGCCGGTCTTGCCGCCGGGCAGCGGAAAGGCGGTCGGCGCGCCGATCACGCCGCCGTCCGCGAACGGCAGCATGTTCGCTGCGGTCTTCACGGCACTGCCGGTGAAGCCGCCGACGAGCCCGTTCACGAGCCCGCCGGTCCCCCGCGTCACGAGGTCCGTGAGCGGCCTGAGGCCCGCCCGAAACGCCGAGGCGGAAATGGACAGGGCCGCCCGGCGCAGGACGTCGTCGAGCCGGCGGCCCTCGAGGACTGCCGAGCGCAGCCCGGAGACGAGCGTGCGGGAGAAGGTGCGGGAGGACCGCTCGAGCGTGTCGGCGACCTCCTGGGCCATGTCGAGCTCGCCGTCGAAGTCGTCGTCGAAGCCGAAGGGGTCGAGATCATCCTCGCTCATCGGGAAAGCGCTCCATCAGGCGGGAAAGGTCCGCGGCCGTCGGCACCGCCCGTCCCGCCCCCTCGCCGAGGCCGAGAAGCATCGCCACCTCCGGCACCGACAGGCGCCAGAAGGCGGCGGGATGCATCCCCCGCTCGCCGACGAGGACGCGGAACAGGTGCCGGAAGGGAAAGGGGTGCCGGGCGGCATCCGCCGCCGGAGCGACCGCGGCGGTCAAGGGTTTGCGGGAGCCTCGCCCCCGAACGTGGCGGTGAGGAGGTCGGCCGCGATCCGCGCGAAGCCGGCCGCGCCGCCCTCCGCGGTCATCCGCGCCACGGCCTCGTCGCTCACCTCGTGGCCGGCGCCGCGAAGGCCCGCGCCGATGATGCGCACGAGGTCGCGCGCCTTGAGGCGGCCGGTCCCGAAGCGGTCGACGAGGCTCGCCACGTCCTCCGCCCCGAAGGCGGCCTCGAGCTCGCCGAGCGCGCCGAGGGTGAGGCACAGGGTGTAGCGCTCGCCCGACAGGACGGCGTCGATCTCCCCGCGATACCGGTTCGCCATGGTCACACCGCCGGCGCAAAGGTCAGGGCGCCCGCCGACTCCATGGCGATCTCGAAGACCACCTCGCCGTCGTGGGTGCCGCCGTACTCGAGCGCCGTCAGCTGAAAGGGGCCCTCGACGGTGCCGAAGTCGGGGATCGCCACCTGCCAGGTCGCGATCCGCCCCTCGAAGAACACCTCGCGGACGGCCGCATCGGCCGCGCCGTCCTTGAAGATCCCCGCGCCGGAGATGTCGGCGCGCCTGACGCCCGCGCCCGCCAGAAGCTCCCGCCAGCGGCCCTCCGACTCGGTGTCCGTCACGTCCACCGTGTCGGCGTTGAAGGACAGCCGCCGGCTCCTGAGGCCGGCCACCGTCACGAAACCGCCCGCCCCGTCGGCATCGAGCTTCAAGAGCAGGTCCTTGCCTTTCTGGGCACCCATGTCGTCGTCTCCGAACGTCAGGCGGCGGGCTCGGTCAGCCCGCGGAAGGTCATGGCGGCGCGATAGGAACGCCGGTCACGCTCCGGCGACAGACGCGTGCGCACGTGGCGCAGCTGCACGAGCCGGTGGCCGGCGAGCGACAGGTCCGCCTCGTCGAGGAGCTCGCGGACGCGGAAGGCGATCTCGCTCGCCTCCCGCCGCCCGTAGCCGCGGGAGTACACGTCGATGCCGACGCGGTGCTCGACGAGGGGCGGATCGTCCCCGTCCGCCTCGCGCGAATCGAGCGCGCCGAAGACCACGAACGGCGGTTTCGCCCCCCGCGGCACCCGGTCGTGGATGGCGGCCTCGCCGAGGAGCTGGAGAAGTGCCGCGTCCCCGGCGAGCCGCTGGTAGATCGCAGACATCAGCGCGGTGCGCGGGTCGCTCACGGCTCCTCCTCCTCGGCATGGCACACGAGGTAGCGGCGGAGCGGATCGGCCGGCTCGACGGCGAGGACGCGGTAGCGCCGCGCCCCGTCGCGAATGACCATCCCGCTCGCCACGTCCGGTCCCGCGCGCAGGGTGATGCGATGGACGAGGAGCCCGGTCAGCCGACCGTCCTCCACGCTCTCGCGGCGCCTGCGGGTCTCGACGGCGGCCCACGCGAAGCCACCGGACACGAACGTGCGGGTCGCCCCGCCCATCCCGTCCGGCACGTCCTCGGGCACCAGGATCTCGACCCGCCGGCGCAGCCGGCCGATGGTCGGGGCCCCGCTCACAGCCCCACCACCCGGTAGGGCGCCACGAGCGACCACACGCCGTGGGCGATGTCGGGCGTGACCGCCTCGGTGGAGGCGGCCTCCCTGTGCTCGAACCAGAAGGCGAGGAGCATGCGGATCGCCTGGCGGAGCGGCGCCGGAACGTCGTCCGCCGTCGTCCCGTAGCCCGCCGTCACGTCCACTTCGATGCCGTTGTCGGCATTGCGGTCGAGAGCCGCCGGCCGGAACCTGAGTCGTGCCGGGTCGGCCCGCAGCTCCGCCTGCCATGCGGCGGCGTCCACCACGCCGGGAGTCCCGTCCGCGCCGAATACCGTGACGGCGTCCACCGACACGATGGGCGCGGGCGCCAGCCGCATGACGCCGGCCCGCGGCCAGCCTTCCCGGCAGATGCGCCACCCCTGGGTGATGAGCGCCCGGCCGGTGAGGCCCTCCACGTGGGCCCGCGCGGCCGTCACGAGGCTCGCGACGAGGACGTCCTCCGCGTCGGTGTCGAGCCGCAGGAACGCCCGCGCCTCGTCGAGCGACACGGGTTCGCTCGCCGGCGGGGCGACGAGTACCGCCGTCATGGCTGCACCTCGCTTGCGAATGAGAAAGGGGGGCGCGTGGCCCCCCGGGAAGGATCGGGGACGGCGGGCGGCTGTCCGCCCGCCGCCGCCGTCAGGCCGTGCCGAACTTCAGGAGCTTGATCGCGGCGTAGTCCTGGATGCCGCCGCCGACCCTCTTCGTGGTGTAGAAGAGGACGTGGGGCTTCGAGGTGAACGGGTCGCGCAGGATGCGGATGCCCGCCCGGTCCACCACCATGTAGCCGCGCTTGAAGTCGCCGAAGGCGACGGAGAAGCTGTCCGGCCCGATCTCGTCCATCTCCTCGCTCTCCACGACGGGGAAGTTGAGGAGCGAGGCCGGCGCGCCGGGGGTGGCGGGCGGCGACCAGATGAGGTTGCCGTCCGCGTCCTTCAGCTTGCGGATCGCCGCCTGGGTCTTGCGGCTCATGACGAACGTGGCGTTCTGACGGTAGCCCGACTTGAGCGCGTAGACGAGGTCGATGAGGGCGTCCGCCGAGGACACGCCGGCCGTCCCGTCGCTCGCGTCGAATCCGCCCGACTGGCCGGTGACCACGTAGCCGAGCCGCTCCCACTGCCAGCTCCCGTCCGCCACCTTGGTGGCGGCCATGAAGCCCGCCGGCTTGCCCGTGCCGTCGCCCGACACGAAGGCCGCGCTCTCCTTCTCGGCGAAGGCGGTCTCGATCTCGGTCGCGAGCCAGCGGTCGATGTCGACGGCCGCGTCCTCGAGCAGCGTCTGGGACGCGGCCGGGATCGCGTACAGCTCGTGGGTCGGGAAGGACATCTCGCGCAAGGTGGGCGCGGCCGTCTCCGAGTAGTCGAGCGCCTCCGCCGCCCAGCCGACCTCCGGGCCGGCCGAGCTGAACGCCTTCTTGTAGGTTCCGCCGGAAATCTGCACGACCGAGGCGATGGAGCGGATCGGCGAGATCGCCGCGAGGCGCATGCCCACCTCGCGCTCGATCGCGTCGGGCACCAGGAAGCCGGCGTCGTCGGACGAGCCGGTGAGCGCCTTCTTCTCGATCTCCTTCAGGCCCGTCTCCCGGCCGCCGCGCACATAGGCGGCGAAGGCCGACTTGTGCTCGGCCGCCACGTGGCAGGAGGCGGCCCCGCCCGCGCCGATCGGCGGACGGGCCGCCTTCAGCACCAGGTCGTCCACGCGGCGGCGGTGCTCGTCGAGGGCATCGCTCACCCGCTCGAGCTTGTCGCGCGTGACGACGTCGGACGCCATGCGCGTCTCGATCTCCTTCAGGCGCTCGTCGTTGGTTTCGCGAAACGCCTCGAACGCGCCCATGAACTCGGAGAACGCGTTCGCCACCTCGGGGTTAACGCGCACGTCCTTGGTCTCGAGGACCGGATTGTCCTTCTCGCTCATCGTCTACCTCGTCTGACGCAGGTTGATCGCGCCGCGGCGCAGGAGGGCGACCATCCGCGCCTCGTGGAACGCCGTGGTGGCCTTGTCTTCGTGCGGGGAGGCAGCCTTGGCCGCCTCGGCCCGCGCCTCGGGGAGCATCGGGAAGGTCACGATGGAGATCTCCCACAGGTCGATCTCGAGGAGCCGGCGGATCGCACCGCCCCGCTCCTGCCGGCTCCGCACCGTGCGAAAGCCGATCGACAGCCCGTCGAGGATGCCCGCGCGCATGAGGCTCATCACCTCGCGCCCGCGCCGCGTCTCGGCCGTGACCTCGCCGACGACGGCGAGCCCGCGCCCGTCCTCCTCGATGGAAAGAAAGCGCCCCACCGGCTCGTGGGGATCGTGCTGGAAGAGGAGCTTCACCCGCTCCGCCCCGCGCCGGGCGAGGGAGGCGGCGAACGCCCCGCGTTCCACCACGTCGCCGGACAGGTCCTCGCGGCCGAACAGGCTCGCGTGGCCGCGGAACCGCCCGTCCGCCGAGACGGCGGGCAGCGGCGTCCTCAGAAGCTTCGTCTCGAGCCCCGCCCGTGCGGGGGTCGAAGGCGGAAGGATCGCCGGCGAGCCGTTCACCGGTTCATCCATTCGAACGGATCGACGATGCGGGGCGGCGTCGGCCGGCTGCGCCGCATCTCGAGCATCTGAGAAAGAACACGACGGAATTCCTCGAAAACAGGCGCATGATCGCGCGCCCCGCTCCTGTAAAGGAGGAGGTTTATCCAGTTCATGAAAGCGTCCATGCTTGGTCTCTGGGATGACCGCCTCAGTCTCGGTCGCCGCTGAACAGCGAAGTGAGGCGCGCGATCTCGTTGACGAAGTCGTTGAAACGCTGGTTGGAACGCGCGTTCTCGCGCAGGGACCAGACGAGGAGGGCGCTCGAGCCGGACGCCCACAGGAAGAGGGCGAGATGCGCGAGATCCCCCCGCTCGACGACCGACTGGGTGAGCGGGTCCATGGGTGTCACCCCTCCGCCTCGCCACCGTCCGCCTCGTCCGCACCGCCGGGCACACCACGCCCTTCGCGACGCCCGTAGCCGACGGCCGCCCGTTTCTCGTCCTCGGTGAGGAAGGTCGCCGCGTTGACCCGCGACCACAGCCGCTCGCGCTCCTCGGCGAGGGCCTCGATCCGGTCGAGGTCGATCTCCACCGACAGCGTCCGCCCGAAGGCCGGCGCCAGCCAGCCCAACACGGCCTCGGCGGCCCGCCCGGCCAGCGGCAGCACCGTCTGCCGCCAGAAGGCCCGCTGGGCTTCCCGGTAGTTGGCGTAGGTGTTGTCGCCGGGAATGCCGAGCAGCATCGGCGGCACGCCGAAGGCGAGGGCGATCTCGCGGGCCGCCTGGTTCTTCGCCTCGATGAAGTCGAGGTCCCGCGGCGTCAGCGCCATGGGCTTCCAGTCGAGCCCGCCCTCGAGGAGGAGCGGTCGCCCGGCGTTGCGCGCGCCCTGGTAGCCGTCCTCGAGCTCGCGCTTCAGCCGCTCGAACTG
>CAZJNX010000272.1:0-5585 GCA_964547415.1 uncultured Hyphomicrobiales bacterium
GGCGGCGCGTTCCCTACATCTGGATGGGCACGCTCCTCCAGTTCGGCGGCTTCGCCATCATGCCCTTCGCCCTCCTCCTGCTCGCCGAGGGCGGCAACGGTCCGCAGTGGACCGGCGAGGTGGCGGCGATGGTCGCCTTCTTCATGGTGGGCGCCGGCCTTCACACCACGCAGACGGCGGGCCTCGCGCTTGCCACCGACATCGCGCCGGCCGAAAAGCGCCCGCAGGTGGTCGCCCTCCTCTACGTGATGCTGCTCGTGGGCATGCTGATCTCGGCCCTCGTGTTCGGCACGCTCCTGCGCGACTACACGCCCCTCGTGCTCATCCAGGTGGTCCAGGGGGCGGCCGTCATCACCGCGGTCCTCAACCTGGTGGCGCTGTGGAAGCAGGAGGCGCGCCAGCCCCACCTCACCGCCCACGGCCGGCCCGTGAAGAGCTTCTCCGAGGCCTGGGCCGAATTCCGCTCCGACAAGCGGACGGGGCGACTTCTCGTCGCGGTCGGGCTCGGAACGGCCGGCTTTTCCATGCAGGACGTCCTCCTCGAGCCCTATGGCGGGGAGATCCTGCAGCTGTCGGTCTCCGCGACGACGGCGCTGACGGCGATCCTGGCGGCAGGGACCCTCACGGGCCTCGCGCTCGCCGCCCGCTCCCTCGCCCGCGGCTGGGAGACGCACCGACTCGCAGGCCTCGGCTGCGTGATCGGCGTGTTCGCCTTCGCCGCCGTCATCTTCGCCGACCCGCTGCAGTCCGCGACGCTCTTCCGGATCGGCACCTTCCTGATCGGCTTCGGGGGCGGGCTGTTCTCCGTCGGGATGCTCCTGTCGGCCATGTCGCTCGCCTCGGACAAGGCGAAGGGCCTCGCGCTCGGCGCCTGGGGCGCGGTGCAGGCCACCGCCATGGGCGGCGGCATCGCGATCGGCGGGTTTTTGCGCGATGTCATGGCGCACCTCGCCGTGGCGGGTGAGCTTGGCCCCGCGCTGACCTCCCCGGCGGTCGGCTACAGCGCCGTGTACCACCTGGAGATCCTCCTCCTGTTCGCCACCCTCGTCGCCATCGGACCGCTGGTTTCCTCGCGGGCCACACGGCGCGTCGACGAAAGACCGAAGTTCGGCCTGGCCGAGATGCCGGGCTGAGCAACTCCAGCCAAGGAGAGAAAACGTGGAAGCCATAGGCCAACTGACAGAGGGCATCGACGTCGCCCAGGTCGTCCTCTACACCTTCTGGGTGTTCTTCGCGGGCCTCGTGTTCTATCTGCGCCGGGAAGACCGTCGCGAGGGCTTCCCCCTCGTCAACGACGTGACCGGCAAGATCGAGGACCCGGGCGTCGTCTGGCTCGCCGAGCCCAAGGCGTTCAAGATGGTGGACGGCTCGGTGCACTACGCGCCCGACCCCTCCCGCGCCGACACCCGGGCGATCGCCGCCGAGCCCATCGGCCCCTACCCGGGCGCGCCGCTGACGCCGACGGGCGATCCCATGAAGGACGGCGTGGGCCCGGCCGCCTGGGCCGAGCGGGCCGACAAGCCCGACCTCACCTACGACGGCCGGCCGAAGATCGTGCCGATGCGCGAGGACAACGAGTTCTCCATCGCCGACGGCGATCCGGACCCCCGCGGCTTCGACGTGGTGGGCGCGGACGGCCTCATCGCGGGCGTCGTCTCCGACGTCTGGGTGGACCGCTCGGAGTTCATGATCCGCTACCTCGAGGTGGAGTTCCTCGCCCCCGAGAGCACGCCCGAACAGCCGGTCACCCGCCGCGTCCTGTTCCCGATGAACTTCGCGACCGTGGACGGCAAGCGGCAGCAGGTGACGACCTTCGCGCTCCTGTCCACCGACTTCAAGAACATCCCCGTCACCAAGGAGGGAACGACCGTGACGCTCCTCGAGGAGGACAAGGTCATGGCGTACTTCTCCGGCGGGACCCTCTACGCCATCCCCTCGCGCACGGAGCCCCTGCTATGACGGTGCGGCAGGAAGACGACGACCACTTCGAGCCGATCCCCGGCCTGCCGGAGGAGCTGCCCGAGGGCGAGCGCATCCTTTGGCAGGGGGCGCCGAGCTGGAAGGCGATCGCGATCGACGTGTTCCACGTGCGCGCGGTGGCGATCTACTCGGGCCTGATGCTGGCCTGGCACTTCGCCTCGCTCCTGTACGACGGGGCGGGCCTCGTGGCCGCGCTCACGTCGGTGGCGATCTTCCTGCCGCTTCCCCTCGTCGCGATCGGGATGCTCCTCCTGTTCGCGAAGATGACGGCGGGGACGACGCTCTACACCATCACCACGAAGCGCGTGGTCCTCAGGATCGGGATCGTGCTGACGCTCACCGTCAACATCCCGTTCCGGATCGTGCAGGCGGCGGCCAAGCGGCCCTCCTACTTCGGCACCACCGGGATCGCCATGCAGATCTCCGGCCCCGGACGGGTGTCCTACCTGCACCTGTGGCCCCATGCCCGGCCCTGGAAGCTGTCCGATCCCGAGCCCATGATGCGGGCCCTCCCGGACGGGGAGCGGGCGGCGGAGATCCTCGCCCGGGCGCTCGCGGCGGACCTCGCCGAGCGGGCCGGCGAGACGGGCGACGCGGTGCCCTCCGCGCCCGTGCGGGTGCGGCCGAAGACGGCGGGCGGCCACGGCGCCACCGGCCACCCCGTCGGCGCCACGGGCTGACGGGCCGACGACAAGGAAGGGAGAGGAGAGACGATGAGCGACGTTCACGCCGACCACGGGAGGCTCGCCCGGTCCCACCTCAAGGACCCCTCGGTGCCGCGGCCGGTCCTGATCGCGATCGGGTGTCTCCTGGCGACCGTGATGGTCACGGTCGCCGCCGTCCGCGGCTTCGGCCTCGTCGACACGAACAAGGCCTACGCCTCGATCGCCGTGGAGCCGGTCCGCGCGGCCGTCTCCCTCACCTTGCACGACCGGGAGGACGGGGCGGTGGTCGCGGTGAACGCGGCCACGGGCAACGTCCAGGCGGTGGTGGAGCCGGAGACCGGCGGCTTCGTGCGCGGTGTCCTGCGCGGGCTCATGCGCGCCCGCCGCGCCGAGGGCATCGGCCCCGCCGAGCCGTTCCGCCTCGTCCTGCAGGAGGACGGCGACTTCTACCTGCAGGACGCCACCACCAGGACCGCCATCGACGTCCGGGCCTTCGGCCCCACCAACATCGGCTCTTTCGCCATCATGCTGCCTCGGGAGGGGGTGAACCAGTGATCAGCCAGATCGTCTCGCGCCACTCGTTCGACGTGCCCTGCACGGTCGAGGTGGAGCACAGCTTCGAGAGCCTGCACGCCCACGTGGAGCTCGACGGGGACGTGATCGTGAACCCGGGCGACCGGGTGAAGGTCCACGGCGCACTCATCGAGGTGCCCTACGGCGAGCGCATGACCTTCCGCCGCCACGCCACGGTGACCCGCGCGTCCGGCATCGAGCGGCTGTGGACGCGCCTCACCGGCGACCTCGAGTTCATGGAACTGTGCGAATTCTCGTTCTCTGAAAGGACCGCGCTGTGAACGCTCCCATCAAGCACCCCACCACCTCGAAAGGTCGCGCGGTCGAGCGCGAGATCAACGAGACGACCCGCGCCGCGCAGGAGACGACGATGCTGTCTCCGCGCTTCTACACCACCGACTTCGACGAGCTCGACAAGCTCGACGTGTCCCCGGTGCGGGAAGACTGGGACGAGCTCATCGCCGAGATGCGGGCCGACCCCAACAAGGGCCACTTCAAGAAGAACGAGCTCTGGGACCAGATCGACCTTGACGCCCTCCCTGAGGAGCTGCGCAAGGAGTTCGTCGACTTTCTCGTCTCCTCCCTGACGGCAGAGTTTTCCGGCTGCGTGCTCTACAAGGAGATGAAGAAGCGCGGCACCAACAAGGACATCTGCGAGCTGTTCTCCTACATGAGCCGCGACGAGGCTCGCCATGCCGGCTTCATCAACGATGCGCTCAAGGAGTTCGACATCGCGGTCAACCTCGGCTTCCTAACCAAGGAAAAGAGCTACACCTACTTCAAGCCGAAATTCATCTACTATGCGACGTACTTGTCCGAGAAGATCGGCTATGCGCGCTACATCACCATCTTCCGCCACCTGGAGCGGAACCCCGACCGGCGGTTCCACCCGATCTTCAAGTGGTTCGAGCAGTGGTGCAACGACGAGTTCCGCCACGGCGAGGCCTTCGCCCTGCTGATGCGCGCCAACCCGCAGACGCTGAAGGGCGGCAACAAGCTGTGGATCCGCTTCTTCCAGCTCGCCGTCTACGCCACGATGTACGTGCGCGACCACGCCCGGCCGGCCTTCCACGAGGCGCTCGGGGTGGACATCGAGTGGTACGACTACGAGGTGTTCCGCATCACCAAGGAGATCTCGAAGCAGACCTTCCCGGTGCTGCTCGACATCGACAACCCGAAGTTCCGCGCCGGCCTCGTCCGCCTCAACGAGCTCGCCTGCGCCATGGACGCGTGCGACGCGAAGGGCGGCCTCCTCGCGAAGGCGAAGAAGCTCGGCCTCCGGGCCCAGGCGGCGGCCACCTTCGCCCGGCTCTACATGCTGCCGGTGGAGAAGAACGAGCTGCCCGAGCGCATCCGCCTGTCGCCGGCCTGGTGAGTCGGACTGGATCGAAGGCGTCGAAGGAGGAACCGGGACCGTGACCGCGATCGTGCTGGCAGGCTTCACCTCGGTGTTCGTTTGGTGGTTCGCGACGGGGGCGATCCTCCTCCTCAACGGGCTGCCGCGGCGCACCTACCCGGTGACGCTCGCCTACTTCACCGTGGTCGCGGTGGCCGCTGGCTGGAGCCTCGTCCTCCTCCAGGATGTCACGACCCCGGCGGGCGCCTATCTGGGCTTCATGGCCGGCATCGTCCTGTGGGGCTGGCACGAGTTCGCCTTCCTCACCGGCATGCTCGCCGGGCCGCGGCGCACCCCCTGCCCCGAGGGGGCGACAGGGTGGCGCCGGGTGCGCTATGCGACCGAGGCCATCCTGTGGCACGAGCTCGCCATCGTGGCGACGGTGATCGCGATCGCCGCCGTCACGTGGGGGGCGGCCAACCAGGTGGGCCTCGCGACATTCGTGACCCTTTGGGTGATGCGCATGAGCGCTAAATTGACTGTGTTCCTCGGGGCGAGGAACCTCGCGGAGGAGTTCCTCCCGGGCCACCTCGCCTACATCGCGAGCTATTTCCGCCGCGCGCCCATGAACCCGCTGTTCCCCTTTTCGGTGCTGATCGGGACGCTGGCGGTGGCGTTCGTCTTCCGGGGCGCGTTCGACCCGGCGGCGAGCCCGTTCGAGGTGGCCGGCCTCGTCCTCGTGGGGACGATGCTGGCGCTCGCGGTGCTGGAGCACTGGTTTCTCGTGGTCCCCTTCGAGGCGACCCGTCTTTGGCAATGGGGCTTGATCTCGCGCAAGGCAGCGACAACCCGGAACGATGACACTGTCACGAAGGGCGCCGCGACCTGAGGACACCGCCGGAGGAATTTCCAAAATGGACTTCGAGACCTATTTCCGCGAGCAGCTCGAGACCCTGCGGAACGAGGGCAACTACCGCGTCTTCGCCGACCTCGAGCGGCGGGCGGGCGCCTTCCCGACGGCCACGCGCTAC
>CAZJNX010000273.1:0-5529 GCA_964547415.1 uncultured Hyphomicrobiales bacterium
ACACCCGCCACGCCGGAACGACAGCGTCAGATCAAGTCCATACTTCTACAGATCATCGCCGTTCACCAGCTTCACCCCACGCGGGCCGCGATCGGCCGGTGACCGCGGAAAGCCCGTCCGGACGGTGTCGGCTTCGCAGCCGCCGGTGGCCACCCCCAGAACTTCCGCTTGCCGTCCCCAGGCACGGCCACGGCGATCATCACGGCCTTGCCGATGATGCGCCCGCCTTCCCGGACCTCGAGGTCTGTCGCATCCAGCCGGAGATCGGGCCACGCACCCTCCACAGGCCGGGGGAGGAAGGCGTTCACCCACTCGTCGAGCGCGGCGCACGGACGGCTGGCCTGGCTCCTGGACATGCCGCCCGCGCCCATCGTCTCGACCAGATCATCGAGCGAGCGCGTCGAGACGCCGTGGACGCAAGCTTCCTGGATCACCGCCACGCGGGCCTTCCCGGCCGTCCGGCGAGGGTCCAGGAAGCCGGCGAAGGCGCTGCCCTTGCGCAGCTTCGCGATCGCCAGCGCGATCCGACCGGCCCGGGCAGCCCGGTCGCGGTCGCGCTCTCCGTTGCGCCGGACCTCCCGCATCGGGGTGCGCGTGCCCTTGCCCGCACCGGTCCGCGCCTCGACCTCGGCGTCCTTGATCCGCTCCGCCGCGAAGGCCGGCATCTCGCGCATGCGATCGCCGTCCGCCTGCTTCTCAACCAGCTCGGTCAGCGCCATCCTCTCTTCGGTCGTCGTCGTCTCCGTTTCAGGATCAAGGTCCCGCGACCCGAAGCTTTTCCGAAGATCGGCGATGACCGCCAGCCTCACCCACGGCCGCGCGCTGCGCTACGCCGCCGGCTCCGCGCGCGGCCGCCTACACCACCACCAGGCACGCTGTCCGCTTCACGAACGGCCGAACATGCTGCGGGGCGATGAACCGACCCTCGTGACCGCGTGCTGCCCTCTCCCGCGCCAGAAAGTCGCGCCCTCCCGCGCCTCGAATACGACCGCCGCCGACGCCGCCATGGAGGTTCTGAGGCTGGCTCGGATCGACTTACTGCCAAACTGGCCGTTGACTTGCATGGTTGCGCGATGGAGGTGAAAGAAACGCCCGGACGGGTCGATCCCGATCATCGTTTCCGTCATCGTGCTGTCCTTCCTTTCTTTTCTCCATCGCCATGCTGGCCCATTGCGCTGCCGTCCGGGGCGGGCGGCCCCCATCTCCTCCTGGAGGTCCTGGCAGGCTCGTCGCCCGCCTCGATACGCCCCTTCCTCGGACCCGTGTCACCCACTTTCCGCCATGGCCCGGCGAATCGCGCCCGGCGTCCCGTTCGACAGGCGCCGTCGCGCCTCGGCCGCGTTCGGCGGCGATGTCCGGGCCGAGGCCGAGTCCGTCGGGCTGCGCCGGCCCGTGGTCTCGTCGCAGGCCTGCCTCTGCGTGATGACGAAGAGGCCGGGCCGGCTTCGTCGACGCGGCGTTGCAGCCTTATGGCCGGTCCTCAACGAGAGCGGCCGATGGCGTGATCCGGGCCCCTGCTTTCCGCCGGTGCCGTGCTGGCTGGCCTTCACGATCGACGAGCCGATCGGGTGAAGGCCGGCCCGCCCGTTGCGGGCAGCGCCCCCAAGATCCGCAGCCGGGTTATCGCGTTCCCCCGGCGATTGCGGCGATTGCGGCGATTGCCCCCGATTTCGGGGGCCGTCGCGACCGGGCACGGTCGGCCGGGGCGAGCCGGTCGGCGTTCCGCCGGCCGTCCATGCGGGCCTTACCGGCGGGTGGCGGTGGCAGAAGCGGTTCGACGATCGGCCATGGGACGTCAATCGGGGCAGGTCGGAAGAGGCGGGGGCGCCTGAATGGCAGCCCGCCGATCCTCGGGCGGCCGGACGGCGACCACCGGTCCCTGAGCGGCCGTGGGGGCGGCGACCGGCCTGCGGCGGCCGCCCTGACGCGCTCAGTTGGGCGCGGTGCCGGCGGCGTCCGCCGACTGCTGCGCCTGGGCGGCGCGGGCGGCGTTGCGTCGGTAAAGGCTGATGAAGTCGATCGGGTCGATCATCAGCGGCGGGAAGCCGCCGCCCTGCACCGTGGTCGCGATCACCTGCCGGGCGAACGGGAACAGCATCCGCGGGCCCTCGATCAGGAGAAACGGCTGCAGATGCTCCTGCTTGATGCCGCCGAGGCGGAACACGCCGCCATACTGCAGCTCGACGTGGAACATCAGGTCGTCCCCCTCGCCGGCCTTGGCGTCGAGGGTCAGCGTCACCTCGTAGTCTTCCTGGTTCAGACCACGGGCGTTGACGTTGACGTTGATGTTGATGGGCGGCGTCTGCTCCCGCGGCTGCAGGGACATGGGTGCCTTCGGGCTCTCGAACGAGAGGTCCTTGATGTACTGGGCGAGGATCCGCACGCTGGGCTGCTGGGCGGCGTCGCCGCCACCGGGCGCCCCCGCGGCCGGATCGCTCGTGTTCGACGCGTCCGTCATGGGTTGTCTGCCTCGCGTTCTAAAGGCTTGAGCCAAACTCGCGCGCGTCGGTATCACGCGCCGCCGGCACCCTCAAGCGGGCGCTGGCCCGGGGCTGGTCACCGGTCGGAGGAGCCGTCGTCGCCCGGCCGCCAGGGCGTGTCCGAGCGCGGCGGGCCGAAATCGTCCCGGTCGAGGTCGATCACGGGCGGATCGCCGCGCGCGGGCCCCGTTCCCGGGCCGGCGGCGGGGCCGCCCGCGTCCCAGCCCGCGCCGCCGCCGGTGACGACGACGGGCTTCAGGGCCGTGCGCAGCCAGCGCCACATGGCCCGCCGGAGGGCCGGCACGAACAGGAGGAGGCCGAGGGTGTCGGTGAAGAAGCCCGGCGTGATGAGGAGCATCCCGGCGATCACGATCACCACGGCGTTGCCGATCTCCTCCCCCGGCACGCGGTCCCGCTCCATCTCGGCTTTCAGGCGCTGAAGGGTGTCGAAGCCTTGCCGCCGCGCCAGGCCGACGCCGATAATCGCGGTCGCGAACACGAGGAGGACGGTCGGCAGGACGCCGATGATCTCGCCCACGACGATGAACAGGGCGATCTCGATCGCCGGCACGACGACGAACACGGCGAACAGGAGGATCCGTGACAACACGATGGACGGCTCCGCGGACGGATGGGCGTGGGAACGGGCGAGCGGACGGCGCCGGACGCCGCCGACGGTGCACATAAGCGCGCAGGCCGCCGGTTTTGAGGGCCCGCCTTATGGACCCTCCGGGATCGGTGCACTAGGCTCACCCGCAACGTTTTCGCGGCGGGGCATCCACGCCGCCTTTATCCCGGCGGGTGCGCGCATTATGTGTCGCCCGAGGCGCAGGGCCGACGCCGCGGAGCGCACGATCCGATCGGCCGGACAGCGGTTGAGAGCGTAATGAGCGATTTCTTCGATATCTACAATCTGTTGATCCTCGCCCTCGCCGTCGCGATCTTCCTTCGGCTCCGGAGCGTGCTCGGCCGCCGCACCGGGAACGAGCGCCCGCCGTTCGACCCCTACTCCGCCCGCGAGCGGAGCGAGCCGGCCGCGGAGACCGGGCGCGACAACGTGGTGTCCCTGCCCCGCTCGGGGATGGGCGGCGAGGGTGGCAGCCGGCCGGTCGACATCGAGGAGCGGCTCGACAAGGTGGCGGACGAGGGGTCGCCCCTCTACGACAAGCTCAAGGCCGTCATCGAGGCCGATCCGAGCCTCGAGCCCAAGCGCTTCCTCGAGGGCGCGCGGGCCGCCTACGAGATGATCGTGACCGCCTTCGCCGGCGGGGACCGTCGCAGCCTCCGGCCCCTCCTGTCCGACGAGGTGTACGAGGGGTTCGCGAGCGCCATCGACGCGCGCGAACAGCGTGGCGAGCAGATCTCCTCCACCCTCATCGGCATCGACAAGGCCCGGATCGTGGACGCGGCCATGAAGGGGTCGAGCGCCCAGATCACCGTTCGCTTCCAGAGCCAGATGATCTCGGCGACCTACGACCGGTCGGGCACCCTCATGGAGGGTGATCCGAAGCGCGTGCTGGAAGTGATCGACGTGTGGACCTTCGCGCGCGATGTACAGTCGCCGGATCCCAACTGGAAGCTGGTCGCCACCGAAGCGGGCTGAAGCGTCAAAGCGCCCTCCCGCGGGCGCGCGCGGCCCGGAGCGAGAGGGGGCGCGGACGATCGGGCGGCGGTTCTGGCCGATGGCGGCCGCCACGATCGCGTTGGCTGGTGGGACGATGGACGAGGCCCTTTCCGATGGTCGGTCGTGGCCCGGGACCGGCGGAGCGCTGGCCGCGTCCGTCACCCGCGCCTTCGATGACCTGCCGGACTGGGAAACGGTCGATCCCCGCCCGGCCCTCGCCGCTCTCGGCCGCATGTGCGAGCCGGGGCGCCGCCCCTCCCGGCGCGACGCGCCGTGGCTCGCCGCCCTCTGCCCGGCCCTGGCCGAGCTTCCAGCGGATCCCGCGGCGGCGCGGGCTATGGTGGAACGCATCTTTCGTCCGGTGCCGGTGTCCATGGATGGAACGGGCTTCCTTACCGGCTACTTCGAGCCCGAACTCGAGGCCTCCTCCGTCCGGACCGCCATCCATCGCCATCCCCTCCTCGCGCCGCCCCCCGATCTCGTCCGCCTCGACGGGGACGCCCGGCCCGACGGCTTCCCCGAGGACCTTACGGGGGGACGTCTGCTCCCGGACGGGCGCATCGTGCCGCACCCGGACCGCGGTGCGATCGCGGCCGGCGCGCTCGCCGGGCGGGGTCTCGAGATCGCGTGGCTCGCCGATTCGGTCGATCTGTTCTTCGTCCACATCCAGGGCTCGGCACGGCTCCGGATGGAGGACGGGACCGTCCGCCGCGTGGGCTACGCCGGCAAGAGCGGCCATCCCTACACGCCCATCGGTCGCGTCCTCGTGGAGATGGGCGCGATGGAGCGCGACGCGGTGACCGCGGACGCCATCGCAGGCTGGCTGCGCGCCAACCCGGACGCCGCCACCGCCGTCATGAACCGGAACCGCTCCTACATCTTCTTCCGCGACAAGGGAGGGGAGGGGGACGGCGCGCTCGGGCCGACGGCGGCGGCGGGCGTGCCCCTGACGCCCCGCGCGAGCGTCGCCACGGACACGCGCCACCTCCCTTTCGGCACGTTGCTGTTCCTCGCGGGGGACCTGCCGGTCGCGACCGCCGATGCCGAGGCGCCGTTCCGGACCATCGCGGTCGCCCAGGACGTGGGGTCGGCCATCGTGGGGCCGGCGCGGGCGGACCTGTTCTGGGGCTCGGGCAGGGCGGCGGGCCGTGTGGCCGGCCGCATCCGCCACCGGGTGCGGATGGTCGCCCTGGTGCCGCGGCATGTCGAGGGCGATCCGGCCGCGCCGGGTGGCGACGGGGCGCGCTAGGCGATGGGGGGCGGTGGGGATCGGACCGGCCGCGGCGGCGGGCGGCGGCGCGTGCGCACCCTGTCGGCGACCGAGGAAGCCCTGTGGCGCGAGGTCACGCGCTCGATCCGTCCGCTCGCGCCCGCGCCGGCGGCCGACCCCGCGCCGCCGGCGGCCGCCGCTGCGTCGCCGCCGGC
>CAZJNX010000274.1:0-5453 GCA_964547415.1 uncultured Hyphomicrobiales bacterium
TGCCGGACTGCCGGACTGCCGGACTGCCGGACTGCCGGACTGCCGGACTGCCGGACTGCCGGAGAACGGCGCCGCGATTCGTCGGGCGTGCGCAAGCGGAAAGCCGGTGTCGCCTTACCCGGATCCCGTCACCGCGGTGCCGGGGTGCCGGTCCCTCCCGAAGGGCGTCCGCCCGGGCGCGTGCCAGGCAGAGGGACCCGGTTGGTGCGGCTCCAACGACGGCGAGGGCCCTGCCGGACGGGCGCAGGCGGCCGCACGCCATCGTTCCCCCGCCGCGCCTGTGTCGCGCCGGCGGGCAAAGCTCGCGATGGCACGGTTGGCAGATGAAACCGTCGGTGCAAGCGCGCCTGCACGTCCGTCCCCGGGAGCGCGTCCGGGGCAACGTTCGCGCCGCCGACGATGGACGGGTGCGGTGGCACCGCGCCGTCTCCGGCCGGATCCCGTTTGGAGGCGTGCTGGGTGCCGCCCGGCGAGGACGTGCATCGGCCGATCCGCCCATGCGACATGTCGCCACCCTCGGCCCGCGTTGCCGCACGAACCGCCTGGCGCCTACGACATCAAAGGCGGCATCCCGCGCCGCCAGGGGATGCCGCCGCGGGATGCCGCCTCGGGATGCCGCCGCGGGATGCCGCCGCAGGCGGAGAGGCGGGGGCGACACCATGACGGGCCCGCCGCCGCCGTCCGCCTGCCGCGACGTCAGTCGTCCCGATAGACCCGCTCGCGGCGCTCGTAGCGTTCCTGCGCCTCGAGGGAGAGGGTGGCGATGGGCCGCGCGTCGAGGCGCTTCAGGCTGATCGGTTCGCCCGTATCCTCGCAGTATCCATAGCTTCCGTCCTCGAGACGTTGCAAAGCCGCGTCGATCTTCGCGATCAGCTTTCGCTGCCTGTCGCGCGCCCTGAGCTCGATCGACCGGTCCGTCTCGGACGAGGCGCGGTCGGCGAGGTCGGGATGATTGCTCGAATGGTCCTGCAGTTGCTCGAGCGTTTCCTTGCTCTCCTTCAGGATTTCTGCCTTCCAGTCCATCAACTTCTTACGGAAATAGGTCCGTTGGCGTTCGTTCATGAACGGCTCGTCCTCGGACGGCCGGTAGTCGGCGTCGAGTTCAACCCCCATGGCGCTCTCAACTCCTTGACCGCTCCGGCGCGCTTATAGCGACAGCCCCCGACCACCACAACGCGGCATGTGAATGTGCGCCCAACCCGCTGGCGACGCGCGCGGCGGGCCGGCGGCGGACGATGGCGGCAGCGCCGGACCGGGCCGGGACGGCAGCGGAGCCGACCGCCGACGGAAGCGATGGCCACGCCGGCCAAGCAGGGCGGACGGCGCGGATCGAAGTCGATGGCCGGCCGCGCGGGGCGACGACCGGTTCGGAGCGAGGGGCCGTTCCAGCGTCATCGCCGCGCACCGGCGCGGGCCGACGGAAGGGTGGGTACCGGCGGCGAAGCCGTTGGCGCCCACCGCAAAGCGCTGGTGGCCAGCAGGCGCATGACGGACGGCGCAGTTGGGAAGCCGAGGAAAGGCCGCCGGGCGGCGGCCCGCACGGCGGCGGCGGGTTCGGGGGGTGAGCGTTGCGCGACCGCGCGGGCGGCGGTAGAGCCGCCCGCCGCGACGGCGGAGCGTCTTGGCCGAAGGCGGAGCACATGGGCCGAAGGCGGAACACGACGACCGGCGCGGACGGACGACGATGGCGGCGCCTTGCAGGTTGACGACGGCGTAGCCCGACCGGGCGGTTGCGGCGCGCGCTGCCGTTCGGCACGAGCCGGGACGAAACGGGGCGAGCCGGCTGCGCGGTCACGCCAGCCGCCGGCGGAGCACGCCTGCCCAAGGCGGAACGAGGCGACCGGCGCCCAACGACGGCACGGGCGGGCCGCGCGAGGGGACCTCCCGGTCGAGCGGCGACCGCGACGGCAGCGATGCCGAAGCGAACCGGACAGCCGGGCGGCGGCGCCGCGCATCGCCGCCGGAGCCCGCCCGCCGAAGGCGGAACACGGCGACCGGCGCGGACGGACGGCACGGGCGGGCCGCGCGAGGGGGACCTCCCGGTCGAGCGGCCGCCGCAATGGCGGCGATGCCGAAGCGAACCGGACAGCCGGGCGGCGGCGCCGCGCATCGCCGCCGCCGCCGCCCGCCGAAGGCGGAACACGGCGACCGGCGCCGATGGACGACACGGGCGGGCCGCGCGAGGGGGACCTCCCGGTCGAGCGGCCGCCGCAATGGCAGCGATACCGAAGCGAAGCGGACAGCCGGGCGGCGGCGCCGCGCATCGCCGCCGGAGCCCGCCCGCCGAAGGCGCAACATGGCGAGCGGCCCGGACGGACGACACGGGCGGGCCGCGCGCGGGGGACCTCCCGGTCGAGCGGCCGCCGCGACGGCAGCGATGCCGAGCGAACCGGACAGCCGGGCGGCGGCGCCGCGCATCGCCGCCGGAGCCCGCCTGCCGAAGGCGGAAACTGGCGACCGGCGCGGACGGACGACACGGGCGAGCCGCGCGCGGGGGACCTCCCGGTCGAGCGGCGACCGCGACGGCAGCGATGCCGAAGTGAACCGGACAGCCGGGCGGCGGCGCCGCGCATCGCCGCCGGAGCCCGCCTGCCGAAGGCGCAACACGGCGGCCGGCGCGGCTTTTGCCTCGCGCCGGCCGCGGAAGGCGACGCGCGGGGCAGAACGAGAGGGGCTTTCGGGCGTCACAACCGCGGAGCGTCACGGCCGACGCCGGGGCGGGGCGCCGGCGGCGGAGCCGCGGCGGGCGACGGTGGAGAACGCCCGCCGAAAACGGAACACGGCGGACGGCACGGATTGACCGACGGGGCGGCCGCGCATGCGACGCGCAGGGCAGAGCGAGACAGCCTTTCGGGCGTCCACCAACCAGTGGCCGCATGGGCCGACCCCGCGGGGCGACCGTGTTGTTGGTCGGACTCTGACAGGCGTGCCGTTTCACGGCATGGCGTCGCGGATGACGAGGCGCTGGCGGGCGACGGCGATCAGGATCGTCTCGGGCGCCTTGCTCTTCCTTCGCATCCGATCGCGCATGGCGGCGAGAACCGGGATGCGACGAGAGCCGGGATGCGGCGAGAGGCCGTCAGGGTGGCGATGGCGAGCGCCTCGCGGACCTTTCCTCGTCCTGCCCGGATGCGTCGGGCGCGACGCCAAAACCCCGCTTTCCCGTGCATGGGGCGCGAGGCCGGCGAAGAAGGCTGCGGGGCCGCGGGCCGCCAGGGTGAAGCGGCCGGTGGCGCGGCAAGGCGGAGCGCGCGAACAGCGGCAGCGGCGGGGCCTTGGCCGGACGACGGCCGCCGCGAAGGGCGGGGCGGTTGCGGGGCGGGGGCCCCCGCCGCTACACCGGGCGCGGACGAGAGGGGGCCGGCCGCGCCCCGCGCCGCGCGGCCGAGAAGGGGACGGACCCATGCGCTTTGCCGGATCGACGAGCTACGTCGCCACCGACGACCTCAAGGTGGCCGTCAACGCCGCCGTGACGCTGGAGCGCCCGCTCCTCGTGAAGGGGGAGCCCGGCACCGGCAAGACCGTGCTCGCCCGCGAGATCGCCGACGCCCTCGACGCCCCCTTCATCGAGTGGAACGTGAAGTCCACCACCAAGGCCCAGCAGGGCCTTTACGAGTACGACGCCGTCTCGCGCCTGCGCGACAGCCAGCTCGGCGACCCGCGCGTGTCGGACATCGCCAACTACATCAGGCGCGGCAAGCTCTGGGAAGCGTTCGTCCAGCCCGTCCGCCCCGTCCTCCTGATCGACGAGATCGACAAGGCCGACATCGAGTTCCCCAACGACCTCCTGCAGGAGCTCGACCGGATGGAGTTCCACGTCTACGAGACGGGCGAGACGGTGCGCGCCGAGAACCGCCCGATCGTCGTCATCACCTCCAACAACGAGAAGGAACTGCCCGACGCCTTCCTGCGCCGCTGCTTCTTCCATTACATCCGCTTCCCCGATCCCGAAACCATGGCCGCGATCGTCGAGGTCCACTTCCCCGGCCTCAAGAAGCGGCTGGTCGCGGAGGCGCTGAAGGTCTTCTTCGACCTGCGCGAGGTGCCCGGCCTCAAGAAGAAGCCGTCCACCTCGGAACTCCTCGACTGGATCCGCCTCCTCGTCGCGGAGGACGTGGACGAGACCGTCCTGCGCGAGACCAGCCTGGCGAAAACCATCCCGCCGCTCGCGGGCGCGCTGCTGAAGAACGAGCAGGACGTGCACCTGTTCGAGCGCCTCGCCTTCCTCGCCCGCCGCGAGGCCCGCTGAGGCGGCCGGCGTCGCGGTGAAGAGGGAGCCGAGCCCCGTGAACAAGCGCCTCCTCCTCCTGAGGCACGCCAAGTCCTCCTGGGACGACCCGGACCTTGCCGACTTCGACCGGCCACTGGCCCCGCGGGGCGAGAAGGCCGCCCCCTTCATGGCCCGCTACATGGCGGACGCCGGGCTCGTCCCCGACCGGATCCTGTGCTCGAGCGCGGCGCGCACCCGCGCCACCCTCGCCCACCTGCTGCCCGCCTTCGGGGCGGAGATGGACGTGCTCGTGACCCGCGCCCTCTACGAAGCCCCGCCCGAGACCGTGATCCGCGCCGTCCGTCGCCACGGGGGCGACGCGGACGTCCTCCTCGTCGTCGGCCACAACCCGGGCCTCGAGGAAGCGGCCGTCCGCCTTGCGGGGGCGGGGCGCGACACCGATCTGGAGGCGATGGGACAGCATTTCCCGACGGCCGCGCTCGCCGTCATCGATTTCCCCGTCACCGGCTGGAGCGAGATCGCCGCGGGTGCGGGCCACCTCGAACGCTTCGTGCGCCCGCGGGCGCTCATGGACAAGAAGAAGGCCGCGGCCGGCCCATGACGCCCCCGGCGGCACCCGTCGCGGGCGGCCCGAAACGCGTTGCGACGCGGCCCGCCGACCGGGTAAGTGGACCCGCCCGTTTCCGGGGGCACGGAGCGGCGGGGCCGACCGGCGGCGGGCGATGCCCGCATCCTGGAGGACGATCGTGCAGTTGAGGGGGCTGACCGACAGGGCGCGGGCGGCGATGGACACGATCGCCGAGCGCGCGGGCGGATTCGCCGCACCCTCCGTCCGGCTCGGCGTGACCGGCCTGTCCCGCGCGGGCAAGACGGTGTTCCTCACCGCCCTCGTCCACAACCTCGTCCACGGCGGGCGCCTGCCCCTGTTCCGCGCCTATACGGAGGGCCGGCTGAAACACGCCTTCCTCCAGCCCCAGCCGGACGACGACGTGCCCCGTTTCGCCTACGAGGACCACGTGCGCGCGCTGGTCGAGGAGCGGGTGTGGCCCCGCTCCACCCGGCGCATCTCGGAGCTGCGCGTCACCATCGAGTACGAATCGGCCCGCTACTTCTCCCGCCAGCTCGGCCCGGGCCGCATCCACCTCGACCTCGTGGACTATCCGGGCGAATGGCTCCTCGACCTGCCGCTCCTCAACAAGGACTACGCCACCTGGTCGGCCGA
>CAZJNX010000275.1:0-5391 GCA_964547415.1 uncultured Hyphomicrobiales bacterium
ACCGGGTATCCCGATGGGGTTCGGCCGATCCGCCGAACCATCCCTTGCCCGACGCAAGCGACCGGCGTTCCGCCGAGCCGCCGGAGGACGCGGGGCAGCCGTCCTCGCCCGCACGGGCGGAGCGGCCAGCCGATATGCCCGACGCCGCGCAGCCGGCCGCCTACGCCGGCGGCCGCCCGGCCGCCGCCCCGACGGACGCGGCGGGGCGTCCATCGGTTCACAACGATCGGCAAACCACCGCCGAGGCCCAAGGCAACGGCCCGGACCCGTCGCACAACCGGGTATCCCGATGGGGTTCGGCCGATCCGCCGAACCATCCCTTGCCCGACGCAAGCGACCGGCGTTCCGCCGAGCCGCCGGAGGACGCGGGGCAGCCGTCCTCGCCCGCACAGGGGGAGCGGCCAGCCGATCCGCCCGACGCCGCGCAGCCGGCCGCCCACGCTGGCGGCCGCCCGGCCGCCGCCCCGACGGACGCGGCGGGGCGTCCATCCGTTGGCGCGGATCGGCACGCCGCCGCCGAGGCCCGGGGAGGCGGCCCGGACCCGTTGCACGACCGGGTATCCCGATGGGGTTCGGCCGATGCGTCGGACCACCCCTCGCCCGACGCAAGCGACCGGCGTTCCGCCGAGCCGCCGGAGGACGCGGGGCAGCCGTCCTCGCCCGCAAAGGGGGAGCGGCCGGCCGATCCGCCCGACGCCGCACCGGCGGGACCGTCCGCTACGGCCGGTCGAAGGCCTGCCGCCAGTCGATCAGACGCCCCTTTCGGCAATCCGTCCGCCGACGCAACCGAGGGGTGTTCCGCGGACCAGCCGGACGAGGCCCGGAAGCCGTTCCCCCTCGTGGATCCGCGGCCTGCCGCCGATGCGCCCGTCCACGCCGCGGGCCTGGCGTCCGGGCCGGCAGGTCGACGGCGTTCCGCGGACCGGCCGGACCACGCCGGACAGCCGTCCACGCTACCAGATACCGCGCCGCCAGCCGATCCGCCCGACGCAGCCTCGGGGCTGCCGTCCGTCCACGCGGAGCGCCACGCTGCGGCCGATCCGCGGGACGGCGCGGGGCGGCCGGCCGCCCCCGCGGGTCGAGGGCCGGCCGCCGTTCCGCCGGACGGCGCGGGGCAGCCGGCCGCCCACGCTGGCGGCCACCCGGCCGCCGCCCCGACGGACGACGCCGGGCAGTTGGCCGCCCACGCTGGCGGCCACCCGACCGCCGCCCCGACGGACGACGCGGGGCAGCTGGCCGCCCACGCTGGCGGCCACCCGGCCGCCGCCCCGACGGACGACGCGGGGCAGCCGGCCGCCCCCGCTGGCGGCCACCCGGCCGCCGTTCCGCCGGACGACGCGGGGACGCCATCCACCCGCCCGGGTCGATGGCCTTCCGGCGACCCGTCGGATCGCCCGGCGGAGGGCGGGGCGGCGAGCGCCGCTCGACGGGCGCCGGCCGATGCTTCGGAAGGCGAGCCGCCGCCGGGGCGAGCCGCCGAACAGCCCGCCGACGACGGAGCGGTCGCCGCGCCGCGTCGCGCCGCCGGCGTTGCCGGTCGGCCGCGCGCCGCCGACGCCGCGGCGCTCGCCGTGGAGGAGCCGGCGCACCCCGTCGGCGGGACGGGGCCGGCCGATGCATCCGGCGACGCCGCGGCGACCCCGATCGGCGCCGCCGAACGGGGGCGATCCGCGGACGGGCCGGCAGCCGACCCCGGCGATCCGGCCGGCGATGACGGTCCGATGCGCACCGCCGAGACCGGCGGAGCGCCGCGGGATCCGGTGGAGCCGGCGCGGTCCGTCGATGCGCCGGCAGCCGTCTCCCCCGCGCCGGTCGATCCCCCGGACGAGAGGTCGGCCGCGCTGGCCCGGGGGGGCTCCCGGTCGGTGGATGGCTCGCGGGGGCTGCCGCCCGGGGCCGCTTCCGGCGCGGGCGTCGCCGCGCGCGCCCGCGCCTTCACCGATGGCGACCAGGCGCCGGTGCTGCGGTCGAGGATCGGCGCGAGCCGGCCCGGGAAGGTCGAGGACCCGTCCGCGGCCGCCGCCCGCGTGGGCGCGGTGCGGGCGGGCGAAGGCCCGCTGGCGGGAGGCACCCGCGACGGCGCTGCGCCGAGCGGCGGGGTGGCCGCGCCCGCGCTCCCGCTCGCTGGCGACGCACGGACAGGCGGGGGCGAGGGCCCCCCGCGCGCCCCGCACGGGACCGGCGCCGCGGCCGCCGGCGGGGACGGCGGGGCGGCGCCCCGGGGCGAGGAGCTCCCATCCCCTCTGCCCGTCGCCATCGCGCGGCCCCCGCAGGACGGGCCGGATGCCGCCGGCCCGATCCTGCCGCGGCCGGCGGGGCCGGACGCACCCGGGGGTGCCGTGCCGCCCGCGCAGGACGCCGCCGGCCCCTTGTCCCGCCATGCGCCCGGCGACGCCGGCGGCATCGTGTCCGGGTTCGGCCCCGACGCGGGTCCCGGTGCCGGCGGGACGGGCGACGAGACGCCGGCCGGGTCCGTTGCGCCCACGCTCGGGATCCTGCTGGTGGACGATGGCGCCGGCGAGACCGCGGTCGGCCGGACCATGGCCTCGCTCGAGGGAGCGATCGGGCCGGGACGGGTCGCCGTGGTGGCCGCGGGCGGCGGGGCGGCGCGGCTCGACGGCGCCCGTGCGAGCCTCGCGCGCGCCGGCGCGGACCGGGCGTTCGTCCTGTTCGCGGGGGACGTGCTCGCCGCCGGCCTCGCCGGGGAGGCGGCGGCGGCCGTCCGGGCGAGCGGCGAGGACGCCCTCCTGATCTTCGACGAGGATACCCTCGAGGACGGCGGCCGCCGCGTCGCCCCGCGCCTGTCGGCCCGGTTCGACCGGGACGCGGTGCGATCGGCCGGCCGCGCGCCGGGCCCGGTCCTCCTTCCTCTCGCGCGCCTGTCGGACGCGATCGCCGGCGCCAGCCCGCCCGGGCACGATCGCGGGGAGGCGGGGAGCCTGGACGGGACGGCGGCGAGCGGCCCCCGCGGCGAGGACGGTTCGGCCGATGGGGATCCCGCGACGCTGGAACTCGCCGCGCTCCTCGCCGCGGCCCGCGCGGGCGTACCGGTCGTCCATGTGGCCCGGGTCGCCGTCCACCGCGCGGCCCGGGAGCGCCCGGCGGGGGACCCGTCGGCCCGGGCGCGGATCGTGGCGGCGGACGCGGCGGCCGCCTTCCCGGACGATCCCGTTCCCCCGCGGGTGGAGCCCGTCGCGGGCGGCCGCGCCTTCCGCGTGAGGCGGACGCTGGCGAGACGGCCGCTCGTCAGCCTCGTTGCCTGCACGCGCGACCAGGGCCTGCTCCTCGGCCGCTTCCTCTCCTCCCTCGCCGGGCGGACCGCCTACGCCCCGCGCGAGCTCGTCCTCATGGACCACGGCACCCGCGAGGCGGAGGCCCTGCAACTCATCGAGACGGCTGGGCGCAGCGCCCACGTGACCGTGCTCCGGGACGACGGCCCGTTCAACTTCTCCGCCCTCAATAACGCCGCGGCGCGGGCGGCCCGCGGAAAGGTCCTCGTCTTCCTCAACAACGACCTCGAATTCGTCGACCCGGACTGGCTCGACGCCCTCGTGGCCGAGGCGGTCCGGCCGGAGGTCGGCTGCGTCGGGGCGAAGCTCCTCTTCCCGGACGGCAGCCTCCAGCACGGCGGCGTCATCGTGTCGAGCGACGGGCGGGTGACCCACGCGGAGGCGGGCCTGCCGGCCGGCGCGACGGGCAGCGGCGACCGCCTCCTCCACGTCGCCGCGACACCGGCGGTGACGGGCGCGTGCCTCGCGCTCCGGCGGGAGACGTTCGAGGCGGTGGGGGGGTTCGACGCCCAGCGCTTCTGGGTGGCCTACAACGACGTCGACCTGTGCTTCCGCGTGGCCGAGCGGGGCCTTGCGAACCTGTTCACGCCCCATGCGGTGGCGATCCACGACGAATCCTCGAGCCGGGGGGAGGACCGTTCCCCCGCCCAGCGGGACCGCCAGACGAGGGAGCGTCTCGCCTTCTTCCACCGCCACCGCCACGCCATCGCCGCGAACGGCCTGTTCCCCTACAACGGAGCGAGCGACAATGCGCACTTCCTGCCGCGTCCCTGACGGTGGACCCGCGGAAGGACAGACGAAGGCCCGGCCATGAACGCCATCTTCGCCAGCATCGCCTCCCAGCTGCGCATCCTCTACGCGCTGCTCCTGCGGGAGGTGAAGATTCGCTTCCGGGATTCGCCCATCGGACCGCTGTCCGCCGTGGCCGAACCTCTAGCGTTCATGTTGATCATGACGGCGATCTTCACGAACATCAGGATGCGCAGCACCGACCTTGGGGACTACCTCTTTCTGTTTTTCATGACTGGCCTACTGCCGATCCATTGCTTCAAGAACATCATGAGCGGCGTCGGCACAACCATTAGCAAGCATCGACGAACGATGTACGCGCCAAATATCGGTCCGTTGGACCTCGTATTCACGAGCTACATTTTTTCTATCATAGTATACATCGCACTTTTTACCTCTATTGACTGGTTCTTTATCATTGTCTACGATCATGTTGGGGCAAAGTACTATGTCCTTTGCTTGATTCCGATGCTATGCAACGGATTTATCGGTATAGGCTTTGGCGTTCTGATCACCGTCGGCTCGATATTCTTTCGATATCTGGCCACGATCGCAGGTCTATTGTTTGGCCCCATCCAGATACTTTCCGGAATGTTTTTCACGGCCGAAAGTCTGCCCCCACACATCGTTGACATATTATGGTGGAACCCCTTTTTCCATTCCACAGAGCTCTTTCGTACATACTATTATTACGAGTATGAAAGTCCTATGTTCGATCCGTATTACTACTACGGCTGGGTGATCGTCGCCTTGTTCATCGGCATCGCGACAGAGCGGCTGATGCGCCACAGGCTGCTCGCCCAGGCGGGATGAAGCGGCCCGTCAGGCCGCCTTCCACTTGATGGAGCAGCCCACGGCCGGCATCTGGTCCTCCGGCGGCGTCTTGCCGCGGGCCACCGCCAGCATCGCCTCGCGCAGCTCGCGGGGCGCGGCCGGGTCGGGCGTGCCGGTGCCGCCGCCGTCCATGCGGCCGCGGTAGACGAGGCGCCCGCCCCGGTCGAGGCCGAAGAACTCGGGCGTGCACACGGCCCCGTAGGCCTCGGCGACCGCCTGGCTCTCGTCGTGCAGGTAGGGAAAGAAGAAGCCGTGGGCGGCGGCGAACTCCTTCATCCGTTCGAAGGAATCGGCGGGATAGCGTGTCGCGTCGTTGGAGCAGACGGCGACGAAGCCGACCCCCTCGTCCGCGAGCGCGGCGGCGTCGTCCACCATGCGGCGGACCGAGGAGACGACGTAGGGGCAGTGGTTGCAGATGAAGGCGACGACCGTGCCGTTGGCGCCGGCGACGTCCGACAGGGCATAACGCTTGCCGTCG
>CAZJNX010000276.1:0-5390 GCA_964547415.1 uncultured Hyphomicrobiales bacterium
ACCCGCCACGCCGGAACGACAGCGTCAGATCAAGTCCATACTTCTACACCTGACGGCCTTTCCGGACGCCCGCTTCGTCCTCCTCCTGCGGGACGGACGGGAGGTCGCCGCCTCGATGATCGCAAGCCGCTCGTTCGACTACGTGAAGACGCTCTCGGACCTGTCGCGGGTCGGCCTCGACGCGCTCTCCCCGGTCGCCGGCCCTGGCCGGCGAGCGATGATCCGTCGGGCCCTCGCGGGCATCGACACGGCCATCGGCGCGGCGCGCCCGTGGCTTTCGCGCCGATCCCGCCCACTCGCTCCCGGGGCAGCCATGGCGCAGCCCCGCATCGCCGCCCTTTACGGCGCGTTCTGGAGCCGGTCCCTCCTGTCGGCGCTCGAGCGGCTCGAAGCGGTGCAGCCCGACCGCCTCCTCCACGTCTTCTATGACGAGCTGGTCGACGCCCCTGCGCCGACATTCGGGCGGATCGCCCGCTTTGCAGGCGTCGCGCCCGTACCCGACTGGATCGATCGCGTCGCCCGCACGCCCCGACGGCGCGCGCCCAAGTGGCACGCGCTCGACGACGCCATGCGCGAGGCCCTCGTTCGCGCTTGCGAGCCGGGCATGGCTGCCTTGCAGCGTCTTCGCGTCGCGACCGTGCCGATGAAACGCGAGGTGGCGATCGGCTAGGGTCGGCGGATGACGGTGATCCTACGCGTCTTCCTGCCGTTCGCCTTCGGCTACGTGCTGAGCTACCTCCTGCGCGTCATCAACGCGGTCGCGGGGGAGCCGATCGCGCGCGACCTCGACCTCACGCCCGGCGAACTCGGCCTCCTCACCAGCCTCTTCTTCGCGGGCTTCGGCATCGCGCAGATCCCCCTCGGCATCCTGATGGACCGGTACGGCCCGCGCCGGGTGGAGGGGGTGATCCTCGTCTTCCTCGCGGCCGGAGCCGGCCTCTTCTCGGTCGCCAGCACCTTCACCGAGCTCGCCGTCGGGCGCTTCATGATGGGCTTCGGCGCCTCGCTGTGCCTGATGGCCCCGCTCACGGCCTACCGCTACTGGTTCGACGCGCGGAAGCTGCCCCTCGTCAACGGGCTGCACCTGTCCTGCGGGGCGATCGGCGGGGCGCTCGGCGGCGGGCCCACGGACCGGCTGATCGACGCCCTCGGCTGGCAGCCCGTGTTCGCGATCCTCGGCGGGCTCGTCCTCCTCGCCTCCCTCGCGATCCTGAGGATCGTCCCGTCCGAGCGGGAGCCGACGGGCCGGCCGAGCCTCGTCGCCCTGTCGCGGCAGATCCACGCCATCGTGACCGCGCGGGCGTTCTGGCGGATCGCGCCCCTGTCGGCGGCGAGCCAGGCGACGCTCCTGTCCATCGGGAGCCTTTGGACCGGCCCCTGGCTCCTCCACGTCGCCTCCCTCCCCCCGAGCGCGGCGGCCGGCTGGCTGTCGGTCTTCTCCCTGTCGCTGGTGATCGGGTTCGTGGGCTGCGGCTTCCTGATGAACCGGGCGAACAGCCAGGCGGGGGCGGAACGGATCGTGGCGCTCGCCCTGTTCGCCTTCGTCCTGGTGCAGGGGGCGCTCGTGGTCCTACCGCCGGAACTCGGCACGCCCCTGTGGATCCTCTACAACGTGATCGGCTCGGCGAGCGCCCTCACCTACGCGATCGTCGTTCCCTACTTCCAGCCGGGGATGGCCGGGCGCGTGAACACCACCATGAACTTCGTGGTCTTCCTCGCCGCCTTCCTCACCCAGTGGCTATTCGGCGTCCTCCTCGACTTCTACCCGGACGGGACGGGCGGGGTCCTGCCCGCGGGCTACGCCACGGGCTTCCTCATCCTGATGGGCGTCCAGCTCGCCGCCTTCGTGCCCTGGCTGCTCCTCAAGCCCGAGCCGGCGACGGAGACCGCCGGCTCGGCGGCACGCTGACGCACGGCCGGCCAGGAAGATGTGGCAGGACCAAAGGCGAAAGCCCATTGCGACCACCGTTCGTTCGGGAGACCACCCGGTGCCGCACCCGTTCACGAACCGGGAACGCCTTCCGTCTCCCGTCCACGCCCGGCCAATGCCGAAGCGGGACTTCATCAGGCTCAACGTGAACGAGATCGCCTACATCCTGGGCAGCGTCCTGTTCCTCGTCGGCAGCGCCTTCTTCTTCCCCGCTTCGGCGAGGCGCTCCACCGCATGGCGATCGTCTGCCTCGTCGGCTCCTGCCTTTCCATCGCCGTCACCGCGCAGGATCTCCTGGAGGAGGGCCAGGACCGGATCCTGCGGCGCCGCCGCGCCACCCGGCGCTGGCACACCGGTTGCAACCGCGCCGCGGACGGCCGTCCGGGCGGCGCGACGGAGGAGATGCGGCCATGACCGCCGTGAAGACGCTCACCATTGTCCTGTGCGGCTACGAGATCATCCGCAAGGCCGCCTGCGTGAAGGGCGCGCCGGGGAACCTCATCCTCGCCGTGCCCATCTGCGCCTATCTCCTCGACACCGAGGAGGGCTTCGTCCTGTTCGACACCGGCCAGTCCTCCGCCCGCCTCGCCGACCCGGCGACGGCCCACGCCACCTTCGCCAACGACAAGTTCCCGCGCGCCCCCGTCGTCCTGCCCGAGCACGAGCTCCTGCCCCAGCTCGCGGCCCTCGGCGTCGCGCCAGCGGACGTGAAGACCATCGTGCTCAGCCACGCCCACGGCGACCACGTGGGAAACGTCGCCCGCTTTCCGCACGCGGAGGTCGTCATCCAGCGGCGCGAGCACGAGGCGGCGTTCTCCGAGGCGGGGCGGCGGCAGGTCCACTTTTCCGACATCGCCTCCCCGGACATCCGCTGGCGGATCGTGGACGGGGACGTCACGCTGATGGACGGGCTCGACCTCGTCTTCACCCCGGGCCATTCGCCCGGCCACCAGGCGGCGGTGGTGCGGCTGCCCTCGGGCGCGGTGAAGATCCTCGTCGCGGACGCGGCCGACCTCGTGGAGAACTTCGAGACGGAGACGGTGGGCTCGGCGATGGACGAGGCGGGCATGCTGGAGGGGATCCGCCGCCTCAACCGCATCGCGGCGGAGACCGGGGGCGAGCTCGTCGTCCTGCACGACCCGGCGTTCGTCCACGCGGCCCGCCTCGCCCCCGACCACTACGCCTGAGCGGCGCGGCGGCGTCCGGGTCCGCATACTCGCGAGCCCGCCGATCCGCCGTCGCCCGGCGGTCCCGTCCGCGCCCGCTGCGCCGGGGCGCGACAGGGTCGCCGATGACGCCGCGCCCGTGCCACAACATGGGCGGATCGACGGCGGCGCGTCGTGCCGACGGACAATCGGAAGGTCGCGGACCGGTGGGCCACCCGCCAGCTACAGCGAGGGGCGGAGGAACGGGTGAGCGCCCTTCACAGGAGCGGGGCCGCCCGCTCGTACTGGCGCGGCCAGTCCACCTCGGCCTTGAGGGCGCGGGCGGCGTGGAGCGGCCAGTAGGGGTTCGCGAGCAGGATGCGCCCGAGGATCACGAGGTCGGCCGACCCGTCCGCCAGGATCGCCTCGGCGTGATCCGGCTCCTTGATGAGGCCGACGGCGCCCGTGGCGATCTGCGCCTCGCGGCGGATCCGGGCGGCGAACGGCACCTGGTAGCCCGGCCGCAGCGCGATCTCCTGCTTCGGGTGAACCCCGCCCGAGGAGCAGTCGACGAGGTCCACGTCGCCCCGCGCCTTCAGCATCCGCGAGACCTCCACCGTGTCCTCGATGGTGAGCCCGCCCGGGACCCAGTCCGTGCAGGACAGGCGCACGAACAGCGGCAGCTCCTCCGGCCACTCCGCCCGCACCGCGTCGAGGGCCTCCATCAGGAAGCGGGCACGGTTCGTCAGGGAGCCGCCGTAGCCGTCCGTCCGGTGATTGGAGACGGGGGACAGAAAGGAGTGGGTGAGGTAGCCGTGGGCGGCGTGGAACTCGAGGATCCGGAAGCCCGCCTCGCGGGAGCGGCGCGCCGCCGCGGCGAAGGCGGCCTGCACCTCCGCGATCATGCCCGTGTCCATCTCGATCGGCACGCGCCAGCCCTCGTCGTGGGGAATGGCGGAGGGCGCGATCGGCGTCCACGCCGCAGGGTCGCCCTCGGGAAGCGGGCCGCCCCCCTCCCACGGGCGCCGGGAGGAGCCCTTGCGGCCCGCGTGGGCGAGCTGGATCATCGGTACCGCGCCCTGGTCCTCCATGAAGCGGACGATGGGAACGAGCGCGTCCCGCTGCTCGTCGGTCCAGATGCCGAGGCACCATGGGGTGATCTGCCCGCGCCTTTCCACGTGGGTCGCCTCGATGCACACGATCCCCGCCCCGCCGACGGCGCGGGCGGCAAGGTGCGCCGAATGCCACGCGTTGGCGATGCCGCCCGGTGCCGAGTACTGGCACATGGGGCTCACCATGACGCGGTTCTTCGCCGTCACCGAGCGGAAGGTGACGGGGGAGAAGAGGTGGGTGCGGCGGCCGCGGGCGGGCGCGACGGCCGGCGCGGCGCCGGGGGCGACGTGGGTGGTCATGGCGGGTCCCGCTCCTCTTTCTCGTCGTCGGGCGCGACGTCTCGTTGTCAGGCGTGGCCGGCCGTCACCTCGCCACGCTCGATCTGGCTCGAGGCGGTGAGGAGGCCGGTGAGGTGGACGTCGTGGGATTCGGCGATCAGGATCGAGACCCCGTCCGTCTTGAGCCCGCCCAGCACCTCCGCGAGGCGGTTGGCAAGGGCGGGTGCCAGGCCCTCGAACGGCTCGTCGAGGACGAGGAGGCGGCGGCCCGCCATCAGCGCGCGGCCGAGGGCCACCATCTTCTGCTGCCCGCCCGACAGCTCGAGCGCCCGCCGCCCGCGGAACTTCGCGATCTCCGGCATGTGGCCGTAGATCCAGTCCAGCCGGTCGCGGGCGTCCGCGATGCCGATGGCGTCGGCGGGAAGGAGGATGTTCTCCTCCACCGAGAACTCCGGGACGAGACGGCGGTCCTCCGGCATGTAGCCGAAGCCGAGGGCGCCGCGGGCGTGGGGCGGGGCCGGCAGGAGGTCCGTGCCGTCGAAGACGGCCGCCCCGTCCGCCTTGATGAGGCCCATGACGGCGCGCAGGAGCGTGGTCTTGCCCGCGCCGTTGCGGCCGATGAGGCCGTGGAAGGCCCCCTCGCCCACCTCGAACGTGACGTTCCTCAGGATGGCGACGGGGCCGATGGCCACCGACAGGTCCCGCACCTCAAGCATTCGACGCCTCCTTCGCCCCGGACGGCGCGGCGCCGCCCGCAGCGGCCGGCACGTGGGGCGTGCCGGTGACGAGCTTTTGCACCTCCTCCTCGGCGAGCACCTTCGCGGGCGGGCCGTCGGCGAACACGGTCCCGTCGTAGAAGGCGAGCACGCGGTCGGCGAAGCGGGCGACGATCTCCATGTCGTGCTCCACGAACAGGATCGTGAT
>CAZJNX010000277.1:0-5385 GCA_964547415.1 uncultured Hyphomicrobiales bacterium
CGTGGGGCCGGTGCCGGGCTGCTCGAGGCGGGCGAGGATGATCTCCCCGGGCTCTGTGCCGACCACGTTGCCAAAGTCCCAGAACGCCGCGAGGGCGCCGTCGGGGCTGACGAAGGGCAAGCCCAGGGAAAACGGTTGGTCCGGCCTCGTCGCGATCCCGTCCGGCGCCCCGTCGCCGTCGGCGTCGATGTCGATCGGCACGGCCTCGGCCGTCGCCACGTCGATCAGGTAGGGATCCGGGAGGGTGTCGGTGTCGGCAGCGACCAGCCGAGCGCTCGAAGACGCGATGATCGCGCTGCCGTCGGGCAGCAGCCTCCCGTCTTGAATCAGCGCCTGGGTCCCGTCCGGGTTCTCGGCCGCCCATCGAATGCGCCCGTCGGGCAGGTAGAGGAACTCGCCCGAGCGCCCGAACGACGGTGTCCTCCAGTTGAACAGCACGGTTTCACCGTCCTGCGACACCTGCGGGCGATAGTTGGGAATTGGTTCGCCCGGCCCGGCGCCCCCGCTCGGGTAGCGCGACAGCAGCGTGACGGCGCCGGTTTCGGTATCGATGCGGTAGAGATCGAACAGGTCGTTGCGGTCGAGCCCCGGCAGCAGGGACGCGTCGGTCTCCAGCACCGCGTAGCGGCCGTCCTCGCTCCAGCTGACCTGCGGGAACGCGTCCTGGCGCACGTTGAACGTTCCGTTCTCGAACATGGCGGCCGGGAACAGGCCGGCCTGATCGAGCCGGATGGTCCGGCCGGTCTCGGGATCGATCAGGTAGGCGACATCGAAGCCCGAAAGCGTGTCGTCGCTGTGCCGCAGGGTGTCGGAGCTCGAGGCGATGATCCGGCCATCGGGCAGGACGTTCAGCACTTCCATGTTCGCCGGGCTGCCGTCGGCGCGAACCGCGATCGGCGCGGTCTCGCCCGTGGCGAGGTCGAGCGTGAAGGAATAGCCCTCCCCGAACAGCTGCTTGTCGAAGGCGACGGTGCTTTCGTCCACCCAGCCGATCGGGATGCCGAAGTCGTCGCCGACCGGGGCGGCGTGCTCGGTCAGGGTGCCGGTGGCGATCTCGTAGCCGATCGGGACCCAGGTAGCGGAGGACGATCCGGAAAGGACGCCCTCCTCCCCGCTCAGGACGAGGTAGCTGCCGTCGGGCGAGAAACCGAGACCCTGAAAACTGAGGTCGATGACCGACCCGTCCGGTCGCTCGGAGATCCGAACGACGTCGGTCAGCAAGGCGATATCCTGACTCATCGAGCGCCCCCGGTGCACGCCGCCACCAAGCCCGGCCCACTGGACGTCCGAACCGCGCCGCGCGCATCTGGTCAGGTATTCGGCGCCCGTCCGTCCTTCCCGTGCCCCCGCTTCGGCGAACCGGGCGACGTCGGGCTCGCGCCACCCCGATCCCGTCCAGACGGCGGCGCCATTCGGCTGCCACAATCGGTCTTTGCGGGCGCCGATGTCAACCTTTCGGCGATAAAGTCGGTGCGCGATTGTGTCGCGGCCCCGCGCCAGGCGCGCGGAGAGGTCGATCGGGGCTCCCGTGCCGTCGTCGCCCGGGATTGGCGAGCGACGGCGGCTCCGCGGCAATGATCTCGAGGCCGAGGCCTTCGCACGGTCGCGGACCGTGGCGCTTTCGGCGGCCCGGCGGCCCGAACGATCCCGTCGGGGACGAGGCGAAGCTGTCTGCCGCAGGCGATCGGGACGGCCTTCCCGGCTTGCCCTTCGCCTTCAGCCGCTCGCGCCTTCCCTGCAGCGCCGGCCGCCGCGGATGCGGCGGGTGCCGCGTCACGTTCAGCCGTCGCGGGCGTGCGGCGCGAGCCCGGCGAGCGAGGCGATCCGGCAGCGGCACGGGCCGGCGAGCTCGCCGGGTAGCCTCGCGCGGACCACGGGGGCGATCCCGGGAAACGGCGACGATCGCGGCAGGCGTTCCGGCCCCCGCCCCATCCCGCGCGCGCCCCGCTGATTTCCGCGGCCCGGTCGTCGCCCTCGCCCGCCCCGCCCGGCCGCAAGCCGGTCCCGGCCGGGCGAGGACCCGCTCGGCCCCTCGCGGCCGGCGCCTTCCCGTCGCCATCGGCACATTCGACGGGGCCGTGACGGCCGTCACAGCCTCCGCGCGGGCGCCGGCCTACCTGTTGGTCGAGGCCGACGACGCGGGTCGCGGCCGCGGGAGACCGGAGCGGAGGGCGCTGCGCGGCCTTCCGGCGGCAACCCCCGCACAAGCCTGCCCCGATAGGGGTTCGCTACGGGAATTTCGGCCGGCGCATAATCCGCCGGTCGTGCGCGCCGGAGGTTTTCACCGGCGCCGGGGCGGCGATGCAGGCGTTTTCCGCCTGTCGCTCCGCTTGCAGGAACCGGTGCATGCTCCACCGGTCGTCTCCGGCACATTGCGCCGGCACCGGGTGGCGGATCGGCACATTATGCCGGCCACCCGGTGTTTGCGAGGGGGCCGTTTCGTCCCTCACGGTCCCGTTCGGCCCGATCCCCGTCGGTCGATCCGACCCGAATTTGATCTGGCGCATGGCCGGCCGAACGTGCTCGCCCCACCGTGGCGCGACCCTGCGGCCGCACCGGCCGCGCACCTGCCGAACATGGAGGAGAGATCCCGTTGAGCCACGTTCCACACGAGCTCGCCGAAGCATTTCCCGACAAGGCCGAGCGCATCCGCGCCCTGAAGGCCGAGGACGCTCATTTCGCGCGCCTTGCCGAGCAATACCACGAGATCAATCGGACAATCCATCGGGGCGAGACGAACGTGGAGCCGATGGACGACTTCCATCTCGAAGATCTGAAGAAGCAACGGCTCGCCCTCCTCGACGACATTCGCACGCGTCTCGGCTGACCGCGCGGCGTCGCTGCCGGCGGCTGCGTTGGTGATCGGCCGGCATCTCCGGCCCGGTCCACCGCCCTGCGATCGCGCCGCGCGCCCGCCGTGACGCATGGCTCATGGGCGGGATGAGAGTCGCCGTCGGCGGGCGCGGACGGCGACGGTGCCGCCCGACCGCCTGGCCGTCACGCACCGGAGCCAAGCCGACGGCGCGCCGGCGGGCTGCAGGGCCTCCTCGCCTCGGGCGAGCGACATCGCTCCCGCCCGAGCCGTTCCGACGGCGGCGGCTCGCCGTCCGTGGGCCGCCCGCACCGCCCGGTGCCGGCACCGGGGGGTTCGCGGCTGCCTGCGCGCCGCGATCCGGCAAGGCGAGGCACTCCACCGGCGCGGTCAGCAAGGCGGCCGCGCGACGGCCCGCCGGGGCCGCGCGAACCGGGCCGCCCGCACGATCCCCCGGCGCGGGACGACCCGTCGGCGGTCGATCGGCCTCACCGTCCCCGTGTCGGCCTTGCCGGCACGCGACAGCTCGCCAGCGGCGGTCGACCGTCTCCGGCAGCGGCCACGGCCCATGCGCCCCCGTTCGTCTCGCAGCGTCGCCGGCCCGGCCACGCGTCGGGGAAGAGACGGCAGTTGCCGCGCGCGTCATCCTCGTGGCGCGGCCGGTCCTCCCGATCCGGGGACGCGGAAGCGGCCCTCGGCCCCGGCAGTGCCGGCCCGCCAGGGCGGCAGTGCCGGCCCGCCAGGGCGGCAGTGGCCGCTCGCGCGGATCGCCCGCGCCGAGGAGGCATGCCGGTCCGCCGCACCCGCAAGACGGGGCGGGGGCCGCGGCGCGGACCGGGCGGTGGAAGCGGCCGCGGTTCATCCCGCGCCCGGGATCGCCTCGCACCGCGACGCCGGCCCCGCCCGTACCGTCCCCACCGGTCCCTCGTCCCGGGCTTCCGGCAGAAGCGCACGAGCGGGTCGCACGCGCCCCGGTCGCAGCCGGCTCCGCGAAACGAGGAGCAACCTCAGCCGCTTGCGAAAGGCGCGTGGCAGCATCGCAGACGCCGGTCAGCGATTTTTTCCTTGCCGTCCCGCGTTTTCGTGAGCGGCTCCTCGCCGCGAGCGGTCATCTGGCATGCATGAAACTGCGTGAGGCCGGTCGATAGATTTTCCGATTGACAGGTCTTGTCGTCCACATCATCGTCCTGCCGTATCTCGGCCGCAACGGGACCTGCCGCCACCGGTCGATCGAGGGTCGCCCCTGCGAACGAGATGACGAAGCCATGACCGAACGTCTCGCCGTCCTCACGGACGTCACCCAGATCTCGCTCACCGCCGACGGGTCACCGTTCGACCAGAACCAGATCATGCTCCCCTTCGACAAGGCGGTGGGGCTGTCGCCGGACGACGAGATCTACCTGTTCCGCGTACAGGAAGGCGTGATCGACGGCGCGCCGGTGCCCAACGCGTTCGGCGGCCTCGGCGTCTACGATATCGCCGACGGCACGATCCGTGAGCTGTCGCTCGCCCCGCTGCGCGACCTCGTCTTCGACGGCGATCCACGGGTCGATCCCGTCGGCTGGCTCGACGAGCGCACCATCGTGGCGGATGTGCGCGGGGGCCCGGCCGTCGCCTGGGACGTGGAGGACGGCACCGCCACCCCGCTGCTGACCGACAGGGAGGGCGAGCCCGTCGAGGCGTCCGTCCTTTCCGTCCTGCCCGACGGGCGCATCATCGTGGCGGCGGACGGAACCCTGCCCGGCCTCGCCCCCGGCGGGTTCGGGACCTTCGGCTTCACCGCCTATCTGGTCGACGGGCCCGGCGGCCGCGTCCGGCGCCTGGAGGACACCGGGCTGTTTCCGCCGGAGCTGTTCGGGCCCGAAGGCGACGTCGCCGTCGCGCTCAACCAGCCGATCCTGTGGGACGTGGACGCGCGCCAGGCGGTGCTGTCCACCCAGGCGCCCCTCGTGCCCCTCGTCGACCGCAACGGCGCGTTCGACCTGTACCGGATCGACACCGATCGCGGGGCCGTCACGCTCCTCACGGACATCACCGGCGGCGGCGCGGGGGCCGGCTCCACCAGCGGGCAGTTCGGCACCGAGATCACCACGACGGCCTCGACGGTCCTGTTCCTCACGCGCGACCGCAGCCTCGTGCCCGGGCTCGTCGACGATCCGGCGGGCGTGAACGGATCGGCCTGGTACCTCTCCCCGCCGGACGACCGGCTGGAGCGGGTCGGGCGGCGGGACGACGACACGGTCCCGCGCCTCCTCGACGTCCACCTCATCCGCGACGGCGACGGGCTGATCGTGATGTCCGACGCGCCGCTCGTGGCGGAGGACGCCGACGCGCTGGATGATTTCCACTATCTCGACCTCGGCACCGACACCCTGGCGCGGATCGACCTCGACCTCGATGGGGACGGCGCGGGCGACGGCGTGCTGGTGGGCGCGGAGCGGCCCCTCTTCCGGATCGATGCCATCGACACCGGCGGCCGCTTCGTCATCTTCCAGGACACGGCCGACCTCGCGGGGCCCACGGGCGGCAACCTCACCCAGACCTACATCGCCCGCCTCGTGCCCCCGGAAGAC
>CAZJNX010000278.1:0-5382 GCA_964547415.1 uncultured Hyphomicrobiales bacterium
TGCGCGAGGCGATCGCGGTGGTGAACCAGGACGTGATGCTGTTCGACGACACGGTGGCCGCCAACATCGGCTTCGGCCGCATGGGCGCCAGCCGCGGCGAGATCGAGGAGGCGGCGCGGCTCGCGGCGGCAGACGCCTTCATCGAGCGGCTGCCGAAGGGCTACGACACCATGGTTGGCGACCGCGGCACGCGCCTGTCGGGCGGCGAGCGGCAGCGGGTGGCGCTCGCCCGGGCGTTCCTGAAGGACGCGCCCATCCTCCTCCTCGACGAGGCGACGAGCGCCCTCGACGCGGAGAGCGAGCACGCGATCCAGGAGGCCCTCGCCCGTCTCGCGAAGGGCCGCACCACGCTGGTGATCGCCCACCGCCTCGCGACCATCCGGGCCGCCGACCGGATCGTGGTGCTCGACCGCGGGCGCGTCGCCGAGACGGGGGACCATGCCACCCTTCTCGCGGCGGAGGGGCTCTACGCCCGCTTCCATGCCCTCCAGTTCGGCGAGCGGGCGCCGGGCGGCGCCCCCGCCTGACCGGGGGGCGGCGGCGCCGCGGCGCCGCCGGGGGGCGTCAGGCCCTTGCGGGTGCGGTCCGGCCGTTCGACATCACCGGGCGCAACAGCACGAAACCATAGATCGCCGCAATGCCGACCAGAATGTAGATGAGATTTGTCAGCCATGTGTCGATGCCGAAGATCGCCGACACCAGGTTGAAATCGAAAAGGCCGATCAGGCCCCAGTTGATCCCGCCCACGATGATGAGAATGAGCGCGATTGCGTTCACGGCCTTCATGGCGATGCTCCCTTGGCGCGAAGCCGTGCGCCCGATGCGCCCGGCGAATCCTTGAATGACACGGCGCCGCGGCCGTTCCCGGCGGAGCGGCCGTGGTGCCGCCCGCGCCCGCTCGCCTGCCGCGTGCGGGGGGCGCGCGCCCACGGGCCGCTCGCCCGGCGCGTTGCGGGCGCCGCCGCAAGGCGCTAGGTGCGGCGGACGAAGCCGGCCAGCGCGCCGGCGCAACGCAAGGAAAGACGGGCCATGGCGGACACGCTCCGGGTCGTCCTCGCCCAGCTCAACCCGACGGTGGGCGACGTCGCCGGCAACCGCGACAAGGCGATCGCCGCCTTCCGGGAGGCCGCGGAGGCGGGGGCGGACGTCCTCCTCTTCCCCGAGCTCTTCCTCGCGGGCTACCCGCCGGAGGACCTCGTCCTAAAGGGCGCCTTCGTGGACGCCTGCCGCGCCGCCCTCGAGGAGGTGGCCGCGGCCACCGCGGGCGGCGGGCCGGCCGTCCTCCTCGGCCTTCCCTGGCGGGAGGACGGGCGGCTCACCAACGCCGTCGCCTGCCTCGAGGACGGGGCCGTCACGGCCGTGCGCCACAAGGTGATCCTGCCCAACTACGACGTCTTCGACGAGAAGCGGGTGTTCGCCGAGGGGCCCATGCCCGGCCCGGTCCCGATCCGCGGGGTCAGGGTGGGCGTGCCGATCTGCGAGGACATCTGGGTCGAGGACGTGGTGGAGTGCCTCGCCGAGACGGGCGCGGAGATCCTGCTCGTTCCCAACGGCTCCCCCTACAACCGCGCCAAGGTGGACCAGCGCCTGCAGGTGGCCGTCGCCCGCGTGGTGGAGAGCGGGCTGCCCCTCGTCTACGCGAACCAGGTGGGCGGGCAGGACGAGCTCGTCTTCGACGGCGCCTCCTTCGGCCTCTCGGCGGACCGCAGCCTCGCCTTCCAGGCGCCCCAGTTCGAGGAGGGCCTGTTCACCACCCTCTGGCAGCGCGGCGCGGACGGCTGGCGCCTCGCCGAGGGGCCTGAGGCGAGGCTTCCCGACCTCGATGAGGCGGACTGGCGGGCGAGCGTCCTCGGCCTGCGCGACTACGTGAACAAGAACGGCTTTCCGGGCGTGGTGCTGGGCCTGTCGGGCGGCATCGATTCGGCGATCTGCGCGGCGATCGCCGTCGACGCGCTGGGGCCCGAGCGGGTCCACTGTGTGATGCTGCCCTACCGGTACACCTCCCCTGACAGCATCCGCGACGCGGCCGCCGTCGCCGAAGCCCTCGGGGTGCGCTACGACACCGTCCCCATCGCGCCCGCGGTGGAGGGCTTCGAGGCCGCCCTCGCGCCGCTCTTCGCGGGCCGCGAGAGGGACGTGACGGAGGAGAACATCCAGAGCCGCGTGCGCGGCACGCTGCTGATGGCGATCTCCAACAAGTTCGGCGGCATGGTCGTCACCACCGGCAACAAGTCGGAGATGTCGGTGGGGTATGCCACCCTCTACGGCGACATGAACGGCGGCTTCAATCCGATCAAGGACCTTTACAAGACCGACGTCTTCCGCCTGTCCCGCTGGCGCAACGGCCATCGCCCGGCGGGCTGTCTCGGGCCGGAGGGCGTCGTGATTCCGGAAGGCGTCATCGCGAAGCCCCCGACGGCCGAGCTCGCCGAGGGGCAGAAGGACGAGGACAGCCTGCCGCCCTACGACCTCCTCGACGCGATCCTCGTGCGCCTCGTGGAGGAGGAGCGCAGCGTCTCCTCCATCGTCTCGGAGGGCTTCGACGCGGCGACCGTCGCCCGCGTCCAGCACCTTCTCTACGTCGCCGAGTACAAGCGGCGGCAGGCGGCCCCGGGCGTCAAGATCAGCCGGAAGAACTTCGGGCGGGACCGGCGCTACCCCATCACCAACCGCTTCCGCGACCGCTGATGGCGCCCCGCGTCCGCTTCGCCCCCTCGCCCACCGGCTACCTCCACGTCGGCAACGCGCGGACGGCCCTCTACAACGCCCTCATCGCCCGCCGGGAGGGGGGCACCTTCCTCCTGCGCCTCGACGACACCGACCGGGAGCGCTCCGAGGAGCGATTCGCCGAGGCGATCGCCGAGGACCTCGCCTGGCTCGGCATCCCGCCCGACGAGACGGTCCGCCAGTCCGACCGGCTCGACCGGTACCGGGAGGCGTTCGAGGGGCTCCTCGCCCGCGGCCTCGTCTATCGCGCCTACGAGACGCCGGAGGAGCTCGACCGGCGGCGGCGCCTGCAGCGCGCCCGGGGCCTGCCGCCGGTGTACGACCGGGCGGCCCTCGCTCTTACGGCCGACGACAGGGCGCGCCTGGAGGCCGAGGGCCGGCGGCCCCACTACCGCTTCCGCCTGCCGGTGGAGCCGGGCGCTGCGGGGCCCGAGGCGCGGGTGACGTGGCGGGACCTGTGCCGCGGCGAGACGACGGTGAACCTCGCCGCCGTGTCCGACCCCGTCATCATGCGGGCGGACGGGAGCTGGCTCTACATGTTCCCCTCCGTCGTCGACGACATCGACATGGGGATCACCCACGTGGTCCGCGGCGAGGACCACGTGACCAACACCGGCGTGCAGGTGGCGATCTTCCGGGCCCTCGGCGCCGAGCCGCCCGCCTTCGGCCATCACAACCTGGTGGCCGGCCCGGACGGAGAGCCCCTGTCGAAGCGCAGCGGCAGCCTGTCCCTGCGCTCGCTCAGGCAGGCGGGCTACGAGCCGGGCGCCGTCGCCTCCCTCGCCGCCCTCACCGGGACCGCCCTGCCGGTGGAGGCGGTGGCGAGCGCGGACGCCCTCGGGGAGCGGCTGGACCTGTCCGCCGTTTCCCGCTCGCCCGCCCGGATCGAGCCGGCCGAGCTCGACGGGCTCAACGCGATCCTCGTCCACGCCCTGTCTCACGAGGACGTGGCGGGGCGGCTCGCGGCGCTCGGCGTCGGCGGGGGCGCGGCCTTCTGGGGGGCGGTGCGGGCGAACGTCTCCCGCGTGCCGGAGGCGGCCGACTGGTGGCGCGTGGTGACGGGCCCGCCGCCCGGGGGCGCGCTCGCCGATCCGGACGACGCCCCGTTCCTCGCCGAGGCGCTGGCGGTCCTGCCGCCCGAACCTTGGTCGGACGAGACCTTCCGGGCCTGGACGGCGGCCGTGAGAGAGCGGACGGGGCGCAAGGGCAAGGCCCTTTTCATGCCGCTGCGGCGCGCGCTCACCGGCCGCGCCTCGGGGCCCGAGCTCGGGCCGCTCCTGCCCCTCATCGGCCGCGAGCGGGCGGCCGGGCGCCTCGCCGCCGCGGCGGCCGGCTGCAATCGGACGGGATGGCTCGCCCCCGGTGGATGACGTTGCCACGGCCGCCGCAAGCCGCCATAGGGGAGCCGCGCCGACGCCGGGCAGGGCGGGTGCACGGCCCGACACCCGACGGCGCGAGCCGATTCGCCGTCCCGGGAGCGGGACGGCGGCCGCGGGGGCCGGCACGCGGAGGCTTGACGGTGACGGGGGCGGCCGCCCGGCGATCGCCGGAGAGGGAAACGCGCATTTTCCGCGCCCCGGAAACCGGGCGTTCACCAAGCCGCGCCATCCCTTGCAGCACGCCGCCGCGCGAAACGGCGGGAAGGCGAGGCGCAGGGCGGGCTCCGCAACGGGGCATGGCCGCACCGGCGAGCCCGTTGCGGCGCCAACGGAGAGACAGGACATGACGGCTTTCGACGGACCGCGGGCCGGCGCTTCCATCACCCGCCGCAGGGCCGGCCGGGTGGGGATCGGCCTCGTTGTTTCCCTCGCGCTGCTCGCGGCGGGCTGCGCGCGGACGCCGGACCCCTCCGCCACCGGCGGCGCGGCCACCCCGGGCTCTGCCCAGGACTTCGTCGTCAACGTGGGCGACCGGGTCCTCTTCTCGGTGGACCAGTCCACCATCAGCCCGACGGCGGCCGCCACCCTCGACCGCCAGGCCCGCTGGCTGCAGCAGTACCCGCGCTACACCGTCACCATCGAGGGCCATGCCGACGAGCGCGGCACCCGCGAGTACAACCTCGCCCTCGGCGCCCGCCGGGCGGCGGCCGTGCGCTCCTACCTCGTCGGCAAGGGCGTGTCGGCGAGCCGGATCCGCACCATCTCCTACGGCAAGGAGCGACCGGTCGCCGTGTGCGACGACGAATCGTGCTGGTCCCAGAACCGCCGCGCCGTCACCGTCCTCAACACGGCGAGCTGAGCGAGGCGCGCCGCCGGCCGCGGGGGGCGGCCGGCGGCGCCCCGGCTCATTCGCCGAGGTTGATGATCTGGACGCGCCGGTTCACCGCCGCGGTCGGGTTCGACGGGTCCTGGAGCTGCTCCTCGCCGAGGCCGATCGCCGCGACCAGCTGGCTCTTCGGCACGTGGAAGGTGGTGGTGAGCGCGTCGTAGACGCTCGCTGCCCGCTCCTTCGAGAGCTTCAGGTTGAACTCGCGCGGACCGGAGGCGTCGGTGTGGCCGACGACCACGAAGCGCTGGCCCATGAGGTACGGCGTGTGGAGCGCATCGGCGATGACTCCGACCGCCTCGTAGCTCTCCGGGCGGATGCGCGCGGAGTTGAGGTCGAAGTTGATCTCGATGTTGAACTGCCGGATGTTCGCCAGCTGCTGGGACAGCG
>CAZJNX010000279.1:0-5378 GCA_964547415.1 uncultured Hyphomicrobiales bacterium
GCGGCTGATCTTGTCGACGTCGTCGATGTACACGATCCCGCGCTGCGCCCGCTCGACGTTGTAGTCCGCCGCCTGAAGCAGCTTGAGGATGATGTTTTCCACATCCTCGCCGACGTAACCAGCCTCGGTGAGGGTCGTCGCGTCGGCCATCGTGAACGGGACGTCGAGGATGCGCGCCAATGTCTGGGCGAGTAGAGTCTTGCCACAGCCGGTGGGGCCGATCAGCAGGATGTTCGACTTGGACAGCTCGACGTCGTTGTTCTTGGTCGCGTGATTGAGGCGCTTGTAGTGGTTGTGCACCGCAACCGACAGGACCTTCTTCGCCGACTGCTGCCCGATCACGTAGTCGTCCAGCACCTTGCGGATCTCGGCGGGCGTCGGAATTCCGTCGCGCGACTTCACCAGCGAGGACTTGTTCTCCTCGCGGATGATGTCCATGCACAGCTCGACACACTCATCGCAGATGAACACCGTCGGTCCGGCGATCAGCTTGCGCACCTCGTGCTGACTCTTGCCGCAGAACGAGCAGTAGAGCGTGTTCTTGCTGTCGTTGCCGGATGCCTTGCTCATTCAAAAACCCCTGCCGTCCCGAGGGACTGTCCTTGCCTGCGGGCCGGCCCGTTCGCCCGCCCGCCGCCGGAGGGCCGCGCCCCCCGGGCGGCCGCGGGCCCGTGCCGGTGATAATGCCGGCATGCAACCACGCGGCCTTGCCGCAGATCAACCCTTGCCGGCTTACGGAACGGTAAATCCCGCGTCAGGATGCGGTTCCCAGCGCGCGGCGGGCGTGGACCGGCCCCCGCCACCCCACCATAATGCGCCCGCAGGGGATGGCAACGCGCGGGCGGACACCGGCGCCCGTGCCGCGTCGACGGGAAGCAGATGGGGTCGTCCGGCCCGCGCGGCAAGCCGCCGCGGGCCGGCCGGGGCGGCGTCAGGAGGCGGACTGCAGGGAGGCGCGGCTGTCGATCACCTGGTCGATGAGGCCGAACTCCTTGGCCATGTCGGGCGTCATGAAGAAGTCGCGCTCGAGGGCCGATTCGATCCGGTCGAGGGACTGGCCGGTGTGCTTCTGGTAGATCTCGTTGAGGCGCCGCTTCAGGGCGATGATCTCCCGGGCGTGCAACTCGATGTCGGCCGCCGTCCCGCGAAAGCCGCCGGAAGGCTGGTGCACCATGATGCGCGCGTTGGGCAGGCAGAAGCGCATTCCCTTCTCGCCGGCGGAAAGCAGGAGAGAGGCCATGGACGCCGACTGGCCGATGCACAGCGTGGAGATCGGCGGACGGATGAACTGCATCGTGTCGTAGATCGCAAGGCCCGACGTCACGATCCCACCGGGGGAATTGATGTAGAGGGCGATCTCCTTGTTGGGGTTTTCCGCCTCCAGGAACAGGAGCTGGGCGCATACCAGTGTCGCCACCGTGTCCTCGATCGGGCCGGTGACGAAGATGATGTGCTCCTTCAGGAGGCGCGAGAAGATGTCGTAGGCGCGCTCGCCGCGGTTCGACTGCTCGACCACCATCGGCACCAGCGTGCTCATGTAGAAGTCGACCGGATCCTTCATGGGTGACGTCCTTTCGATCATGGCGCGACCGTCCGCCGCCGGGACGGTCCGGCGGCGGGCATGGTCGGCCCTCGCGTTCCCGTCGTCTATGCGGCGCGCTAGCCGCCCGTCTTGTCCGCGGACGCCTCGCCGGCCGTCCCGCCCTCGCCGCTTTCGGTCCCGGCCTCGCCGCGGGCCGCCGCGAGCGGATCGGTCTCGTCCTCGTCGGGCTTCAGGAGCTCCTCACGGCTCACCGGGGTCTCGTTCACCGTCACGAGCTCGAGGAGATAGTCCACCACCTTCTCCTCGAGAACCGGGGCGCGCAGGCTCGCCATCGCCTGGGGGTTCTTCCGGTAGAGCTCGAACACCTCCCGCTCGCGGCCGGGGAACTGCCGGACGCGCTCGATGAGGGCGCGCTGCATCTCCTCGTCGGTGACCTCCACCTTGGCGCTGTCGCCCACCTCGGACAGGACGAGGCCGAGCTTGACCCGCCGCGCGGCGATCCGGCGGTACTCATCGCGCAGCTTCTCCTCGTCCGTCCCCTCGTCCTCGAAGGTCCGGCCCGCTTTCGCGAGCTCCTCGGTGGTCTGCCGCCAGATCACGTCGAACTCGGACTCCACCAGCTTCTCGGGAAGGGCGAAGTCGTATCGCTCGTCGAGGGCGTCGAGGAGGCGGCGCTTGACCTTCTGGCGGCTCGCCTCGTCGAGCATCTGGCGCAGCTGGCCCTCGATCGCCTCCTTCAGCTTCCCGAGGTCCTCGAGGCCCAGCCGCTCGGCGAGGGCGTCGTTCAACTCGACGGGCTCGGGCGCGGCGACGGCCGACATCTTCACGTCGAACGTCGCCTCCTTCCCGGCGAGGTGCTCGGCCTGGTAGTCCTCGGGGAAGGTGACGGCGATGGTGCGCTCCTCGCCCGCCGTGGCGCCGGCGAGCTGTTCCTCGAAGCCGGGGATGAAGCGGCCCTGGCCGATGACGAGCTCCACGTCCTCGGCCGCCCCGCCCTCGAACGGCTCCCCGTCGATCTTGCCGACGAAGCTGACGGTGAGCTTGTCGCCGTCGCCGGCGGCGCCTTCCTTGTCGGCGTAGCTGCGGCTGCGCTCGGCGAGCTCGGCGAGCTCACGCTCCACGTCCTCAGGGTCGACCTCCGCCACCGGCTTGTCGACGGTGATGGCGTCGAAGCCGCCGAGCTCGATCTTCGGCAGGACCTCGTAGCTCATCTTGAAGGAGAAGTCGGACTCGCCCGCGATCACGCTCTCGATGCGCGCCTCGTCCACGTCCACGTCGGGCTGCAGCGCGGGCTTCTCGTCCCGCTCCTCCACCGCCGAGCGCACGCTCTCCTGCAGGACGTTCTGCACGATCTCGGCCATGGCGGACTTGCCGTAGAGGCGCTTCAGGTGCGTGACCGGCACCTTGCCGGGGCGGAAGCCCTTGATGCGCACCTTGCCCTTGAGGTCGTGGAGGTACTCGTTGAGGCGCTGGTCGAGGTCGGCGGCGGGCACCGTCACCTCCAGTTCGCGCTTCAAGCCTTCGACGCGTGTCTCGTTTACCTGCATGGTCCCTATCGTCGCGCTGGTGGCGGCGGCGGCCGCGCCCGTCGGCCCCGATCCGAAAAAGATGTCCGAGGGCGGTCCGGCGACGAGGCGGCGCCGCGGGGCGGCCGGCGGCCTCCGCCCGAACGGGGCCGTCGTGCCCCGCCCTCTCCTCAGGGTCAAGAGACGCCCAATAGCCGACCGCGGGCCCCTTGGGAAGATGGCCGCCCCGGGGGAAGCGGGCCGGCGGTGCGGGCGGCTCGACGCGAGGCCCCGCGACCACGGGGCCACGGGGCCACGGGACCACGGGGGCCGGATGATGCCGACCACGACGATGAGGGCGAAGACGGCAGACGGCGTCGGCGAGGGCCGTCGGCCCGTCGCGGCGCGACGCCGGCCAGCCATCCCGCGCGTCCTGTCGAAGCGAGCTTGGTCGCTGGCGCGGGGCCGCGCTTCACGCCGGGCGGCCGCGCGACAGGGCGAGACACGGGCCGAGCAGCAGGCCGATGTTGACGAGCGGGGCGAGGACGGCGGCCCAGGGTGCGAGCCCGTCGGGCAGGCCATCGAGCCGGAGCACCCAGGGCAGGCCGAGCGGCATGAGGTAGGCGCCGGCGAGCGGATCGCGCGGCTGGCCGAACAGGCCGAAGGTGCCGATGGCCACGAGCGCCAGCGCGGACAGGTAGAGGAGCGCGTAGAGCCCGATCCCGAGCCTGCAGACCGTGCGCACCCCGTCCTCAGCCTCAGCTGGCGAACGCGGGCGGTTCGGGGGCGAGGTCACCCGCCGTCCGGCGGCGGCCCCGGCGGAGCGCCGCCCCCGGCACAGCGCCGCGCCCGCGTGGCCCTTCGTGGGTGAGCGGGGCCGGGTGGGATGCGCCGCCGTTCATGCCGCTCCTTCCTCGCCCATGGACATGAGCGAGGGGTTGGCGCCGTCCGCTGAGACGAGGCAGCGCCACGGCGCGCCGTTCGCACCGACCCTCATGTAGATGGCGGTGGCGGCCTCGGAGGTTTCTCCGCCGACCACGCGGACGTCGCCGTCGGTCGCCGCGTCGAGCGCGGTGCGGCAGGCGTCGATCGCGGCCTGGCTGACGTCGGGGGCCATGGTGGTGATGAACGGCGGACCGCCCGGCGCGAGCGGCACCTGCGCGGAGCTCCCGCCACCGCTCGTCTCGACGCAGCCGGCGATCCCGACAAGGATTGCAGCGGCAACGGGAAGTTTGACGACTGGCGTCATGTTGGCCTCTTCTTTGGCTCTCTGGATACACGCATGCGATCTTTGGTTTCAGCGGATCTCGAACGTGATCGCGTATTCCGCGAAAGTGCCCTGATTTTCCGGGGCGGGGCAGGCAGAGCCTTGCAGAGAGTTCCGCTGCCGCGAAGGGCGAGAATATGCATTCGAGGGCGCCCGACGGGTCCTGCGCCGGTCCCGGATTTCGTCCCCTCGGGTCGACGGGATGGCCTTCTCTCCGACGCCGTCTTCCCGTTCACGATGTCGGCTCCGCCCCTCGGGATGTCCCGGCAGGGCGCGCGGGGACCCGCGAGGTTCCGCGCGGCGCGCTTCATCGGTCGAGGTCGTCCGCGCCCGGGGGCGGCTCCATGGGCGGCGCGATCGACCGGCCATGGTTCCGGACGCCCGGGAAATGGCGGGCACCCGCGGAACGACCGCCGGCGGGACGGGCCCGGTGCCCATCGCCGGCGGGGAGCCCGAAGGGGCCCGATCCGCCGACGTTCGCCGGGGCCCGGGCGATGGTGCGCCCAACCGGGGACGGCTCGAACCCAAGGTCGGCGAACGCGACGGCCCACCGCCGGCTATGCGGCGCGCCCGCGGAGCGAAGCGATCGCAGATCGCGACAGGGCGAGGAGCAAGCAATGGTGCGGGCGGGGGGACTCGAACCCCCACGGCCGAAGCCACTGGAACCTAAATCCAGCGCGTCTACCAGTTCCGCCACACCCGCGAGGGGGGCCGCGTCCCGCCGGCCCGGCGTCGTGCCCGGGCGGCGGACGCCTTGCGGGCGAGCGCGGCGCGGTCGGCCCCATTCTCCAGGCCGGCGCACCGGCGGCCGGTGCGCCGCTCCCCGCCGGAGCAGAACCACGAAACGGGCCGGCCGATCAATCCGGAAGCGGCGTCGCACGCCTCGCCCCGGGCCCGGGACGGGCGACCGCCGACCGGGCGGGGAAGGCCACCGCCCCGCGTGTCCCGCCCGCGGCGCTCGCGCCCGGGGGCTGCCGGGTCGCGCAGGACGCCGGCCAGTCGGCGGCAGCTAGTGCACTGATACAGACAAAGGATTCACGAGCGGCGCGAGACGGTGTAGGCT
>CAZJNX010000280.1:0-5328 GCA_964547415.1 uncultured Hyphomicrobiales bacterium
GCGCCGCTACGGCCTCATCGACAGCAACACCGAGGAGACCAACTGACCGGGCTCGCCCGGCCGGCGACCGCCGCCGTCCGCCGTGCCCGCCGAAGGGCGTCCCGCCGTGTGTCTTCCGGCGTCCTGCGGGAGGCGGAGCGGTCTCCACGGCCGACAGGGGCCGCGCGTCCCGCCCGATCGCTGCGCTTGCGTCGGGGGCGCGGCCGGTTTCCGGACCGTCGGGCCGTGCCGATCCCTGCGACGGCCCCGTCGGTGAAAGGCGCCCCAACGGATCGTCGATCGCCGTACCGCCCCGACCGGCCGTGCGGCCGGTCGCACGCGCGTTGCGACCCGTGCAACACGCCCGGTCGGTGCGGGTCAGGCGCCGGGGCGCGGCCGCGGATCGCCTGCTCCGACTGCTGCCCGTGGATGCCGCCCGCCCGGCGTTTCGATCCCGCGAGGGTGCCGCCGCACGGCGCAGTCCGGCGCCCGCGGGCCGGACACTCGCTCGGCCGGGAGGCCGGGGCCGGAACGGTTGTCCGCTTCGCCGGGACGGCGGACCGACGCTCAGCCTTCCCCTCGAGGGCGCGGACGCGACATGGCGAGCGCCGTCCGTCACGGCCGCCACCGGCGTGCACCGTCTGGCCCGGCCGGGACCGCGTGCGGCGTTCGCCCGCCCGCGGCGGGCCCGCGCCTGCGGGCGGGGCGCCTATTCCGAGACGACGTAGGGGGCGGACGCCGGCGGGTCGGCGACCACCGCCGCGTCCTCGAGGACCGGCGGATCGACCGCGGTGCGAACCGCGAAGAAGCGGGGGCCGATGGTGCGGGTGCGCAGCGGCTCGGCCGGGCTCGCCGGATCGGGTGTGTCCGCGAGGGCGAGGGCCGGGCCACCGGCGTTGGGCGGCACGTCGTCCTCCCGCGGGGGCGGCGGGAGATCCAGCGGGGCCGCCTTCGCGGCGGCACTTGCCGGCTCGGCCTCGGACAGCTCGCCCGAGGGAAGGCGCTCGGCGCCCGGCCGCTGCTCCTCCGGCTTGCCGGCCTTCCGGAGGTAGGCAGCCGCCCGCTCCGACTCCGGCGTCTGCGAATCCGTGCCCTCGGGATAGGCCTGCAGGGCGACCGCCACGTCGCTCGCGTCCGCGTCCGAGGCGATCCCGCCGATGACGGGCGCCGCGGCGAGGGATGCGGTCCTGACGCCCACCGCCTGCCCGTCGGCGGTCCCGTCCGCCGTGGCCCCGGCCGGCAGCAGCGTCGCCCGGACGCGGCCGTCCGCCGTGTCGGCACCCGGACGGCTCACCCCGGACAGCACCATGCCGGTCCCGCGCGTCGACCGCGCCGTCCCCGCCTCGTCCGCCGGCGCGCGCCGGGCGACCCGCGTCATGGCGGGCGTCGGCGCACAGCCGCAGTCGGTATCATACGTCTTGCGGTAGACGAAGGCCGTCGGGAGGGCGACATACGGCTCGCCCGAGATCGCCGAGCGCATCGATTCGGGCTGGCTGCCGAGCCGGTGCGAATAGAGCGACACGTCCGCCCCCGGGCAGCGTGCCCGGCACATGGCGAGTTCCTCGCCGTAGTTGCTGCTCGACGTGCCGCGGGTCATCGGGAAGTAGTAGCCGTCGCAAAGGCGCACGCACCAGGTGACGAGCCCGCCGCCCCGGATCACGCCGCCGCGGCCCGAGCCGGACGAGCCGCCGCCGGACGCGCCGGCGCGCCGGTGCTCGCTCTCCGGCACGATCCGCTCCACCCCCGGCGAGGCGCGCTCCCGCGGGACCTCCTCGATGGCCGCACCGCCGAACAGGCGCGCGAAGAAGCCGCCGCCGGACGAGCGCTCGTCGCGGGCGTTGTCGGGGCGCGTGCCGTGGATGATGATGCCGCTCGGCGTCTGCTGCAGCCGCGCTGGCCGGGCGGGGGTGCGCCGCCGGTCCTCGCGGTTCGCCTGGCGGGTGGCGTTGCACTGGCGGGCGATCCGGCGCTGCAGCTGGCGGATGCGCCGGGCGTTGCCGCCCCGGGAGGCGCTCAGCCGGTTGATCTGGGCGTCGATCCCGGCGCATCTTTGCGGCCGTCCGAAGGTGGCGCTGCCCCGGCAGCCGTTGGCGCGTGCGCGCTGCTCGAGCCGCGCGATCTGCTGCCGGTTGGCGGCGGACACCCCGCCCCCGCCCTTCGACAGGCTGGCGAGCTCCGCCTTCATGGCCGAGCAGCTGGCGGCCCGGCTCTCGCCCGGCACGAGGACGAGAAAGGCCGCACAGAAGGCCGCGGCGAGAAGGGCTCTGGACGGACGCGGGATGAAACGCATGGAATATGCCTTGGCGAGGATGGAGGGACCGCCGCGGCCGCGACGGCGTAGAGGGTGAAGTAAGCCTTGCGTCGTCGTGAGAACAGGTACAGGCAAGACCCGCTGGCCGCAATCGGTAAATACTGAGATTCGGTTAACGTTCCCGCGACGCCGCGCCCACGGGCCGCCGCGCAAGCCCCCGGGCAGCCCCGTCCGCCGCCAGGGGCGGGCCCGGGGGGCCGGGAGCGGCCGCCAGACCCGCCCCGTCGGCCGGCACGCCACAGGAGGTGAGCCATGAACGGCGCCACGACCGCCGCCGATCCGTACCGCTTCGCCTACGCCCGCTCCCCCGACCAGGACGCGGCGGCGCCCGTTCGCCACCCGGTCGTGATCGTCGGGGCCGGGCCGGTGGGCCTTTCCCTCGCCCTCGACCTCGCCGGGCGCGGCGTCCCGGCCCTCGTTCTCGACGACGCCGCCCGCATCGGCGAGGGCTCCCGCGCCATCTGCTTCGCCAAGAAGACGCTCGAGATCTTCGACCGCCTCGGCGTCGCCGGCCCGATGCTGGACAGGGGCGTCACCTGGAAGGTGGGCAAGGTCTTCCACCGGGACGACCACGTGACGACGTTCGACCTCCTGCCGGAGGAGGGCCACAAGATGCCCGCCTTCATCAACCTCCAGCAGTACTACGTGGAGCGCTTCCTGGTGGAGGCGGCGAATGCCCGGGAGGGCGTCGAGATCCGCTGGGCGAACCGGGTGAGTGCGGTCGAGCCCGGCCCGGACGGCGCCATCCTCGCCGTCGAGACGCCGGACGGGCCCTACCGCCTCGCCGCCGACTGGGTGGTGGCCTGCGACGGCGCCCGCTCGCCGCTGCGCGCCATGGTGGGGGCGGCGTTCGAGGGCGAGGTGTTCGAGGACCGCTTCCTCATCGCCGACGTGAAGATGCACGCCGATTTCCCCACCGAGCGCTGGTTCTGGTTCGAGCCGCCGTTCCATGCCGGCCAGTCCGCGCTCCTCCACCGCCAGCCCGACGACGTGTGGCGGATCGACCTGCAGCTCGGCTGGGACGCGGATCCGGAGGCGGAGAAGCGTCCGCAGAACGTGATCCCGCGGATCGAGCGGATGCTCGGCCACCGGGACTTCTCGCTCGCGTGGGTGTCGGTCTACACCTTCCAGTGCCGGCGGATGGAGCGCTTCGTGCACGGGCGCGTGGTGTTCGCGGGCGACGCGGCCCACCAGGTCTCCCCGTTCGGCGCGCGGGGGGCGAACTCGGGCATCCAGGACGCGGAGAACCTCGCCTGGAAGCTCGCCGCGGTCCTGAAAGGCGAGGCGGGCGAGGCGCTGATCGCCACCTACGAGACGGAGCGCTCGGCCGCCGCGGACGAGAACATCGCCCACTCCACCCGCTCCACCGACTTCATCGCCCCCCGCTCGGCGGCGGAGCGGCGGCTGCGCGACGCGGTGCTGGCGCTCGCCCGGGACCACCCGTTCGCCCGCGCGATGATCAACTCCGGTCGCCTCTCGACCCCCTCGGCCTACGCCCCACCCCTGTGCGACAGCCCCATCACGACCCCGGACCGGGAGGCCTGGGCCGGCACGGCACGCCTCGGCGGGGTCTTGCCCGATGCCGCCATGGCGCGGCCCGACGGCACCCCCTGCCACCTCCTCGAAAGCCTGCCGGAGGGGGTGACGGTCATCCACGTCGCCAACGGCGCCCGGCCGAACGCGGTGGCCGGCGCCGGGCTCGTCGTGATCGGGGACGGGCTCCTCGACCCGGCGGGCCAGTTCGCCGCGCGCTGCGACGCGACGCCCGGCGCCACCTACGTGGTTCGCCCGGACCGGCACCTCGCCGCACGCGTGCGCACCTTCGACCGCGAGCGGGTGGCCGAGGCCGTCCGCCGCGTGCGCACGGGAGGGTGAGGGATGGCCAGCCTCGTGACCGAGCCGAACCTTGCCGATCCGGATGCCGTCTACCGTCTTCTGACCGAGGCCCACCGGGGCCTTTCCGAGGAGGAGAGCGCGGCCCTGTCGGCCCGCCTCGTCCTCCTCCTCGCCAACCACGTGGGCGAGGAGGCCGTGATCGCCGAGGCGGTCGCCGCGGCGAAGGCCGCCGCCCCCGGCCCCCTTCACACCGACGGCCCGAAGGTCTAGCTCTAGTCGGCCCGCCGGCGGCCCGCGGGGCGCGCCGGCGCCCGATCACCCCATGCACCGAAGGACGACATGCGCAGCGAGACCGAGGCGATCGTCGACGAGATCAGGCAGGCCATAAGCCTGCTGAGGAGGCATCTTTGACTGGGATGAAGCGGTCAAGCGCCTCGCGGAGTTGAACGCGGCCTCCGAGGACCCCTCCATCTGGGACGACCCGCAGCGCGCCCAGTCGATGATGCGCGAGCGGCAGCGGCTCGAGACCCAGATCGAGGCGATCGGCGGTCTCGAGAAGGACCTGTCCGACAACATCGAGCTGATCGAGCTCGGCGAGATGGAGGAGGACGAGGAGGTCATCGTCGAGGCGGAGAAGGCCCTGAAGGCGCTCAAGAGCGACCTCGGCCGCCGCCAGGTGGACGCGCTCCTGTCGGGCGAGGCGGACGACAACGACACCTACCTCGAGATCCACGCCGGGGCGGGCGGCACCGAATCCCAGGACTGGGCGCAGATGCTCATGCGCATGTACCTGCGCTGGTGCGACCGCAAGGGCTACAGGACCGAGGTCCTCGAGATCCACGACGGGGAGGAGGCGGGCATCAAGTCGGCCACCATCCTCGTCAAGGGCGAGAAGGCCTACGGCTGGCTGAAGACGGAATCGGGCGTGCACCGCCTGGTGCGCATCTCCCCCTTCGACAGCCAGGCGCGGCGCCACACGAGCTTCGCGAGCGTGTGGGTCTATCCGGTGGTGGACGACACCATCGAGATCGAGGTGAACGAATCGGACGTGCGGGTGGACACCTACCGCTCCTCCGGGGCGGGCGGCCAGCACGTCAACACCACCGATTCGGCGGTGCGCCTCACCCACATGCCCACGGGGATCGTGGTCGCCTGCCAGAACGAGCGCTCCCAGCACAAGAACCGGGCGACGGCCTGGGCGA
>CAZJNX010000281.1:0-5228 GCA_964547415.1 uncultured Hyphomicrobiales bacterium
CCTGGCAGACCGCCCACAAGATGAAGGTGCAGTTCGGCGCGCTCGAGGGCGACCCGGACCGCAACGACAACCTGCGCGTCCGCCGCTACGTCGCCAAGTACACCATCAACCCGGCGATCACCCACGGGATCGACAGGCACGTGGGCTCGATCGAGGTGGGCAAGCGGGCGGACCTGTGCCTGTGGACGCCCGCCTTCTTCGGGGTGAAGCCCGACCTGGTGCTCCTCGGCGGCACCATCGCCGCCGCCCAGATGGGCGATCCCAACGCCTCGATCCCGACGCCCCAGCCCGTCCACCTGCGCCCCATGTTCGGCAGCTACGGCGGCGCGCGCACCGCCTCCTCGGTCACGTTCGTGTCGACGGTGTCGCTCGAGGACGGGCTCGCCGAGCGCCTCGGCTGCCAGAAGGAGCTGGTGCCCGTCCACGGCTGCCGCGCGGCGTCGAAGGCGTCCATGAAGCTCAACGATGCCACGCCGGCGATCGAGGTGGACCCGGAGACCTACGCGGTGCGGGCCGACGGCGAGCTCCTCGTGTGCGAGCCGGCCGAGGTCCTTCCGATGGCGCAGCGCTACTTCCTGTTCTAGGCGCCGGCCGGGGCGGGACCCGTCGACGGCAAGCCCCGGGCAAGGCGAGGGTGGCAAGAGGGTCGGTGGGGGCGGTCCGGGCCGTCTCCCGCCGTGGCCGGTCATGCCGGCCGCACGGTCGTGGCGGGGCGAGGAAGGATGGCGTTTCAGGGGTTTTCGGGCCGGTTCCGGTGGCGCCCGCGCGCGGTCCTGCGCTCGCGGGCACGCGGGCGGGGGATGAGGGACGCAATCGGGGTCGCAGGGCCAAGGCGCCGCTGGGTGGCAGCTGGCCGCGGAAGGCCGGCGCGCCGGGTGGGAGTGGCCCTCCTCGCCTGTCTCGCGGCCTGGCCCTTCACGGCTCCAGCCGACGCCACGCCGCGGGAGGTGGAGCGGGTCACGATCGGCAACTGGCAGGGCAATGCCTACGTCGATCCGCAGTCCGGGCGCTTCACCCATTGCGCGGTCACCGTCAGCTACGTGAACGGTGTCTTCCTCAGCCTGACGGTGGACGCCTCCATGAACTTCCGCATGGCGCTCCTGTCCCGGTCCTGGCGGCTGGAGCCGGGCGCCACCTACCCCCTGTCCCTCTGGCTCGACCGGCAGCGCCCCCTGTCCTACACCGCAACGGCGAGCACCACGAACCAGGTCCGCGTCGACCTGTCGGACTCGGACTGGCTCTTCCAGCGGTTCCGTCGCGCCTACGTCCTCTACGTCCAGACGGTCGGCACCCGGTTCGACTTCAGCCTGCGTGGCTCGTCCCGGGCACTGCGCTGGCTGCGCGGCTGCGCCCAGACGAACCGGGGCAGGCTCCTCGCCTCCGGCAACCCGTTCGCCGCCGACCCGAACCCGTTCGCCGCGGGCGGGGCGACCGGTGCCTCGTCCGGCGCACCGCCCGCCGGTGGCCGCTCCCCGCGGGCGGGAACCGGCGGGGCCGGCGGCAACGCCTCCATCGGGATCGACCTGTCGCGCGCCGCGCCAGCGCCCGCGCCCGCGCCCGAAGCCGCCGCTTCGGCGCCCCCGCCGGATGCCCCGTCACCCTCCAATGCTCCGTCTGCCGCTGCGGCGACCGCCCCTGGGCCCGACGCCGAAGGCGCCGTCGATACCGCCCTGTTCGAGCGGGACGCTGCGATCTTCCTCGCCAACATCCTTTCCGCTGGCGCGGCAGGCCCATTCGAGATGTTCGTGGGCGACGGCCCGGCCTACGCCATCGGCTGGCTCGACGGCGGGGGCAACGGCCGCCTGTCCCTCGCCGACCCTGCCGAGGCCGCGGACCCGGCCGGCCTGCGCCGTCGCCTCGTCGCCGGGGCGGCCGCCCGTTGCGACGGCAGCTTCGGCTCCGAGGCCCTGTCGCCCGAGAGCCTCCACACGATGGCGGCGGTCACCACCTGCACCCGGGCGAACGGAACCGGCGATGCCACGGCCCACATGGTGGTCACCCACGGATCCATCGGCGTGACGCTCGAGATCGTCGGCGAGGACGCGGCGCACGCACGCGAACGGGCTCTCGCCTTGTCGTCCGCCGTCCCCGCCGCCATTGCGGCCCTCGCAGGGCCGGACCCGGCCGCGCTGCCGGCAGACGGCGCCGACTGAACGGCACGCCAAACGGCGACGCTCCCGTCGGGAGAGGGCGCAGGGGTGCCGGCATCATCGCGACGTCACACCGAGACCGGCTCGCGCGCGGCCGCGGACCGATCGATCCGTCGAGGCCGGGACCGTTGGGCGCCGGACCGGCAACCGGGCGGGGAATCCCGCTGCGTCGCGGCGGAAGCAGCCGTCGACGAGCTGATGATCCGGCCGCGCGGCCTCCCGGGCCACGCCTCCTCGCGGGACCGACGGGCACGCCGCGACAGGCTGGGGCCGCGCCAGGCCTTCGCGCAGCGACCGGTTGCTCCTGTCGGCTACGCGAAAACGAAATCGGAAGAGGGTTGCGCCTGCCTCGGCGGTCGAAAGCCGGGGCCGTCCGCGGTCGCGACCGCCGCCGGCGGACATGCCGGTGCATCGCGGGTGGGAGGACATCAAGCCGGACGCCCCGCATCGGCGCCCCGCGCGCTGCTCACCGCACCACTTTCCGGGACACGATCGGACGCCCCGGAGCCCGGCGGACCTTCCTTCCGTCTGCTGCATGTCGCCGGCGGAGGGCTTGCGCGCGCGGCAAGCACGACGCGGGAAAGCCGCCGGGACGGGGCAGGATCGGGCGGTTTTTTCCGGCCGTACGGCGCGCGCGGTGCCGTCGGCGGACCACCCTGTCAGCGGCCGGCGAGCCCGGTCACGAGGTCGTTGACGACGCGGCCGATCTCCGCCCCGGCCGTGAAATCGAACTCGTTGATGGCGATGAAGCCGCCCACGTCGTGGCCCGGAGCGAACGCCATGTAGGAGAAGATGCCGCCGTGGCCGCCGCTCTTCTGAAGGATGGTCGGCCGATCGCCCTCGCGCACCATCACCACCCAGCCGAGGGACATGAAGTCCATCCTCCCCTCGAGGTCGAGCCCGGACACCACCCGCAGCGTGTCCCGCGGCACGTATGGCGCCTGGGACAGGAGGCGGAACTCCGCGTGTTCGCCCGACGCCCGGTCGAGGTGAAAGGCGATGTACCGCAGGATGTCGTTTGCGGTGGAGTAGAGGCCGCCCGCGCCGTGGATCCCGTCGGGGGTGACCGTGTCCTCCATGGGCGAGCCGTCGATGAAGTGGCCCTGCATGATGCGGTCCGCGTCCGCCTCGGCTGGCGCGAAGGTGGTGTCCGTCATGCCCGCGGGCTCGAAGATGCGTTCGCGGAAGAGGTCCTCGAGCGGCTTGCCGGTGGCGGCCGAAAGGGCGGAGCCGAGGAGGTTGAAGCCGAAGTTGGAGTAGAGCGCCCCTGTCCCCGGCGTGAACAGGAGCGGGTCGGCGGCCAGCGCGGCCACCATCGCCGCCCGGTTTTCCTCGGCCGTCTTGTCCTCGCTCGTCCCGGCCGCCTCCCGCGGCAGGCCGCTCGTGTGGGTGGCGAGGTGGAGAAGGCGCATGGGCTGGCCGTCCCGCGCGGGAAGGGTCACGTCCCACCCGAGGTGGTCGGCGAGCGGGTCGGTGAACCCGACCGTCCCGTCGATGACGAGGGCGGCGAGGGTGCCGCCGGTGAAGGTCTTGGTGAGCGAGCCGATACGCATCAGGGTGTCGCCATCGGGCGCCGTCCCGCCGCCGTCGCGAATCTCGCCGATGCCGAAGACGGCCGTCTCCCCGTCCCGGTAGGCCCCGATGACGAGGGCCGGCACGCCGGCGCTGTAGTAGGTGAAGGTGCCGACCGTCTCGACCATCTCCCGCAGGAGCGGGTCCTCGGCCGACGCGGCGGGCGGCATCGAAAGCAAGGCCGCGGCGAGGGCGGGAAGGGCGAGGCGCTTCGGCATCTGTTCTCTCTTCGGCCATGGACTCCGTGCTGCCGAGGTTAGGGCCTTCGACCGGCGCGCGCCACACGATATCGTGGCCGCCGTCCTCGTTCCTCATTGCGGCGGGTCGGAAGGTCCGGAAAGGAGCTGAACGCCTCGAAAAACCCTGGCGGATCGGATTTCGTCGGATCGGTTGGCGCCGCTCAGCGGTCTCGGGGACCAGCTCGAGGTGTTCGCGAAGGTCGTCGATTTCGAGATGTTTCGGGCCGAGCCTGAAGCGGCGCTCGACTATCGCGACCGGGCGAGGGGCGGTCGGCCGCCGTTCGATGCCGTCATGATGTTCAAGATCCTGGTCATCCAGGCGGCGAACAACCTGTCGGACGACCGCGCCGAGTTCCTGATCAACGACCGCCTGTCGTTCATGCGCTTTCTCGGGCTCGGCCTTGCCGACAAGGCGCCCGACGCGAAGACGATCTGGATGGCCCACGAACGGCTGACGAAGGCCAGCGCGATCGACGCCCTGTTCGCCCGTTTCGACAGGGCGGTGCGCGAAGCCGGATACATCCCGATGTCCGGCCAGATCCTGGACGCCAGTCTCGTCCCGGTCCGAAGCAGCGCAACACCGAGGCCGAGAAGGCCGAGAGCGAGGCGGGCCGGGTTCCGGCCGAGTGGGTCTCGCAGCCGGCGAAGCTGGACACCTCCGAAAACGATTGATCTCGTGCCGCCGAGGGTGCTTAGCGGCATCGTTTGATTGCGGAGGCGGTTCCTGGGGCGGCTCATCCGGGCGAGGATGGGCCAGCGGGCCGGTGAACTGGCCCCCGTTTTGAGCGGACACCCGGCATGAGCAGGGAGGCTTGAGGATATCCTCGAGCACAGGCTGATGTCGCAGAGCGACCGGAGGATCGAGGTGATCACCGGGGCGGCGCGCCGTCGGCGGTGGTCGGCGGAGGAGAAGGTGCGGATCGTCGAGGAGACGCTCGCCCCTCGCGAGACGATCTCGTCGGTCGCCCGCCGCAATGGCGTCGCGCCGGACCTCCTGCATCGTTGGCGACGGCTGATGTCGGAGGGAGGCGCGACGGCGGTGCAGGCGGACGACGGGGTGACCGGGAACGGCGAGGTGCGCCGCCTCGAGGAGCGAATCCGGGAGCTGGAGCGCCAGCTCGGCCGCAAGACACTCGAGGTCGAGATCCTGAAGGAGGCGCTCGCCAGGTCACAGGCAAAAAACCGTTCTTGCTCGCGAGATCGCCGCTGACGGACGGTTCTTGGGTAGAAGACGGTGGCCGACGTTCTTGGTGTTTCCCGGTCGAAC
>CAZJNX010000282.1:0-5170 GCA_964547415.1 uncultured Hyphomicrobiales bacterium
GAGCACCGGCCGGCCGCCGAGCCGGTGGTCGGCGACGAGCGGGTCGTCCACCGGGCAGGCAACGGGCCGCGGCCCCTCCGGGCGGGGCGGCGGCGCGGCGGCGGCGTCCCGCGGGGACAGCTCGACCCAGCAGCGGCGGGGCTCGAACGGGTAGGTGGGCAGCGACACGGGGCGCCGCGGGCCCGGCGGCAGGGCGTCCCAGTCGATCCGCTCGCCCGCCAGCCACCCGGCGACCGCCCCCGGCGCGGGCGGCGGCGTCCCGGCGGCGTGGGCGCGCAGGGCCCGGGCGAGGGCGGTCGGCGTCGCGGCGGCGACGGCGAGGCGGTGGCGCATGGCCTCCCGCCCCACCTGGAGCGTCCGCGCGAGGGCCGCAACGTCCACGTCCGCGCCCGGCCCCTCCAGCCAGTCGGCGAGCCGCGTGGCGGCGGCGGCGAGGCGCTCGGCCGTCGCCGCCGACAGGGGCACGATCAGCGCCTCGCCCCCGTGGGCGGGCTCCGGAGCGAGGGCCGGCGGCTCCTCCAGCACCACGTGGGCGTTCGCCCCGCCCGCCCCGAAGGAGGACACGCCCGCCCGGCGCGGCGCCCCGTCCCGCCGCGGCCACGGCGCCCGCTCGCGCTGGACGACGAAGGGCGTGGCGGAAAGGTCGAGGTTCGGGTTGAGGGTGTCCGCGTGGAGGCTCGGGGCGAGCGTTTCGTGGCGGAACTGGAGGACCACCTTGGTGAGGGCCGCGATCCCGGCCGCGCCTTCGAGGTGACCGATGTTCGACTTCACCGACCCGATGGGGCAGGAGCCGGGCGCCACCCCCTCGAAGGCCCGGGCAAGGCCCGCGATCTCCACCGGATCGCCCAGCATGGTGCCGGTGCCGTGGGCCTCCACGTAGCCGATGGCCTCGGGCGACAGGCCCGCCCGCTCGAGGGCGGCGCGGACCAGGCGGCCCTGGGCGACCGGGTTCGGCACGGTGTAGCCGCTCGTCCGCCCGCCGTGGTTGAGGGCGCTCGACCGGATCACGGCATGGATCCGGTCGCCGTCGGCGACGGCCCGTTCGAGCGGCTTCAGGAGCGCCGCCCCCACGCCCTCCCCCGGCACGTAGCCGTCCCCGCCCGCGCCGAAGCTGCGGCAGCGCCCGTCGGACGAGGCGAAGCCGGACTTGCTCAGGATCCAGTGCTTCGACGGGTGGATGGTGAGGTTGACCCCGCCCGCGAAGGCCACAATGCAGTCGCCGTTGCGGATCGCCGCGCAGGCGAGGTGGATGGCGCTCAGGGAGGACGAGCAGGCGGTGTCGACGGCAAGGCTCGGCCCGTGGAGGTCGAGCACGTGGGAGACGCGATTGGCGACGTTCCAGTAGGCCGCGTTGGGCGCGATCAGATTGCCGCGCGCCGCCTCCTGGGGACCGAAGAGCTGGTAGTCGCCGTACATGACGCCGACGAACACGCCGCCGGGCCGCGCCGCCGGGTCCGGATCGCCGGCGAACAGCGTCTCGCGGGTGCGGCCGGCGTCCTCCATCGTCGCCCAGGCGACCTCGAGGAACTTCCTCGCCTGGGGGTCAAGGGCGTCGGCCTCCCGCGGGGAGATGGCGAAGAAGCGGGCGTCGAACCGGTCGTGCCCGTCGATGAAGCCGCCCCACTTGGAGTAGCTCGTCTCCGCCCGCTCGCGGTCCGGGTCGTAGAAGCCCTCGAGGGGCCAGCGGTCCTCGGGGATCTCCACGATGCAGTCGAGGCCGTCGGCGAGGTTGCGCCAGAACCGGTCGAGGTCGTTCGCCATCGGGTAGAGGCCGGACAGGCCGACGACGGCGATGGCCGTGTCGCCCCGCGGCGCCGCCGGGACCGGCGCGGCGGCGGGGCCGGGTACGACGTCGGCGGCCGGCACCTCGTCCGCGGGCGGTGCGGCTTCGCCTTGCGGGGCGGCGTCGACGGAGGGCGCGGCCGTTCCGAGATGGGCGGCGAGCGGGGCGGCATGGGTCTCGCCGAGGCGGGCGGCGAGCGCGGCCACGGTGCGGTGCTCGAAGAAGAGCGTCTTCGGCACGTCGCCGAGGTCGGCCTCGAGGCGGCCGTTCATGCGCACGATCATCATGGAATCGATGCCGTAGGCCTCGAACGGCTCGTCGGCGGCGATCCGCGCCGGCGAGAGCTTCGTCTCCGCCGCCACGACCGCCTTGAGGTAATCCTCCACCGCCTCCCGTCCGACGTCCCCCGGCAAGGCCGGTGCGTCGGCCGCCGGGGCCGCGCGCTCCGTGCCGGCGACGAAGGCCCGCAGCCGCTCCGCGCGGCCGTGGAGGGCGACGAGGCGCGGCGGACCGCCGGCGAGCGCCCGGTCGAGGACGGCCATCGCCTCGGCAGCCGGCATCGGCACGAGGCCCATGCGACGGGTGAGCTCGGCGGCCACCTCCGGCGGGGGCGCCATGCCCGCGACGTCGAGGGCGGGCCAGCCGACCGCCACCGTTCGCCCCGGCCGCCCGGCTCGCTCCCGCCAGGCCGCGAAGCCCTCGAGGAAGGCGTTGGCGGCGGCGTAGGCGGCCTGCCCGGCGGAGCCGAAGGCGGCGGCGGTGGACGACGCCATCAGGAAGACGGACAGGGAATCGTCCCGCGTGGCGTGGTCGAGGGCGAGGGCACCGTGGACCTTCGGGCGCCAGGCGGCCTCGAAGGCCTCCCCCGTCAGCCCGGCGACGCGCCCGTCGGACAGGACGCCGGCGAGGTGGATCACGCCGGTGATCGGGCCGAAGCGTCGGCGCACCGTCGCAAGGGCCGGGCGCAGGGCCGCGCCCGAGGCGACGTCGCAGGGAAGGTAGAGGACGTCCGCCCCGCTCGCCTCGATCTCCGCGAGGGCCCGGTCGATCCCCGCGTCCGCCGCGCGGCGGCCGAGGAGGGCGATCGGCCCGCGACCCGAGGCCGCCAGGTGCCGCGCGACGGCGAGGCCGAAGGCGCCGGCCCCGCCCGCGATCACCGTGGCCCCGTCCACCGCCGGCGCGGCGAGCGCGTCGGCCTCGCGCTCCTCAAGGGCGGCGACGAACCGCTCCCCGTCGCGCAACAGAAGCGCGGGCGGACCGGGCTCGGCGCCGAGCTCGCGGGCGAGGGCGGGGATGCCGGCAGGCGCGAGCGTCGCGGCCGTCGCCGACAGGCGGGAGGATTCGAGCGCCACCGTCCTGGCGAAGGCGGCCGCCGCGGCGGCGAGGGGGGAAGGCGGCGCGCCGTGGACGATCCGGACGAGACCGGCCTCCGGCGCGGCGAGTGCCGCACGCGCGAGGAGGGCGAGGGAGCGCACGCCCGTGTCCGGCGCGAGGCGATCGAGGGCGGCGGCGAGGCTCGCCGGCGGATCGGCGGGCGGCCCCTCGTCGAGCGCCCACAGGTGGGCGGCGACGGCATGGTCGGCGGGCCCGAACGCGACGGCGTCGAGGAGGCGCGCGTAGTCGTCGGCGCTGGCCGGGTCGATGGCGAAGCGGTCCTCCCCCTCCCGCCCGAAGGCCCCGGCCGCCGTCACCTGGACGATCCGGCGCCCCGGCAGCGCGCGCTTCAGCTCCTCGAGGACCGGATCGCCCGCGAAGGCCAGAACGGGGCCCGCCCCGGCCGGCGAGGCGGATACGGGCGCGGGCCGCCAGACCGGCTCGTAGAGGAGGGTCGTCGGCCCGTCCGACCGGGCGGCGCGGGCGCGCAGGCCACGGGCGAGGGCGAGGACCGTCCCGTCCTCCCGGGCGATCGCGAGGTCGAAGGTCTTGAGGCCCGCCGCCTCACCGGCGAGGCGCGCGTGGACCACGCACGGCCCGCCGATCGGCGCGAACGCCTCGAACGCCTCCAGCGCGAAGGGCAGCCACGCCCCCTCCTCCGTCCGGGCCGACACGACGCAGGCCGCCGCCTGGAAGGCACCGTCGAGGAGCGCCGGGTGGAAGACGAACTCGCCCCGCGCGGCGGGCGGGGGCGACAGCCGTGCCAGCGCCTCGCCCGTGCCGACGGCGACCTCCGCGAGCACGCGATAAGCCGGTCCGTAGGAAAAGCCCGCCTCGGCCGCCGCCCGGTAGACCGCCTCCCCGGCGCTGACGTCCGGGCAGCGGGCGGCGATGGCGGCAAGGTCGAGAGGGTCCGGCGGCTTCCCCGCGGCGGCCCACACGGTCCCGCTCGCGCACGCCCGTCCGCCCGCGGAGAGGACGCAGCGGTGGCCCCCGTCCGTCGCCTCGGCCGACACCGAGACCCCCGGGTCGCCGTCCGTCGCGTCCACGGGGGCGGACCACAGGACGTCGCGGATCGCGAAGCGGCTCGCCGCGCCGGGCGCCGCGGCCCGGGCAAGCTCGAGGAACGCCGCCCGGGGCAGGAGCGCCCGCCCGCCGATCACGTGGTCGCCCGTCAGCCAGTCCGGCCCGAGGGAACCGGCCGCGGCCGGCGCGGCGGGGGCCGCGTCGGCGACCGGATTCCAGAACCGTTCCCGCGCGAACGGGTAGCCCGGCAGGTCGACGAGCCGCCCGGCGAGGAAGCCGAAGTCCACGTCCTCCCCCGCGAGGTAGCGGGCGAGGATCTCGCCGTGGGGGCCGGCGGCGGCCGGCGCCTCCCCCGCGGCGATGGCGGCGGCGAGACCCTCCAGCGTCCCTGCCACGAAGGCGCGGCGGTGGCGGTGGTGGGCGCGGCGCACGGCGAGGGTGTGGGCGACGTCCGCCGCCGCCGCGTCCGGCCGGCCCGCGAGCTAGCGGGACAGGTCCGCCACCCGCCGGTCGAGCGCCGCCTCCGTCTTCGCCGACAGGACGAACGGGAACGGCCCCGGGGCGGGCGGCGCGGGGGCGGGTGCGGGCGGCGCCTCCTCGAGGACCACATGGGCGTTGGTGCCGCTGAAGCCGAAGGAGCTGACGGCCGCGCGGCGCGGCCCGTCCGCCTCCCACGGCCGCGCCGCCAGGTTCAACCGGAAGGGGGTGTCCTCGAAGGAGATGTGGCGGTTGGCGCGCTCGAAGTTGAGGGTGGGCGGCAGCGTCTTGTGGCGGAGCGCCTCCACCGCCTTCACCAGGCCCGCCATGCCGGCGGCCGCCATGGCGTGGCCGATGTTGGTCTTCACCGAGCCGATGGCGCAGAAGCCCGTCCGGTCGGTGAAGGTGCGGAAAGCGTCGGTGAGGGCGGCCACCTCGATCGGGTCGCCGAGGCGCGTGCCGGTGCCGTGGGCCTCCACCAGGCCGATGGTCGAAGGGTCGATCCCCGCC
>CAZJNX010000283.1:0-5142 GCA_964547415.1 uncultured Hyphomicrobiales bacterium
CGTGCACTGGCCGCAGCTCTCGTGCTTGTAGAAGTAGGAGATGCGGGTGATCGCCTTCACGATGTCAGTGGACTTGTCCATCACGATGACGGCCGCCGTCCCGAGGCCCGACTTCTTGTCGCGCAAGGTGTCGAAGTCCATCGTGAGGTCCTGACACTCCGACGCCGGCAGGCACGGCACGGACGAGCCGCCCGGGATCACCGCGAGCAGGTTGTCCCAGCCGCCGCGCACACCGCCGCAATGTTTCTCCACGAGTTCGCGCAGCGGAATGCCCATCTCCTCCTCGACGGTGCAGGGCCGCTCCACATGGCCGGAAATGCAGAACAATTTTGTGCCGACGTTGTTCGGCCGGCCGAGGCCGGCGAACCAGGATGCGCCGCGGCGCAGGATTTCCGGCACCTGGGCGATCGTCTCCACGTTGTTGACCGTGGTCGGGCAGCCGTAGAGGCCGACGTTCGCCGGGAACGGGGGCTTGAGCCGCGGCATGCCCTTCTTGCCCTCGAGGCTCTCCAGAAGGGCCGTCTCCTCGCCGCAGATGTAGGCGCCCGCCCCGTGGTGGACGATGATGTCGAAGTCCCAGCCGTGGACGTTGTCCTTGCCGATGAGGCGCGCCTCGTAGGCCTCGCGCACCGCCTCCTCGAGGTGCTCACGCTCGCGGATGTACTCGCCGCGGACGTAGATGTAGGCGGCATGGGCGCCCATGGCGCACCCCGCGATCAGGCAACCCTCCACCAGGGTGTGGGGATCGTGGCGCATGATCTCCCGGTCCTTGCAGGTGCCGGGCTCCGACTCGTCCGCGTTGACCACCAGGTAATGGGGCCGGTCGTCCGACTGCTTGGGCATGAACGACCACTTGAGGCCTGTCGGAAAGCCCGCCCCGCCGCGGCCACGCTGGCCAGACGCCTTGACCTGCTCGACGATCCACTCCCGGCCCTTGTCGATGAAGGCCTTCGTGCCGTCCCAGTTGCCGCGGCGACGGGCGGCCTCGAGGCGGAAGTCCTCGAAGCCGTAGAGATTGGTGAAGATCCGGTCCTCGTCCCTCAGCATCGTGCGATCCGACCCTTCCATTCGTCCGGCGCACCTATCACATGTGATTCCGCGAAAGGCCAGTCCAGCGCCCGCGCCGTGCGACACGAAGCCCGGTCGCCACCGCCCACGACACCCGCCGCCCACGACACCCGCCCCCCACGACGCCCGCCGCCCACGACACCCGCCGCCCACGACGCCCTACCGCCGGACCGGGCGCCTCCGCGCGTCCGCGGGACCCGGCGCCAGCCGAACCGGGTCGGCCCTGCCGGGAAGCCGCAGCCTCCGGCGTCGCACGACCATGAAAGCCCCGACCCTTTGGCGCCAGCCCCCGATGAAGCGCCGAACAGGCCGGGAGCGGGGCGATCCGGGCGGTCATGACGGTCCAGTGAAGACCGACAAGGGCCCGACCGCAGCCCTTTACCGAGCCGCGGACCGCGAGAACCGGACCCGAGCCGCGGGGCCGGGTTCGGGCCGCGGCAGGCCCTCAAGGCGGGGGAGCCGGGTCCCGGACCGCGACGGCCCGCACCCGCACCTCGAGGGTCGGCCCCCGCCGACGATACCGGGCCCCGCACGCGGGAGCCGGGGCCCGCACCGCGACGGCCCGCACCCGCACCTCGAGGGTCGGCCCCCGCCGACGATACCGGGCCCCGGAAGCGGGCCGCGCCCATCATGCGGTCGCTCCGGTCGGCGATCCCGCTCACCAGGTCCTCGGCCGAGGCGAGGACGGCACGCCCCTCGCCCTGGGCGATCCCCTCGGCACGGGCGTCCGCCCTCACGCGCGCGAGATCCGCGACCTGACCGTGGACGGCCCGCCAGTCCTCGAAGGCGCTGGCGAAGGCGTCCACGTCCGCCTGGCCGGCCGGCCCGAGGAGTGCGCGCTAGGCCTCGATACCCTCGACGACGACCTTCCGGCCCTCCTCGATCCGGGCGGCGATCCGGTCCATCGTCGCCAGCGTCTCGGCGAGGATCATCCCCCGTTCGGCCCGCTGCATCTCGACCACCGCCCGGTCGATCCGCGCGGCGAGGAGGGCGGCCTTCGCAGCCGCCGTGTCCTGGTTGGCGGCGACGTAGGCATCCTCGAGCCGCGCGCCGAGGCCGGTGAGGATGGCCGAGGCCGCCTCGTAGGCGGCCGCCCCATCGCCCCGGGACCGGAGGTAGGCCTTCCCGTCGCCGTTCTGAAGGGACAGGTTCCTCACCGCCGGTGCGAGAGCGGTGTATTCGTCGAGCTGGCGGCGGAAGTCGGCGAGTTCGTCCCGCCCGGCGTCGGTGACGAGCCGGGCGAGCCCGTCCGTCCGGTCGACGGCCTCCCGGTGGTTGGCTTCGAAGCGCTCGGCGAAGCGGCGCATCTCGGCCGTGTCGTCGGCGAGGACGAGGTTCCGCTCGTCCCGCGCCATGGCGAGAAGGGTCTGGTTGATGCGGCCGGCGAGGCGCACCCGCTCCGCGTCCCCGTCCACGATGCGCACGAGGGTCGACTGGACCGAGGACATGTTGACGATGCCGAGAGCCGCGATGGCGAGGGCGGTAACGATGAGGAGGCCGAGGCCGAGGAAGAGCTTGTGGCCGATGGACAGGCGCGAGAGCATGGGGGTCTCAGGTTGCCTTGCTGCGGCCCCGGGCGCTCGCGCGCCCGGGGCGCGGCGAAACGACCCGCAGGGCCGCCGGAAGGTGGATGGTCGATCGTCCGACGGGCCCCGGTGCCCCGAAGGGCAACCCGTCCGGCTCGATGCCACCCTCGCGCGCCTCCCTGTGCCGAAGCTTGCCTGGCCGTCGGCGGGCGAGACTTGCCGGCTGCGCCCGGCCGTCCCCTTCCGGCTCAGCCGTCCCCTTCGCCCGCCCCGGCGAGGCGCCGGGCCTGCTCGATCCAGCCGTCCCGCGCGACACGGCCCGGAAAACCCAGATAGGCGTCGATCCAGGCCGCATTGGCCTCGCTCCAGGCGGCGATCTGCTCGTGACGGACCACGCCGAGAGTCCCGAGCACGGACGCGATCTTCGGCCCGATGCCGGTGATCGCCTGGAGGTCGTCTCGGATGACGTCGCCGACGAGGGCCGCCGGACGCTCGCCGGCCGCGTCGGCCCGCGCGAGCGCCGCCTCGTCGAGGGCACCGGCCTCCCGCGCGGCCTCGACGGCATCGGTAGCGGCCGCGCCCGGCGTCGCGCGCTCGCCGCCGGTGGCATGCGCGGCCTCGGCGGGCGTCAGGTCCTCGCCAACGGAGCGGGGCGCGTCGGGCGGGCTCGCCGAGGGGGCGGGCGCCTTCGCCCCGTCCGTGGACGTTCCTTCGGCGGACACGCCCGCGGCGAAATCGGCGACCGCCCTGCCGGCCTCCTCGGGCGCCTCGCCGGCCGGGGTGCGGGCCTGCTCCACCTCGGCCCGGTCCCGGGGCACGGGGCGGCCGGCGGCCTGCTCGCGGGTGGCGGGATGGGTGGGCGGGACGTCCGTGTCGGGGAGCGTGTCGGGCGGCGCGGCCTCGCCGCCCGGCGCCTCGCCCCGCCGGCCCTTCTCGAGGCTCGTGAGGGTGGTGGGGCCGGTGATCGGCTCGGACGAGCGGCGGCCGGACTGGGGCCCCGGCGCGGGCGGCGCACCGGCCGCGTAGCCGTCGAGCACCCGCTCGAAGTCCTCCACCGTCAGGTCCTCGTAGGTGGCGCGGCCCACCTGGACCATCGGCGCGTTCACGCAGGCGCCCGCGCATTCCACCTCCTCCCAGGAGAAGGCGCCGTCGAGCGACAGGGCGAACGGCTCGACCGCGATGCGGCGGCGGCACACGGCGATGATGTCCTCCGCGCCGCGCAGCATGCAAGGCGTCGTGCCGCACACCTGCACGTGGGCGACGCGGCCCACGGGCTGGAGGTTGAACATGGTGTAGAAGGTCGCCACCTCGAACACGCGGATGTACGGCATGTCCAGCATGTCCGCGACCAGGCGGATGGCGGGCTCGGGGAGCCAGCCGCCGCTCTGCTCCTGGGCGCGCCACAGGACCGGGATGACCGCGCTCATCTGGCGGCCCTCGGGATACTCGGCCATCTTGGCGCGGACCCACGCCTCGTTCTCGGGCGTGAAGGAGAAGCTCTCCGGCTGCTCTTCGGCAAGACGTCGAACGGCCATCTTCTCACTCGTTCAAGGGGTTTCGTTCGGGCGGGGCGGGCCGTGGCCGCCGTCCCGGCCTGACGCCCGATGGCGCGCCTTGTAGCACGAACCGCGGGCGATGGAAGGCGGGCGGCGGAGGCGGACGCGCCCGCTCAACGCCGGTCGATGAAGGACGCCACGGGAACGGCGATCCCGGGCGGATCGAGGGCGAGGGTGTCGTCGGCGCCGCGGATGGTGGTGCGGATGCCGCCCTCCACCTGCGCGTCCCGCGCATGGTGGACGACGGTGCGCCGGTCCGGATCGACGACGAGATGATGGGCGATGGACGGAACGGACATGTACTCGACGAGCTTGCGCGTCGGGTCACCGCTGCGACCCGGCGGCGACACCACCTCCACGGCCAGGAGGACGTCCGGGGCCTCCACCACGTCCAGATCGGCCTGCATGCCCCGGATCACCGACGCGTCCGGCTCGCGGACCGCGCCGTCGTCGATGCGCACCGCCATCCCGTCCGTGAGCGCAGTCGCATCGCCCCCCTCGGTCGCGATGGCATCCGCGAGCGCACCCCAGACCAGCGCCTTCACCCGATTATGCCGCAGCGTTTCCGGCGCCGTCTCGACGACCCTCCCGTCCTCGAGCTCGTACCGGCCCGCAGGGGCGCCGAGGTGGCGGGCGAGGTACGCGTCCGCCGTCAGACGGTCCGCCTTCCCATCTCCCTCCATGGCGCCACGGCCTCCTTCCGCCCTAGCGGTCCACCTCGCCGAAGACGATGTCGATGGAGCCGAGGATCGCCGACACGTCGGCGAGCATGTGCCCCTTGCACAGATCGTCCATCGCCTGCAGGTGTGCGAAACCGGGCGCGCGGATCTTGCAGCGGTAGGGCTTGTTGGTCCCGTCCGCGACGAGGTAGACGCCGAACTCGCCCTTGGGCGCCTCCACGCAGGCGTAGACCTCGCCCTCGGGGACGTGGAAGCCCTCCGTGTAGAGCTTGAAGTGGTGGATGAGCGCTTCCATGGAGCGCTTCATCTCCC
>CAZJNX010000284.1:0-5100 GCA_964547415.1 uncultured Hyphomicrobiales bacterium
CCGACGAGCCGTTGACGCCGACGAGCCTCGCCCAGTGCGTCCGCCGCTGGTGCGACCGCGCCCAAATGGAGCCCTGGCAGCCCCGCGACCTCCGCCGCACGATGAAGACCCACCTCCTCGAGCGCCGGCCAGATCTGGAGCGAGCGCTCGAGGTTTGGCACAACCACGGCGCGACCGCCGGAGTCGCACGCCGGCACTATGACCGGGCGACCTATGGTGCTCTGAAGCTGGAGGTTGCGGAGGAGATCGATCAGCTCTTCAGCGCGCTCGACCAGCATTGCTCGCATAAAGAAAGCAAGAAAGGCCTTATCGGCGCGGCCGTATAAGCAAGATTTCTCCAGTTCGGCGCTATCAAATCCTGGTCTGATAGCCCCGCCATCGGAAAGTTACCTCCGGCCCGAACTTCATGAATTCCTCACAAAACGCTTCCAACGATCTCAGTGAAGTGTAGCGTGGTCTCTGCATTGGCGGCCGCCACGTCGCGCCGACGACCCGCGCCGTGATCCTCGCCCTCGGGGCGATGGGTGGGGTGCGGGTGTCCGAGATCGTGCGCGCCCGCCGCGAATGGATCGAATCGTGCGACCTTCGCCCATGGCTCTGCCTGCCGGCGACGAAGAACGGCGACCCGTGGGGGCCGCTCAGATCCACGCGCCGCCTGACCGACCCCGTCACCAAGATTCGACCATAGCTCGGGGCAGGGGCGAGACTGCCAGAGTCGTTCCGCGCGGTGCCCCCCCCCTGTCTGTTGGCGAGGTGGTAGCTTGGGAGTTGCGGAAGGGAGCCCGTCCCCCCCGAGGGTCCGCAGCCCGTTAGGGAGCAAGGGTCCCCTTCCGCGTCGCTCTGAACCCTGAACAGTTGCCTGGGACTGCCAATCCCGCACGACATGGACAGGACCCTCACCATGCCACGCTCCGTCATCGGCTGCGACCTTGTTGGCTCACGCGGCGAGAGGCGTGCCGTTGCGCAGCATAGCGTTGAGGATGACGAGGAGCTGGCGTGCGACGGCGATGAGGATCGTCTTTGGTGCCTTGCCTTTCAGGCGCATGCGGTCGCGCATCGCGATGAGGCTGGGGATGCGTCGCGAGGCGGTGAGGGCCGCGATGTAGAGGGCCTCTCGTACGTCGACGGCCGCCCCAGATCCGCCGTGTACCACGCCACGTCCCGCTTTCGCGGGCGTGGGATGCGAGGCCTGCGAGAGAGGCGATGCGCCGGCGGTCGAGGGTGCCGAGCTCGGGCAGCTCGCCGAGAAGGGTGGCGAGGACCGTCGGGCCGATGCCCGGCACGGCGCTCAGGAGGCGGGCCTGCGAGGAAAGGGTTCGATCGTCCTCGACGAGCCGCGCGATGGCACGATCGAGCTCCGCGATCTGGCGTGTGAGGAGGTTGATCATCGCCTCGATCTGCGCGGCGATCTCGTCCTGCCCGGCGTTGTGGCGGCGCGTCTTCTCGGCCTTGCGGATGTCGACCAGCTGCTTGCGCTGTGCAAAAAGCCAGCTGACCAAGCGCTGACCTCCGCGAGGTCGCGCGCGGCCCACACGCGGCGCCAGAGAGCACATGCGGCTCCCGCCACGATCAGCGCGCAGGAGCTCGCAGACGAGCTGCGGCAGGTTTTCCGCCAGGACAAACCCGCGGCTGGCGACGGCGACGCCGGTGCCGGGGACGACGCCGGGCTTCGGGAGCGGCTCCACGTCGGGTGGCAGCGGCGCGCTCTCTGGCCAGCGATAGCCGAGAAGCCGCTCCGGCGATTACGGCCGGATACTGAGACCGTCGCCCTTGTTGCCGCTGAGAACGAGGATATCGCCGTTCTTCGCGCGCCCGGCGTAGAAGCCGATGTGGCCCTGCCAGCCGTCGCGCTTGCAGCGCCAGAAGAGGACGGCGCAGCCGATGGTCGGCGTGTCGAGCTTGCGGTCCCAGGAGAGCCATCGGCGCGCGGCGGCGGGGCGGGCCACGTTGTACGGAATGCCTGTCTCGCGCAGGCACCACGCGACGAACGAGCCACACCACGGTGTCTCGTCGTCGTTGGCGCGAAGGCCCGTCGCCTACTGGTAGGCGACGATGCGCGGCTTGTGGTTTGCGCCGCGGATCTACTCCTGGCCGAACTCTTCCATGGCCAGCCGCTACCACTTCGGGGTCATGCGGGTTCTCTCGGAACGAGAAAGGCCCGCGCGAGGCGGGCCCGAGGAGCGGTCGATGGTTCGGGGCGGATCAGCTGGCGGAGCCGAAGAGCTTCAGCTTGATGGTGGCGCCGATGACGACGAGGATGCGTGGCGCGGTGACGATGACATGCACCATGGTCTGTAGCGCCGTGTGCCGAACGATCTTGAGGGCTTCCCGAACCGAGAGGAGATCGTGGCGGCCGATACATTTTCCCGATCTCGTAGTCTGGAAAGGGGGCAGCATCGGCGACGTTGGGCCCGCGGGCAGAGCACGATCGCGCGAGTGCGCATCGTCAGAAGCGGAGGACGCCGCTGATGACAGGGCCGTGCTGGATCACGTCGAACACGAAACCATCGTCTTGATAGTCGACGCCGAACGCGCGGTAGCCGGCGACGAAGCTGAACCAATCCCTTACCTCGTAGCCGACAGCCCCGAGAACGTCCCAGGCAAAGTCGGACGAGACTCCGAACCCACCGACCATGCCCCATCCGGTCGCGTACCATGGGGAGGAGCCCTGCAGCCGGCCCTTCACCCCCGCCATCGGGTCTACCCAGGTCTCTTCGAACCCGGCCGACGCGGTGCCTCCGCCCGGCCCGGTCAGCGTGAGGTCGGCGGAGACGTTCCAGAGCCGGGCGCCGGCCATGAGGTCGACCGAGGACCGTTCCCGCTCCGCCGCCCGGAACTGGCCCATCAGCGTGGCGACGACGAGCTCGTTCGTGAAGTCGGAGTCGACGAACCCAGCGGGGCCGGAGCCGTCTGCCGAGAGGCGGGTGTAGATGAAGTCCGACGATACGCCGAACCGGCTGTAGCGGACCTCTCCGACCGCCATCAAGGCGAGGTCGAGGTTCTCGAGAATGTCGGCGAAGCTGGCGTTGACGTCGGACGGCGGCAGCCCGCCCGCACCGACAGAGCCCGAGAGGCTCGCCGCCCAGACGTAGGCGCCGAATGCTGTGTTCCACCGGTCGTCGAAGGCTTCGGCATCGATCGGCTCGGCCGGGGCTGCGAGGAGGTCGGCAGCCGAGACCTGACCAACCACGGTCACGAGGGGGACGGCGCAGAGCGCGACGACGGCTGCCAGAGCCCTCAATCGGACGAGATGCAAGCCCGACCGGGTCGGCGCGAAGGGTCCCGAGCCCATCGCTGCAGGTGGGAGGGCTGCCCGATCGCCCGCAAACCGTCCGTCCGCGATCGGTCCCGCAGCGGTCCGACGTGAAGCTCGTTCGATCCGTTGCATCGCACGCCTCCCTGCTCTCACTTGAACCGCCCGATCTCGCCTCTCAGCCGCTGTTCGACGGCGGTGCGCGAGATCTTTCCGGGACAGGATGATACCGCGGTCGGGCGCCTCCGCTGTTGCCATGGCGCCACGAGGAGCCGTCGGATCGACCGGCGGTCACAGAACTACCGTCGTGCGTCGGCGCTTCAGGCGCGCACCCGCCTGCCGAATTGGCCGACGATGGGGAGGATTTGCGTGGTTTCCGGGGGCATTCACCGCGAACGACCGCCTGTTGTCCCGCCCTCGTTGGCGAACACCGCCTTGGCCGCGCGAGACGCAATCTGTCGCGAAATGATCAGCGTTGCGGATGGCGTCCCCTTCGACTTGGAGTGCAACCGGACAGACTCTTTGGAAGGCTGGACTTTGCGCGGATGCGAAGATGTCGCGAAGTGATCACACCAGAGATGTTCCACGCGTGCGAGCATGACCCATGACGCACGCGGATTGGCTGACGCGTCTCCCGGGGGCTGACAGCCAAGCGCGAACAGACGCAGCGGAGGCAGCATGCGATGAGCGGTGATGTCCTCGACATCTTTTCCTGGTTCGTGCTCGCGCTGCTCGGCGTCTCGGGGCTCGTCCTCTTCGTCGTCATCGCGATGCTGCCGGGCAGGATCGCCCGGAGGCGCGGCCACGCCTACGCCGATGCGGTCAACGTGGCGGGTTGGCTCGGCGCCCTTCTCGCGGGGATCCTTTGGCCGCTGGCGCTCGTATGGGCCTTCGCGACGCCCCGGCCCGACCCCGCGCCGCTCCGTACCGAAGCGGCAGGCGGAGAGGGGCGATGATCGCGTTCCTGACGCTCGTCTATCTCGGCCTCCTCGGCATCCTCGTCGCGCTGAGGATCCTGCCCAACCGCCCGGCCACCTGGGCGTCGACGATCGCGTGGGTGATCCTTCTCTTCGTCGTTCTCTTCATACCGATGCAGTGGGGCGCGCCGTCCGGGCCTGCGCGAATTATCACCTTTTCCGTGGAGATCGTTCCAACGTCGCCGGTCCGGTGACCGAGGTGGCGGTGGAGCCGAACGTTCCGGTCGAAAAGGGCGACGTGCTCTTCCGGATCGATCCCGCGCCTTACGAAGCCGCCGTCGATGCGGTGAGGGCGCAGCAGGAGTTCCAGGAACTCCGGCTCGAGCAGTTCCGCACGCTGGCGGAGCGGGACGCGGGTCCCCGCTTCCAGGTGGAGGAGGCCGCCGCGGTCCTCGCCCAGCTTAAGGCCGAGCTTCAGGGGGCGCGCTGGCAGCTCGAGCAGACGGTGGTGCGTGCACCGGCGGACGGTATCGTCACCTTCCTCGCGCTGCGGCCGGGCCAGCAGGTCGTGCCCGCGCCGGTGCGACCCGCGATGATCTTCGTGGAGACCGGCGACCGGCTCCTTGGGGTCCAGATCGAGCAGATCCACCTGAGGCACGTGCGGGTCGGCCAACCCGTGGAGGTGGCATTCAAGACGATCCCCGGGCGGATCTTCGACGGGACGGTGGAGGCCGTCATCCAGCTGACGGCGGAGGGGCAGGCGCGGCCCGACGGGTCGGTGCCGGTCGCGCGCAGGGTCATCGCCGAGCCCTTCTTCGTGCGCGTGAGGCTCGAGGACCTGCCGCCTCCGGACGTCCTGCCACCGGGCTCCGCGGGCACCGCTGCCATCTACACCGACGAGGCGGCGATGACGCACGTGATCCGGAAGAT
>CAZJNX010000285.1:0-2868 GCA_964547415.1 uncultured Hyphomicrobiales bacterium
TGCCGGTGAAGGCCGTGCTCACCGACAACGGCCGCGAGTTCTGCGGCACCGAGCGCCACCCCTACGAGCTCTATCTGGACCCCAACGGCATCGAGCATCGCCGAACCAAGGTGCGGAGCCCGCAAACCAACGGCTTCGTGGAGCGCTCCAACGGCACCGTCCTCGACGGGTTCTTCCGGGTAAAGATGCGAGAGACCGTCTACGACACCGTCGAGGCGCTCCAGGCCGACCTCGACGGCTGGCTCGTCCATTACAACAGCGAGAGACCGGACCTCGGCGACCGCAACCAGGGCCGCAGGCTCATCGATACCATCAACCAGTCCGTACGCCAAAAGCTTAAGACGACACTTCACCGGATTCGGGATCCGTCGGCTCGCCGCGTCCGCAAGGACATGGACGACACGTACGCGGCGTGCGTCGAACCGAGGGCGGCGGCGCCCCGGCCCGTCTTTTCCGGCCGTTCTCGGCCTTGACCCGTCCTGGAACGCCGGATGTGCACGCATCGCCCACCATCCAGCGATCGTCCTCGACGGAACCGGCTCCGCCGAGGCCTTTCGAGGCATCCAGTTTCCGTCGCAACGCCCTTCATCCCGGGAGAATGACGAAGGTTCCTCCGGAAGGTCGGATATGACTCCGAACACAGCGAATCGGCCCAGTCCCGAAGCGTTTGCCGATCCAGTCCGGCCGGGTCCGCTGGCGGCTTCCGGCTCATTCCGTCCGGCGCATCGGCGATGGCCAGAAGGCGCGCAGCGACCCGACCGTTGTTTTCGAGCCGCACGAGGTAGGAATCGATGGAAGCCGCCGCCCCTGGGCGGCCAGGTATCCAAGCCGTCCGGACAGGGACATGTTGCTGTTTCTGATGCCTTGCCGAAATCGGCAAAGAAACGCGGCGGCCGGTACGAAACCGACCGCCGCTTTTTGCCTGACAGGCTGATCGACGTCCTTCAGTGTTTCAGCTGGCTCCAGATCTTCCGTTTGGTCAAGTACATGAGGACCAAAAAGACCGCCAGAAACACGATGACACGAAAACCGAGTTCCTTCCGCTCCTCGAGCTTCGGCTCCGCCGCCCACATGAGGAAGGCGGCGATATCCTTCGAGTACTGCTCAACCGTTTCCGGCGTGCCGTCCGTATACTCGACTTGCCCGTCCACGAGCGGGGGCGGCATGGAGATCCACGGGCCCGCCATGAAGACGGGGTTGTACCACTTGCCAGCGACCGCGTCGGCCCCCTCCGGCGCCTCCTCGTAGCCCGTCAGGAGGTTGTAGATGTAGTCGGGGCCCTGTTCGGCGTAGAGGGTGAACGGTTCGAAAACGAAGGCCGGAAAACCACTGTAGGCCGCACGAGCCTTGGCGATCAGCGACAGGTCGGGCGGGTAGGCGCCGCCGTTCGCCGCCATGGCCGCCTGCTGGTTGGGGTAGGGCGGCGGGATGGTGTCGGTCAGCTCGGCCGGCCGCTCGAACATCTCGCCCTGGTCGTTCGGGCCGTCCACCACAGTATACTGGGCGGCGATCGCCTCGGCGGCTTCCTCCGAGAAGTGGGGCCCCGTCTCGTCCGTGAGCGTCCGGAAGGGGATGAGGTCCACCGAGTGACAGGCTGCGCACGCCTGCTGGTAGATCTTGAAGCCGCGCTGCAGCTGTGCCTGGTCGAACTGGCCGAAAATGCCCGCGAACGTCCAGTCCTGCTTGACGATGGGGGCGGCGGTCTTGGCGGCGGCAGCCGCCGGGGCGGCGCCGCCGAGGGTGAGTGCGGCGGCGAGAGCGCCGGCGCACCCGATGGCAAGTGTCTTCATCGCATACCGCATCGTTGTCGCGTCCTCAGCGTTCCGGGCGCCGCGTGGGCTCGGCCGTCGCGCCCGCTGGCTGCAGACCGCCTCCACCACCCGTTGCGGGCTTCGCCTTGGCGAGGACGGACTCCGAGATCGAAGTGGGCAAGGCCTTCGGCTTCTCGATGAAGCCGAGCACCGGCATCACCACGAGGAAGAACCCGAAGTAGTAGGCCGTCAGGAGCTGGGACATCAGCACGTTGGACATCCCCAGCGTGTAACCGTCCGCCGACTGGGAGCCCATGTAGCCGAGCATGATGCAGGCGACGACGAACAGCCAGAAAAAGATCTTGTATAGCGGCCGGTAGGCGGCGGAGCGCACCTTCGACGTGTCGAGCCACGGGATAAAGAACAGAATCAGGATCGAGCCGAACATCAGGATCACGCCGCCGAGCTTGTCCGGCACGGCACGCAGGATGGCGTAGAACGGCAGGAAGTACCACTCGGGGACGATGTGGGCCGGCGTCACCAGCGGATCGGCCGGGATGTAGTTGTCCGGGTGCCCGAGATAGTTCGGCATGTAGAATACGAACCAGGCGAACGCCAGGACGAAGGCGACCAGCGCCACGCCATCCTTGATGGTGACGTACGGGTGGAACGGCACCGTGTCCTGCTGCGACTTCACGGACACGCCTGTCGGGTTGTTGTTACCGGTGACGTGCAGCGCCCAGATGTGCAGGACGACGACGCCCGCAATCATCCACGGCAGGAGGTAGTGCAACGAGAAGAAACGGTTGAGCGTCGGATTGTCGACGGAGTAGCCGCCCCACAGCCACTGCACGACGGACTCACCCACGAGCGGGATCGCCGAGAAGAGGTTGGTGATCACGGTGGCGCCCCAGAAGGACATCTGGCCCCAGGGCAGCACGTAGCCCATGAAGGCGGTCGCCATCATCAGCAGAAGGATGATGACCCCGAGCATCCAAAGCACCTCGCGCGGCGCCTTGTAAGATCCGTAGTACAGGCCGCGGAAGATGTGGATGAACACCGCGATGAAGAAGAACGACGCGCCGTTCTGATGGATGTACCGGATCAGCCAGCCGTA
>CAZJNX010000285.1:2878-5093 GCA_964547415.1 uncultured Hyphomicrobiales bacterium
CCCGCGGCTGCTGGTGTTCGGCAAACACTGGGGCGTCGCCAGCCGCGACGTACATCGCCGTGTAGTGCATGGCGAGGACGACGCCGGTGACGATCATCGTCGCCAGCATGAACGTCAGGATACCCCCAAACGTCCAGAAGTAGTTCAGGTTGCGCGGCGTCGGAAAGTCGATCGCCTGCGCGTTCATCAGGCTCAGAATCGGCAGTCGCGAATCGAGCCAGCGAGCAAACTTGCCCTTTGGCGTGTAGTTTGAATGTCCGTGCATCGCCAATCCTTTCGCCTAGCGTCAGCCGATCAGGATCTCGTTCTCGGAAACGAACCGGTACGGCGGAATATGGAGGTTCTCCGGTGCCGGCCCCTTCCGAATGCGGCCCGCGCCGTCGTAGTGCGACCCGTGACACGGGCAGAACCAGCCGTCGTAGTCGCCGGATTCGCTGAGCGGGATGCAGCCCAGATGGGTGCACACCCCGATCATCACGAGCCACGGCTCCCGCCCCTCGGCAGCGCGGTTGGCGTCCGTCGCGGGGGCGTCGGCCGGAAGGTTCGCGTTGCGGGCGAGCGGGTCGGGTAGGGAGGCGACCTCGACCGCATTGGCTTCCTGCACGTCCTCTGCCGTCCGGCGACGGATGAAGACCGGCTTGCCGCGCCACATCACGCGGATCTCCTGACCCTCCTGGACCGCGGCCACGTTCACCTCGATCGAGGCGAGCGCCTCGGCCGCCGCGTCCGGGTTCATCTGGTCGATGAAGGGCCAGGCCACGGCGCCCACGCCGACCGCCGCCATCGCGCCGGTCGCCAGGTAGAGGAAATCGCGTCTTGTCCCTTCCGCTGCTTCAGTCTCGGCCACGACGGGCTCCTTCGTGTTCTTCGGTACCGATGATGTCGCATGGGCCGATCCGGGGCGCAGGGCCGGCGGACCGGACCGCGCGCCCGGGGGGCGGCCGGCCCCGGGCCGTGTGCCCGTGCCAGCCGCCCCGACCAGCGCGGCCTGCGGGCGGCGGGAAACGTCCGTCGAGCCGCCCAGACGCGGCCTATGGCAGTCTGAGCGTTTATTTGCATCTGAGTAATGTCATGTCCAGCCTGCCCGGCCGGCGCCGGACCCTATGTCGCAAAGCCCGATATGCCGAGTTTTCCGGGACATCCGGCCGGTCCGGCCGACGGGAGGAGGGTGCGCCGGCCAGGCGGCCGGCCGCCCCACCGAAACTTGCACGTCAGCCTTGCACGGGCCTTGCGCCCGTCGAGGGAGGCCCCATCCGTGATCACGCTCGCCCTCTACCAGCCGGACATTCCCCAGAACACCGGCGCGATCCTGAGGACCGCCGCCTGCCTCGGCATCGCGGTCGACCTCGTGGAGCCGGCCGGCTTCCGCCTCGACGACCGGGCCATGGCCCGCGCGGGCCTCGACTACGCCGCCCGCGCCGCCCTCGTCCGGCACGCCACCTTCGAGGCCTTCCGGACGGCCGTCGACGCCCGCGGGGGACGGCTCGTCCTCTTCACGACCCGCGCCGCCCGCGCCTACACCGACCTCGCCTTCGCGCCGGGCGACGCCCTCCTGTTCGGGCGGGAGAGCGCCGGCGTGCCCGAGCCGGTGCACGCCGCGGCGGACGTCGCCGTCGCGATTCCGCTCGCGCCCGGCATGCGTTCGCTCAACGTGTCGGTCGCGGCCGGCATGGGGGCGGCGGAGGCCCTGCGCCAGCTCGCGTGGGCCCGCCCCTGACGCCGCCCGCCGGCGTTGCATCGGCGACGGCCGCCCCGCTATGTCGGGCCGGACAGCCACGGAGACGAGGATGGACACGATCCACGACGACGCGCTCGAGGCGCACAAGGGCGCCGCGCGGGCCTGGTTCGAGGCGCTCCAGGACAGGATCTCGGCCGCCTTCGAGGCGCTCGAGGACGAGGCGGAGGGAACGCCCGGCACCGACGGGCGCCCCGCCGGCCGCTTCGAGCGGACGCCGTGGACCCGCACCGATTCCACCGGCGAACCCGGCGGCGGCGGGCGGATGGGGATGATCCACGGCCGCCTGTTCGAGAAGGCGGGCGTCCACACGTCCACCGTCTACGGCACGTTCTCCGAGGAGATGCGCAAGCAGATCCCGGGCGCGGACGAGGACCCGCGCTTCTGGGCCTCGGGCATCTCGCTGATCGCCCACCCCCTCAACCCGAACGTGCCGACCGTGCACATGAACACGCGCATGGTGGTGACGACGCGCCGCTG
>CAZJNX010000286.1:0-293 GCA_964547415.1 uncultured Hyphomicrobiales bacterium
GAGGCTGAAGGGGAGGGTCTTGTCGAGCCCGCGCCCGCGCGAGCGCAGGAAGCCGTCCTCGACGCGGATCACGTCGAGCCCGGCGAGCTGGCCCGGCCGGATCCCGAGGTCCTCGTCCCGGAAGGACCACACGAGGGCCTCCCGCGCCCGGGGGAAGGCGAGGCGCAGGGAGGCGAGGCGGAACGGCCCGTCGGCGAACAGGAGGCGGCAGCCGCGGCAAAGGCGGCGCATGAGCGGGCGCTTCCAGGGCGAGAAGCCGACGGCGATCGCCGTGCCGGCCGTCGGCAGGCGCG
>CAZJNX010000286.1:303-5091 GCA_964547415.1 uncultured Hyphomicrobiales bacterium
GGCGGGCCGTCGGTCGGTCATCGGGCGGGCGGACGGGGGAGGGGGGCGCTGTGGCGGCCGGGCAAGGGTCGTCCGCTCCGGGTCGGATGGCCGGCGCCCGGAGCGGGCGGCGGCGGTCAGGGTCTGCCGTTCGCGAACAGCTCCCGGGCGAGCGCGTCCACCTCCAGGGCGGCCTTGCCGCCCGGGTCGGCCTCCCCGGCGACGAGGCCACGGCCCATGGCGGCTGCGAAGCTCGTCCGGTTGCCGAGGCGGCCGGCGGCGAGACGCGCCAGCATCGCCTCGATGGCCTTCGCCACCTCGCCCGTCAAGGCCGCCCGCGCGGGCACGCGGTTGAGCACGATCACCACCGGCTTGCGCTCCCGCCCGGCGAGCTCAAGGATCGTTTCCGTCGCCCACAGGTCCACCTGGGAGGGCTGGACGGGGACGACCACGAGGTCCGCCGCGTCGATCGCCGGGCGGGCGTCCACGTCGGACTTGGGCGGCGTGTCGAGGATGACGAACGCGTTCTCGCGCGCGAGGTGGCGGGCCTCGCGCCGGGCACCCCAGCCGCTCGAGGTGCGGAAGGAAAGGCCCGTCCGGTCCTCGCCGAGGGTCGTCTCCCGCCGCTCGAACCACTCGCCGAGGCTGCCCTGGGCGTCCACGTCGACAACCGCGACCGGGCCGGCCCCGCGGGCGCGGGCGAGCGCCACGGCGAGGTGCGCCGCGAGCGTCGTCTTGCCCGAGCCGCCCTTCTGCTGGGCGACGGTGACGATGGTGCCGGCCATGGAACGCCCCGGGAGCGAATCGGTGAGCGAAAGTCTACGCCGCCGGGGACCTGGCGCAAGCCGCCGCGCTTGATCCGGCCGCCCGCGCCGGTAGTGTCGTGACCGGACGGTTCGGGGGAGACGGGCGTTGCTGAGGGCGACACGGGTAGTACCGGGCGGGGAGGGGGCGGCGACGCCGGTGGACACGGTGCGCCTCGACCGGGACGGGCGCCACCGGCGCCGCCTCGCCATGACGACCCTCGGGGGCCTTTCCTTCCTCCTCGACCTGCCGGCGGCGACGCCACTGAGGCACGGCGACGCGCTGGTTCTGGAGGACGGGCGCACCGTCCGCGTGGAGGCGGAGGCGGAGCCGCTCACCGAGATCACGGCGCCGGACATCGCCGCCGTGGTGCGGATCGCCTGGCACCTCGGCAACCGCCACCTGCCGACGGCGCTCCGGGGCACGACGCTCCTCATCCGCCGCGACCACGTGATCGAGGAGATGGTGACGCGCCTCGGCGGCACCGTGCGCCACGTGGAGGCCCCGTTCGACCCGGAGGGCGGCGCCTACGGCCACGGCGCCGTCCACGGCCACGACCATCACCACGACCACGACGGGGACCATGCCCATGGCTGAGCCGCTCGCAGACGAGGCGGCCCTCTACCGCCTGATGAGCTGGCTGTCCCCGGCCTACCCGGTAGGCGCCTTCAGCTATTCCCACGGCATCGAGCGGGCGGTGGAGACCGGCGCCATCGCCGACCGCGCCGGAACGGAGGCCTGGATCGCGGGCGTCCTGACGGCGGGCGGCGGCCTCCTCGACGCGGTGTTCCTGACCCGCGCCCACGCCGCAGCCGTCGCGGGCGACGGCGACGCACTCGGCGCGGCGAACGAGCTCGCGGTCGCCTTCGCACCGTCCGCCGAGCGGCGCCTCGAGACGACCGCCCAGGGCAACGCCTTCCTCAAGACGTCGCTCGCCGCCTGGCCCGTGGACAGCCTTCCCCCGCTCGCCGCAGCGCTCGGGGACGGGCCGGCGGCCTATCCGGTCGCCGTCGGCCTCGTCGCCGCCTGTCACGGCGTGCCGGTGGACGCGGCGCGGGCGGCCTACCTCCACGCCTTCGCGGCGAACCTCGTCTCGGCCGCCGTCCGCCTCGTCCCCCTCGGCCAGACGGACGGGCAGCGGATCACCGCCGCCCTCGCGGGGACGGTGCGGGCGGTGGCGGAGCGGGCCGCCGCCATGCCGCCGGAGGCCGTGGGCGGCGCGGCGCTTGCAGCGGACGTCGCCTCCATGCAGCACGAAACCCAGTATACGAGGCTGTTCAGGTCATGACCAAATCGCCCCACGGCCCCCTGCGCGTCGGAATCGGCGGCCCGGTCGGCTCCGGCAAGACGATGCTGATGGAAAGGCTCTACCAGACGTTCCGCGACCGGATCGCCCTCGTCGCCATCACCAACGACATCTACACGAAGGAGGACGCCCTGATCCTCACCCGCGCCGGCGCGCTGCCGGAGGAACGGATCATGGGCGTGGAGACGGGTGGCTGCCCCCACACGGCGATCCGCGAGGACGCGTCCATCAACCTCGCGGCGGTGGACGAGATGAACCGGCGCTTCCCGGACCTCGACCTCATCCTGATCGAATCGGGGGGCGACAACCTCGCCGCCACCTTCAGCCCCGAGCTCGCCGACATCACCATCTACGTGATCGACGTGTCGGCGGGCGAGAAGATCCCGCGGAAGGGCGGCCCCGGCATCACGCGGAGCGACCTCCTCGTCATCAACAAGATCGACCTCGCGCCCCTCGTCGGCGCCAACCTCGACGTGATGGAGACCGACACGAAGCGCATGCGCGGCGACCGCCCGTTCCGCTTCGCCAACCTGAAGGCGGGCGAGGGCGTCGCCGACATCGCCGCCTTCATCGAGCGCGCGGGCGGCCTCACCCCGGCCGCCGCCTGACGAAGACAAGCCGGCACCCCACGACGCAGGCCGGCGGCGTCGCCCCGCCAGCTCCCAATACCGTGCCGGTGGTGGGACGAAGAGCCACAGTCCGGCGGAGCCGCCACCCCATGGACCTGTGCGTCGTCCTCCGCGCGCGCCTCGCGCACGGCAGGCCGCCCTCGCCCGCTCAGCCCCCCGCCGGCGGCCGCGCCCCGAAGATCGCCGATCCGACCCGCACCATCGTCGCGCCTTCCGCGATGGCCTCGCGGTAGTCGCCGGACATGCCCATCGAGAGGACCGGCAGCCCCGTCGCGTCGCGGAGCGCCTTCATGCGCCGGAAGTGGGGCACCGGGTCGTCCTCGAGGGGCGGGATGCACATGAGCCCCTCGATCGCAAGGCCGTGGACGTCGCGGCAGCGGGCGAGGAACGCTTTCGTCTCGGCGGGCGGGATGCCGGCCTTCTGGGGCTCCTCGCCGATGTTGACCTGGACGAGGAGGCGGGGAAAGCGCTCCGCCGTCCGGGCGGCCTTGGCGATTTCCGCCGCGATCTTGTCCCGGTCGACCGACTGGATGACGTCGAACAGGCGCACCGCGTCCTTCACCTTGTTGGACTGGAGCGGCCCGAGGAGGTGAAGCTCCACGTCCGGGTGTGCCTCCCGCAGGGCGGGCCACTTGTCCCGCGCCTCCTGGACGCGGTTCTCGCCGAAGACCCGCTGGCCGGCCTCGAGGACCGGCCGGATCGCCTCGGCGTCGAACGTCTTGGAGACGGCGACGAGGGTGACGTCCGCCGCCTGCCGGCCCGCGGCGCGGGCGGCCTCCTCCATGGTCCGGCGCACGATGGCGAGGCGCTCGGGCGCCGTCTCGGCCTTCGGTGTCATGGGCTGTCCTCCGTTCGCCCGGGCGGGATCGTCGTTCCGCGCCCCGGGCGCAAGGCCCGGTCCGGCACGGGCCGGTTGACCCGGGCATGGCCTTCGGGAATGGTCCGCCGAACCCGGGCGCCCCCCGAGCGCGGCCCGGAACCTCCATGTCCGAACGGTCCGCGGCCGAGGCAACGCACCCGCCTATGAACAGCAAAGAGCGCTATCATCCGCAAGAGGTCGAGGCCCGGTGGCAGGCCACCTGGGAAGAGCGTGGCGTCTTCCGCTGCGACAACGACGACCCGCGGCCAAAGTATTACGTCCTGGAGATGTTTCCCTATCCCTCGGGGCGCATCCACATGGGCCACGTCCGCAACTATACGATGGGAGACGTGATCGCCCGATACAAGCGGGCGAAGGGATTCAACGTCCTCCATCCGATGGGGTGGGACGCTTTCGGCATGCCGGCCGAGAACGCGGCGATGCAGAACCGCATCCACCCACGGGACTGGACTTACGAAAACATCGCGACCATGCGTAGCCAATTGAAGTCGATGGGTCTTTCCATCGACTGGAGCCGCGAGCTGGCGACCTGTGATGTCGAGTACTATGAACAACAGCAGCGCCTGTTTCTCGATTTCTACCGCGCCGGGCTCGTCGATCGCAAGACCTCCAAGGTCAACTGGGACCCGGTGGACCGGACCGTGCTCGCCAACGAGCAGGTGATCGACGGTCGCGGCTGGCGCTCGGGCGCCCTCGTGGAAAGCCGCGAGCTCACCCAGTGGTTCTTCCGGATCACCGACTACGCCGAGGATCTTCTCTCCGCCCTCGACCGGCTCCCCCGCTGGCCGGAAAAGGTGCGGCTGATGCAGAGGAACTGGATCGGCCGGTCCGAGGGCCTCAGGATGCGCTTCGCCTTCGCCGGCGACACGCCCGACGGGCGCAGGGACCTCGAGGTCTTCACCACGCGCCCCGATACCATCTTCGGCGCGTCCTTCATGGCGATCTCGCCCGACCACCCGCTCGCCAAGGCGGTGGCCGCCCGCTCGCCCGAGGTCGCCGCCTTCATCGACGAGTGCCACCGCATGGGCACCAGCGAGGCGGTGATCGAGCAGGCGGAGAAGAAGGGCATCGACACGGGCCTCACCGTCGTCCACCCGTTCGACGACGGCTGGACGCTGCCGGTCTACGTCGCCAACTTCATCCTGATGGATTATGGAACCGGCGCCATCTTCGGCTGCCCGGCCCACGAC
>CAZJNX010000287.1:0-5064 GCA_964547415.1 uncultured Hyphomicrobiales bacterium
CGATTCGCTCGCCGGCGTGATGCGCGTGTCGGTGGTGGCGACCGGCATCGAGCCGATCGCCGACGCGGCGGGCGACACGGGCGGCGGGGACACCCGCGTCGTCGCCTTCGCCGAGCGGGCGAACCGGCGGGCGGCCGGCGGCGGCGGCGGCGGCGGCGTGCCCGCGGCCACGAACGGCCAGAGCCTGCCCGAGCTCGCCGTGAAGGCGGTGGCCGAGGACCTCGACATCGACCCCATCGGGGATGCGCCCGGCGCCGCGGCCCATGACGAGGACGACCGCTACGCCGTCGCCGAGCACGACCTCGACGAGGCGTTCGAGGACGAGTACGTCGAGGACGACTACGACCGGGACGGCCCGGCCATCGACCCCGACCTCGACGACCGCTACGACGAGCCGCAGCCGGCCCCGGCCCGCCGCGGTGGAGAGCGCCTCGCCGCCGAGGAGGAGCGCCGCCCCATGAGCCTCCTGCGCCGCATCACCAACGGCCTCGGCCGGCGGGAGGACGAGGAGGAGGAGTACGAGGAGGAGGACCTGCGTCCGACCGCGGCGGAGCTTCGCCAGCGCCGCCGCCGGGAACTCGCCGCCGAGCGCCGCGCCGCCCGCCCGGACGAGCTCGAGGAGGAGGTCGTCCGCCGCGAGAAGCGTGCCGCGAAGGGCGATGCCTACCGCCGCCCCCGCGCCGCCGACATGGAGCCGCGCTCGCGCACCCGTCCCGCCCCGCGCCCGGGTGCGGCGGAGGACGACCAGCTCGAGATCCCGGCCTTCCTGCGCCGCCAGGCCAACTGAAGGGGCGGGGCCGGCCGCCCCGCCTCCCCTTTCCTCTCGTCACGCCGTTCCGCGCCCGCCGCGGAACGGCGTTTCGCTATCCCGCCCCTCGCGGAGGCCCCGCACGCCGTGGTCCGGCCCCATTCCGGCGGCGACGCCCCTGCGACGCCCCTGCCGACGTTCCGGCCGAGCTGCCCCTTCCCGACCCGCGTCGACGACGACGTCGCCCGTTTTCTGCCGATCAGTGGTAGCCGTGGGCGATGTCCTCGGCCGTCTTCCCCCGGAACACCCAGTAGCACCACGCCGTGTAGGCGAAGACCGCCGGGAGCGTGATGGCCGCCCCGACGAGGGTGAAGCCTTGCGCGCTCGGCACCGCCGCCGCCTGCCAGATCGTGACCGACGGCGGCACGATGTAGGGAAAGAGGCTCACGCCGAGCCCCACGTAGCCGAGCAGGAACATGGCGATGGACAGCAGGAACGGCCGGGCGATCGTCTCCGCATGGTCGAGGCTGCGCCACAGGAAGAAGGCGACGAGGGCGGTCAGCAGCGGCACCGGCGCCAGGATGGCGATGTTGGGCCAGTCGAACCAGCGGCGCTGGATCTCCGTCCCGAGGAAGGGGATGGTCGCGCTCACCACCGCCATGGCGACGATGGTCGCCACCAGGAACTGCTTGGCACGCTTGCGGGCGAACGCCTCGAGCTCTCCGGTTGTCTTCATCACCACCCAGCAGGACCCGATGAGGCCGTAGCCCGCCACCAGGCCGAGACCAGTGAGGAGGGGGAAGGGGGCGAGCCAGTCGAACCGGCCGCCGGTGAAGGTGCCGTCCGTCGTGGCGATCCCCTGCACGAAGGCGCCGAGCACCACCCCTTGCGAGAAGGTGGCGACGAGGCTGCCGACGTAGAACGACACGTCCCACAAAAAGCGGCTCTTCTCCGCCTTGAAGCGGAACTCGAAGGCGATTCCGCGGAAGATGAGGGCAAGCAGCATCACGATCACGGGGATGTAGAGTGCCGGCATGATGAGCGCGTAGGCGAGCGGGAAGACGGCGAAAAGGCCCGCCCCGCCGAGGATCAGCCAGGTCTCGTTGCCGTCCCACATCGGCGCCACGGACAGCATCATCCGGTCCCGCCACTCCGGCCGCTTCGCGCTGCGAAAGAGAATGCCGACGCCGAGGTCGAACCCGTCGAGCAGCACGTACATGGCGATCGCGACCGCGATCAGCCCCGCCCAGATGAGGGGGAGCCAGAAGGCCCACCCGGAAAGGCCGCCGGACAGTTCGGTGAGCCAGGCCATCGCCGCGTCCATCACTGTCGTCCCTTCGCTCGTCGGTTCATTCGGCCGGGGTGGGCGCGGTGCGGCCGCTGCCGCCCTCGAGCGCCTCGTCGGGCACCGCGAAGGGCCGCTTCGGCCGCATCCCGGGCTCGGCCTCGGCCTCGATCTCCTCGGCGATCTCCGGCCCCTTCCGCATGATCTTGAAGAGGTAGTAGGTGCCGGCCGCGAAGACCGCGGTGTAGACGACGACGAAGGCGATCAGCGTGCCGGCCACCTCGCCGGTGGAGATCGGCGAGAGCGCGTCCGACGTCCTGAGGAGGCCGTGGACCACGTAGGGCTGCCGGCCGATCTCGGCGGTGTACCAGCCCGTCGTCACGGCGATGAAGCCGGACGGGATCATGGCGAAGCACGTCCAGTGGAACCAGCGGGCGTCGTAGAGCCGGCCCTTCCATCTCAGCCACAGGGAGATCCCGGCCACCACCAGCATCAGGAGGCCGATCCCCACCATGATCCGGAACATCCAGAACGTCAGGAAGACGGGCGGCCGCTCGTCCGCGGCGAACTCCGACAGGCCGGGGAAGGTGCCGTCCCAGGAGTGGGTGATGATGAGGGAGGACAGGTGCGGCACCTCGATGGCGTACTTCGTCTCCTCGGCTTGCTCGTCGGGGATGCCGAACAGGATGAGGGGGACCGATTGCCCGGGCTCGTTGCGCCAGTGGCCCTCCATGGCGGCGAGCTTGGCGGGCTGGTAGTCGCGCACGTTGAGGCCCTGCTGGTCGCCGAGGAAGATCTGGATCGGCACGAAGATCGTCGCGAACCACAGCGCCATGGAGAAGGAGGTGACGACCGCGTGGTCCCGCCGCCCGCGCAGCAGCATGAAGGCCGACAGGCCCGCGATGGCGAAGGCGGTCGTCAGGAACGCCGCCACGACGGTGTGGGGGAAGCGGTAGACGAAGGACGGGTTGAAGATGATCTCCATCCAGTCCACCGGCACCGCCCGGCCGTCCACGATCTCGTGGCCCGCGGGCGTCTGCATCCAGGAGTTGGCCGACAGGATCCAGAACGCGGACAGCATGGTGCCGAAGGCGACCATGCAGGTGGCGAAGAAATGCATCCGGTCGCCGACCTTGTTCCAGCCGAACAGCATGATGCCGAGGAACGAGGCTTCGAGGAAGAAGGCGGTGATGACCTCGTAGCCGATCAGCGGCCCGAGGATGGAGCCGGCGAACTGGGCGTAGCCCGACCAGTTTGTGCCGAACTGGTAGGACATGACGACGCCGGACACGACGCCGAGGCCGAAGGAGACGGCGAACACCTTGATCCAGAACTTGTAGAGGACCTTGTAGCGCTCGTCCCGCGTGCGCAGCCAGTTGAATTCGAGCGCCGCGAGCCACCAGGCGAGGCCGATGGTGAAGGCCGGAAACAGGAAGTGGAAGGTGACCGTGAAGCCGAACTGGATGCGCGACAGCAGGAAGGCGTCGATCACGGGCTCGGTCATGGAGGGTGCTCCTCGCCTCTGGTCTTGCCGGACCGCCCGGACGGTCCCGGCCCCGCCGGCGCCGCGCGGGTGACCGGGACGGGGCCGTCGGCGTTCCGGTCCGCCCGGAAGGGGCGGGCCGTTCTCCTCGTCCGGCGGGCCAACTCAGGGTGAGGGAGGCCGTTCCTGAGCGTCATGCCGCGGGGTGACGCACCGGGGGCGGCCCGTCGGCGCGGACGGTCGTCCGGGTCCGCCGTGGCGGCCTTGATCCAGATCAAGGACGACGATGGAAGCGGGCGCCGCGGACCCCGTGTCGCAGCCCGCCCGCGGGCTCAGTGGGGCTCCAGGAGGCGGCTCGCGGCGGCCCGCGCCTCGTCGGTGACGACGGCGCCCGCCAGCATCCGGGCGATCTCCTCGCGGCGGCGGTCGTCCTCGATGGGGGTGACGCCGGTGGTGACGGCGTCCCCATTGCCCGCCAGCCCCTTCTCGATGAGGAGGTGGCGGCGGGCGCGGGCGGCCACCTGCGGCGCGTGGGTGACGGCCATCACCTGGGCGCTCGCGGCGAGGCGGGACAGGCGCACGCCGATGGCCTCCGCAACGGCGCCGCCGACGCCCGCGTCGATCTCGTCGAAGATGAGGGTGGGGGCGGAGCCGCGGTCGGCGAGCACCACCTTGAGGGCGAGGAGAAAGCGGGAGAGCTCGCCCCCCGAGGCGATCTTCATCAGGGGGCCGGGCTCGCTTCCGGGGTTCGTCTGGACATGGAAGGCGATCCGGTCGATGCCCTCCGGCCCCGCCGCCTCCGGGTCCGTCCCCTGGGCGACGAAGAAGCGGGCCCGCTCCAGCTTCAGGGGCGGCAGCTCCGCCTGCACCTTCGCAGCGAGGGCCTCCGCGGCCGCTCGCCGCCGATCCGACAGGGCGCGGGCGGCGGCGTCGAAGGCCTCGCGCGCCTCGGCGGCGGCGCGGCGGAAGGCGGCGAGGCGCGCCTCGCCCGCGTCGATGGCGGCGAGGTCGTCGGCGAGGCGGGTGGCGAGGTCGGCGAGGTCGTCGGCCGGCACGGCGTACTTGCGGGCGGCCGCGCGCAGGGCGAACAGCCGCTCCTCCACCCGTTCCAGCTCGCCCGCGTCGAAGTCCACGTCCGCGAGCGCGCCCTGGACGGAAAGGCGCGCCTCCTCGAGGGCGTCGAGGGCTTCGCCCAGGCGGTCGGCGATCGCGGCGAGCGGGCTGTCGGCGTCCGTCGCCTTCCTCTGGAGGCGGCGCATGAGGTCCGCGATGTCCGAGACCGGGGAGCGCGGGCCGTCGATCACGGCCTCCGCGTCCCGCAGGTCCGCCGCCACCTTCTCGAAGGCCATCATGGCCGTGCGCCGCTCGGCGAGGCGCTCCTCCTCCCCCGGCTCGGGGGCGAGCCGCGTCAGCTCCTCCACCGCCGACCGCAGGAAGTCGGCCTCCCGCCGCGCCGCCTCCACCCGGGCGAGGTGCGCCGCCACCGCCTCCTCCGCCTCCCGCGAGGCGACCCACAGCCGCTCCACCTCGCGCACCGCCGGCAGATGG
>CAZJNX010000288.1:0-5040 GCA_964547415.1 uncultured Hyphomicrobiales bacterium
GCCGCCGCCCGGCCCGCGGGCTGGGACGTGATCGCCGCCGAGGGGACGCCGGCCGACGTGCTCGCCCGCGCCGCGTCGCGCGTGCCGACGGGAAGGGGATGGCCATGACCATGCGCGCGATGGTGCTGAAGGCGAGGGGGGCGCCGCTGGAGTTGGAGGAGCGGCCGGTGCCGGAGCCGGGGCCGGAGGACCTCCTGATCGAGGTCTGTGCGTGCGCCGTCTGCCGGACGGACCTCCACGTGGTGGACGGGGACCTGCCGGACGGACCGCTCCCCATCGTGCCCGGGCACGAGGTGGTGGGCCGCGTCGCCGCCACGGGCGCGGCCGTCACGGGCTGGCAGGCGGGCGAGCGGGTGGGCGTGCCCTGGCTCGGCGGCACCTGCGGGGTGTGCCGCTACTGCCGCGCGGGCCGGGAGAACCTGTGCGACGCGCCCGTCTTCACCGGCTTCACGCGGGACGGGGGCTTTGCCACCCACTGCCTCGCCGACGCCCGCTTCTGCCTGAAGCTGCCCGCCACCTACGGGGACGTGTCCGCCGCCCCCCTCCTGTGCGCGGGCCTCATCGGCTTTCGCACCTACCGGATGGCCGGGCCGGCTCGAAACCTCGGCATCTACGGCTTCGGCGCCGCCGCCCACGTGATCGCCCAGGTGGCCGTCGCGGAAGGGCGCCGCCTGTTCGCCTTCACCCGCCCGGGCGACACCCGCTCCCAGGATTTCGCGCGCAGTCTCGGCGCCGTCTGGGCCGGCGGGTCCGACGAGGACCCGCCCGAGATCCTCGACGCCGCCATGGTCTTCGCGCCCGTCGGCGCGCTCGTCCCCGCCGCCCTTTCCCACGTCGCGAAGGGCGCGCCGGTGGTGTGCGGCGGCATCCACATGAGCGACATCCCGTCCTTTCCCTACGCGCTCCTGTGGGGCGAGCGACAGGTGCGCTCCGTCGCCAACCTCACGCGGGAGGACGGGGCCCTCTTCATGGAGACGATCGGGCGCACGCCGGTCACCACCCACACCCACGTCTACCCGCTCGGGAAGGCCAACGAGGCCCTCGCCGACCTGCGCCACGGCCGCTTCGAGGGCGCCGCGGTGCTCCTGCCCGCCGCCTGACCGGCGGCGCTGCCTGCCCGGCAGGCAGTTGCCTTTTCTGTGGGCATGGCGCTCCCGCGGGCGCCGGCCGCGGCGGCGGGCGCCACGTTCGGCCGCTGGCACGGTTGTTGCGAAGCCGGTGCGTCGTCACCCGCCGGAGCGCCCGCCCATGCCCACCCCCGAGGACTTCATGCGCCGCGCGATCGAGATCAGCCGCGCGGCCGTCGACACCGGCGACGGCGCGCCCTTCGCCGCCGTCGTGGTGAAGGACGGGAAGATCGTGGGGGAGGGGGTGAACCGCGTCGTCACCGACCATGATCCCACGTCCCACGGCGAGGTCGAGGCGATCCGGGACGCCTGCCGGACTCTCGGCACCTGGAATCTTTCGGGGTGCGAACTCTACACCACCTGCGAGCCGTGCGAGATGTGTGTCGCCACCATGTTCTGGGCGCGGATCGACAAGGTCTACTACGCCAACCGTCTCGCCGACGCGGAGGCCCTCGGCTTCGACCTCGCCCCGCTGAAGGCCCTCGTCCGCGCCGACCCGGCGGACCGCGCGACGCCCTACGTCCCGCTCCTGCGCGAGGAGGCGCTGCCCGTCATCGAGGCCTGGAAGACATCGCCCGGCTTCGACTCGTTCTGAAGGCCGGGATACCCCCCGCAAGAAAGACCACCAGAGGGTTTCAAGCATGACACGCATCGTGGATCCGTTCGCGTTCCTGTCGCGCGGCATCGGCCGCCGGCAGTTCATGAAGGGGGCGGGCGCCCTCGGCGCGGCCGCCGCCACATCCTCGCTGATCCTGCCGAACGGCGCCCGCGCCCAGGACACGCTCAACCTCCTCACCTGGCCCGGCCACGCCGACCCGGCCGTCGTCGGCCCGTTCGAGGAGGAGTACGGCGTCAAGGTCGTCGCCAAGGAGTACGTGGGCGGGGAAAACATGCTCGCCCTCGTCAACCAGTCGCCGCCGGGCACCTTCGACGTGGTCCTGTCCGACGCCGAGTACGTGGTCATGCTGCGGGACGGCGGTTTCATCGAGGCGATGAACCCGGACGACTATCCGTTCGACGACCTGTTCCCGGAGTTCCGCGAGTTTCCGGGCCACTGGCTCGACGGCGAACTCTACTCCATGATCATTCGCTTCGGCTATCTCGGCATGTCCTACCGGACCGACGTCCTGACGCCGGAGGAAATGCGGTCCTACGCCGTCATGTGGGAGCCGAAGCTGGAAGGCGGCGTCGGCTTCTTCGACTGGTACCTGCCGACCATGGGCTGCCTGTCGCTTTATAACGGCAACCCGAAGCCGTTCGACATCGACGACGCCGCCTTCGACAAGCTGAAGGAGACGCTGTTCTCCCTCGAGCCGCAGGCGACCGGCTTCTACTCGATGGCCGACACCTTCTCCTCGCTCACCTCGGGCGCGGCCAAGGTGATCCCGGGCGTCGGCGACTGGATCACCCTGCTCCTCGCCGCCGACGGCGTGCCGGTCGATTCGGTCGTGCCGGAAGAGGGCGGCCTGCAGTGGACCGAGTCCATGTCCATCATGGCCGATTCCGGCAAGAAGGACCTCGCCCGCGCCTTCATCCAGTACATGACCTCGCCCGAGGGGCAGAAGCGCTCGGCCATGATGCCGGCCTACAACGCCTCCGTCCCCTCCCGCGCGGGCTGGGAGAAGCTGAACGCCGACGAGCCGGAGGCCGCCGTCCGCCTCAAGATGACGTTCGACAACCGCAACGTCATGGACGAGTACGCGGAAGGCAAGATCCACATCCGCAGGACGCCGGTGCAGCAGGACATCGAGACCTGGAACGACGCCTGGACCGAGTTCAAGTCGCTCTGATCGTCCGTTGACCATGCCGGGCGGCGCGCGTCGCCGCCCGGCACCTTCCGAAAGGCTCCAGGTCGCGCGGCATGGCAACCGAGACCATCGGCAGCGAGGCGGCAGGCGCGGGAGAGGGCGATGCGCCCGCCCGGCCGCGGCGCGACCTCTTCCCGGCGCTGTTCATCTCGCCGCCGCTCGTCTGGCAGATCTCGTTCTTCGTCACGCCGCTCGTCTTCCTCGTGTGGATGACGTTCTGGCGGGTGCGCAACTTCCGCCTCCAGCAAGACTTCGTGTTCGACAACTGGGAGCGGATCTTCTCGGCCGGCTTTTTCTACGACGCTTACGCCCACACCTTCACGCTGGCCACCGTCAACGCCGTCGTGGCGAGCCTGCTCGCCTTTCCGGCGGCCTACTACCTCGCCTTCCGCGCCTCCTCGCGGATGCGGGCGGTCGCCGTCGTGCTGCTGGTGACGCCGTTCTTCACGAGCTACCTGGTGCGGATCTATTCGCTCCAGATCATCCTCGCGGAACAGGGCATCATCAATCACGTTCTCGGCGGCCTCGGCATCGGGCCCGTCACCATGCTCGGCAACGCCTTCGGCACCGTCCTCGGCTACCTGACGTTCACGCTCCCGCTCGTCACGCTGATCCAGTTCCTGGCGCTGTCCAACGTGGACAGGCGGCTCATGGAGGCGGCGGAGAACCTCGGCTGCAACCCCTTCGAGGTGGTCTTCAAGGTGGTGCTGCCGGCGGCACGCGTCGGCCTCGTCATGGCGGCGACGTTCGCCTTCCTGCTGTCCTTCGGCGATTACGTGAGCCCGCTCTTCCTCGGGGGCTCCAAGCCGCCCACCCTGTCGATCCTGATCGCCGACCAGGTGAAGTCCGGCAACAACTGGCCGCGCGCCTCCGTCGTCGCCGTCGTCATGGTGGCGACCCTCGTCACGGTGCTCCTCGTCATCACCATGATCGCCTACGCCCGGAGGCGCCCGCGATGAGTGCCGGCGCCGGGCGCCGCCGCGCCGACCTCGTCCTGAAGATCTACGTGATCGCGCTGTTCGTCTTCCTGCTGGCGCCGATCGTCACGCTGATCGTCTTCTCGTTCAACGTAGACCGCTTCCCCTCGCTGCCCTGGGGCGGCTTCAGCCTGACGTGGTACGAGGCGATCCTGTCCGACCACACGATCCACACCGGTTTCCGCAACTCCGTCATCGTGGCGGCGACCGTTTCCGTCGTCGCGACCGCGCTCGGCTTCTGCGCCGCCTACGCCGACTACCGCTTCCGCTTCTTCGGCAAGACCGGGTTCCTGGCGCTCGCCGCCATGCCGCCGACGGTGCCGGTGGTGATCCTCGGGATCGCCAACCTCACCTTCTTCTCCCAGGTGGGGCTCGCGGGGACGCTCCAGGCCGTCATCATCGGCCACATCGTGTTCTGCGCGCCGTTCGCGATGGCCCTCATCCGCATCCGCCTCGCAGACCTCGACGCGGACATCGAGAAGGCCGCCTGGAACCTCGGCGCCACCCGCATCGCCACCGTCCGCGACGTGGTGATCCCGTTCTGCCGGCCCGCCATCCTCTCGGCGATGGCGATCACGGCGGCCGTGTCCTTCGACGAGTTCATGATCGCCTGGTTCGTGTCCGGCATCAACGAGACGCTCCCCGTGCGCATCCTCGCCATGCTCCAGGGCCAGGTCTCCCCCCGGATCAACGCGGTCGGCAGCCTCGTCTTCCTCGTCACGATCACCCTCGTGATCCTCGCCCAAGTCGCCGTCTTCTCCTGGCGGAAGACGCGGCGGCAGCCGCAAGGATGAGCCCGATGGCCCTTCCCATCATGACCCTCGACGCGGTCGAGAAGCGCTACGGCGAGACCGTCGCCGTTGATCGCATCGACCTTGCCATCGACAAGAAGGAGTTCGTCGTCCTGATGGGCCCGTCGGGCTGCGGCAAGACGACGACGCTGAGGATCCTCGCAGGCCTCGAGACGCCGACGGCGGGTCTCGTGAAGATGTGGGACACGCCCATCAACGACCTGCCGCCCTGGAAGCGGGACACGCCGCTCGTCTGGCAGAACTACGCGCTCTTTCCGTTCCTGTCGGTCCTGAAGAACGTGGAGTTCGGCCTCAAGCAGCGGCGGACCCTCCCCGC
>CAZJNX010000289.1:0-4958 GCA_964547415.1 uncultured Hyphomicrobiales bacterium
GAGCGGCTCCTTGGAGATGATTTCCGGCAGGACCATGTGGGCGGCCGGGTCGGCGAGCTTCAACCGCTCGGCGTAAAGGCCCGAGGCGTCGGTGGTGAACGCGTCGCACCGGCCGTTCTCGTAGGACGAGAGCGCCTCGTTGGCGGTCTCGAACACCACCGGGTTCACGTCCATGTTGTTGGCGCGGAAGAAGTCGGCGAGGTTGAGCTCGGTGGTGGTGCCGGTCTGCACGCACACCGACGCGCCGTCGAGCTCGAGTGCAGACGTGACGCCGAGGTCCTTGCGGATCATGAAGCCCTGGCCGTCATAGTAGTTGACGCCCGTGAAGTTGAGGCCGAGCTGGGTGTCGCGCGTCATCGTCCAGGTGGTGTTGCGCACCAGCACGTCGATGACGCCGGACTGCAGCGCCGTGAAGCGCTCCTTGGCAGTGAGCGGGGTGAACTTCACCGCGGTCGGGTCGCCGAAGACGGCCGCGGCGATGGCGCGGCACATGTCGACGTCGAAGCCCGTCCAATCGCCCTGGTCGTCGGTGATGGCGAAGCCCGGAAGGCCCGAGGCGTTGGCCCCGCAGTCGATGAAGCCCTTTTCCCGCACGTCCTCGAGCGTCGTCGCGCCGGCGGCACCCGCCGCGGACACCATCGCCGCGGCCACCACGGTGGTGATGAAGCTCTTCCTCATGTGGTCCTCGACCCCTCTTGCCATGGAAGGCGATTGTCGTGTTGCTGACCGCGCGGGCCACCGGACGGGCGCCCGCGGCATCGGGGGTGCATGGCGATGGCTGCGCAGGCCAGCCATGCGGCCCGCGCAACACATGCCTATTCTGGTTGGGGGGTCAACCCTTCGGCGCAAAAAGCGTGGCGGGACGCTGACCACCCGGGCGGCCTGCCCAGGAAACGGTCACGGGAGCGAGAATGGCGGACGATGGCGAACACCCGCGCGACTGGCGCGGCAGGGACGGCAACCACGTGGCGACGCGGCTCGCCCACGCCGGGCACGAGCCCCGCGGCTTCCACGGGTTCGTCAACCCGCCGGTGGTGCACGCCTCCACCGTCCTGTTCGAGAGCGTGGATGCGGCCCGCGCCCGCACCCAGCCCTACACCTACGGCCGCCGCGGCACGCCCACGACGGACGCCCTCGCCGCGGTGATCTCGGAACTCGAGGGGGCGGAGCGCACCGTCCTCGCCCCGTCCGGGCTCGCCGCCTGCGCCCTTGCCCTCCTCGGCGTGGCGGGGGCGGGCTCCACCGTCCTCGTCACCGACAGCGTCTACCACCCGACGCGGCGCTTCTGCGACGACGTGCTGGCCCGCTACGGCGTGCGCACCCTCTATTTCGACCCCCACGACCGGCCCCGCTTCGACCATCTGCTCGCCGAGCGGCCGGCGGCCGTCTTCCTGGAGGCGCCGGGCTCGGCCACCTTCGACGTGCCGGACGTGCCCGCGCTCGCGGCGGCGGCGAAGGGGGCGGGCGCGGTCGTGATCATGGACAACACCTGGGCGACGCCGCTCTACTTCCGCCCGCTCGAGCACGGGGTCGACCTGTCGATCCAGGCCGGGACCAAGTATTTCGGCGGCCACTCGGACCTCCTGATCGGCTCGATCGCCGGCAGCGGCGAGCCGATCGGGAAGGTGGCCGACACGTGCCTTGCCATCGGCAACCACGTGGCGCCGGACGACGTGTACCTGACGCTGCGCGGCATCCGCACCCTCGAGGTGCGCCTTGCCCGCCACATGGAGAACGCGCTCGCCGTCGCCCGCTGGCTGTCGGGGGAGCCGGTGGTGGAGGCGGTGCTCTACCCCGCCCTTCCGGGCGCACCCGGTCATGACCTCTGGAAGCGGGATTTTTCCGGCGCCTCGGGCCTGTTCGGCATCGTCTTCCGGGATGTGCCCGACGAGGCGGTGAAGGCGTTCGTCGACGGCCTCGCCCTGTTCGGGATCGGCTATTCCTGGGGCGGCTACGAGAGCCTGGCGACGGTTCCCCACGTGCCGTCCCTGCGCTCGGTGACGCCGTGGGACCCGCGGCGGAGCCTCGTGCGCCTCCACGTGGGCCTCGAGGACCCGCGGGATCTCATCGCCGACCTTGCGACGGGGCTGGAACGCCTCGCCGCCACGGCCGCCGCCCACCCGGGCGCCCACGGCCGGACCCCGGGCATTTCCACCGGCGGCTGACGCGGCCGCCGGGCGAGCGTCGTGCCGGCATCCCGTCCGGGCTGACGCGGTGCGCGTCGGTCCGGTCGCCATGGCGCTCGCACCGTTGCCGGGACGGAACGGGAAGAAGCTCGGGCCGACACCTGACCCGGTGCCCGGGCAGGCCGCGCCGGTGGCGTCGCAAGGCGGCCGCCGGCGAAATCTCACCCGACGTGAGACCGGTGTCCGGTGACGCGGCTCGAAGACATCGCCATCCTGGGACGGCGTGGCGATCCCGCGCACGGGCGTGATGGCGTGGCCGTCGCCGCGGTGGAAGCCTGGGCGCGGCGGCCGCTCCGCAAGCGATGCGTGGGCGGATGGACGACCGGAGCCGGCCAGCCGTCGGCGGCGCGGGGACCGCGGCGGTCGCGCTGGCCACGGCACGGGCCTACTCGCGCCCTCGTAAGGTGATCTCGCCGTCGGTGTCGTGTTCGACGGCGGAGATGGGTGGCGCCTGCCACCAGCGAGCAAGATCGCAGAAAAAATAGACAGTCCATCGTCATTTTTATTGACATGACTGACAACAACTTTAAGATAAAACCGCCAATCAGGGGAGGCACTCGATGAAATTGGCAACCGTCAACATGGTCTATGACATCATCCTGCGTTGCGACGTCTGTTGCATCTTCGCGCTTCCTTGCTGCGGCTAGCAAGCGCTGAATGAATCCTGCCGTCGCGACCGGCGTCGCGGCGGCAATCCGGTTCCATGGGACGTCCTGCCGGCGGCCTTCCCCTTCCCGGCCGGGACGATCGGGCGCTCGCGGGACGTGGGTTCAGCCCGGGTCCGATCGCCGGGTGGCGAGCCAGTCGAAGACCGGCGTGGACGCCAGCGCGACGGCCCTGTGAGCGACTTCGCCCCCGGACGACGCCCGGACGCGGTCGGCCGCCTCGACCGGCGACATCCCGAAGCGCTCCCGGAACAGGCGATGGAAGTGGCTGGGGTCGTCGAACCCCCAGCCCTCCGCGACCCGCCTCACGAGGCCGCGCCGGGGAGAGCTGGCCGCGAGGTCGGCCAGAACGCGCTCCAGCCGGCGCCGCCGGAGATACGATCCGACGCCCCCGTCTTCGGCGAACACGCGGTAGACGGTCGCGCGGGAGACGTTGAAGCGCCGGCAGAGCGTGTCGACGCCGACGGCAGGATCGCGCAGGCGCTCGTCGAGGAATGCGCGCATGGCGAGCGCCCGGCCCTCGTGGACCAGCGACCTGTCGGGCGGCCTCGACCCGTCGAGCCGGAACGCTGCGCGCAGCAGCGAACACAGCCCGCGGGAGAGATCCTCCGCCTCGCCGAGCCGGATCGTCGGTGCCCGGGCGTGAAGGGCCCGCAGCATCGCCGAAACGACGTGGCACATGGCCGTGTCGGCGGCGATCCGCAGGTGGGGCCCGTGCCGCGACGGGTCGAAACGGATCGCGGCGTAGGGAATGTGGGCGCTGAGGACGTGGGGGCGGGCGGAGACGAGCCGCATCGCGGGTGCGCCGTCGAACAGGTGGAGTTCTCCGGCTCGGGTCCGGAACGGCGCTTCGCCGACGATCCCGTCCTGACGGCCCTCCAGGATCAGCCACACGGTGACGAATTCGTGCCGGGTGGTCAGGCGCCGGCGGTCCGGGCGCTCCATCCGCATCGCACCGTAGGTCGTCTCGTTGAGGACGAGATCGTGGAGCAGGTAGGAGGTGCTGACCGCCTCGATCCCGACCGCGTCCTGCGTCGCCGGCGTCAGCTCGAAGAACGGGCTCGTGTAGGCGCGCGCCGCCTCGAGGCGCAGGCCCGGTTCGTATTCGCGGGTCGAGAACCGCGACGTGGCGATGGCGTCGGCGGGCCGCGCGTCGTCCTCGCTGCCAGCTGCCATCTTGCGGTCCTCCGGTCGAGCCGACGGGATGATCCCGGCGATCGCGCGGCCGATACGCCTTGCCGCGCGCGATCCGCTTCGCCCTCGGGTCGAAGGCTCCCGGCTCCGGCCGTCGGGGCGAGGTCCGCGGAGTCATGTCGCACCGGGGACGGTGGGAAGCAACGCCCACCCCTGCCTCCTCGCGCCGATACCCCATGCGTCGGGCGGAGTCGACCGGCCGTTCGCCTCCGGATGCCGCCCGGCCACGGCAGCCGGGGCGGGAGAGCCGAGCCGCCCCCACTGAGCGCGGTCGCCACGGTCGCCTCGGAGTGGCCGAGACATCAAGGCCGCCGGCTCCGCGGCCCGCGACGCGCCGCCGAGCCGCCCCGGCGTCGCGGCCCGCGCGGGCGCTCCAGCCCGGGAAACGCCCGCCCGCGATCGGGGCCGGCACGGGCACGCCCCTCGACCGGGAGGGGCCCGACCCGGCCGCGCCCGCGCGCAACCCCTACGCCGCGGCGATGCCCTCGAACCCGTGGCGCGCCGCCCGGACGGGCGCGCTGTCGGCCCACGGGTCCGCGGGGAGGAGGATGCGGTGTTCGGCCGTCGCCTACTCCGGGAGGTTGAGGCGGATGTGGAGCTCGCGCAGCTGGCGCGGCTCGACGACGGACGGGGCGCCCATCATCAGGTCCTCCGCCCGCTGGTTCATGGGGAAGAGGGTCACGTCGCGCAGGTTCTCCGCGTCGCACAGGAGCATGACGATCCGGTCGATGCCGGGGGCGATGCCGCCGTGGGGCGGGGCGCCGAACTCGAGCGCGCGGAGCATGCCCGCGAACTTCGCTTCCAGCACCTCGCGCCCGTAGCCCGCGATCTCGAACGCCTTCACCATGATCTCCGGCAGGTGGTTCCGGATCGCGCCGGAGGACAGCTCCACCCCGTTGCAGACGATGTCGTA
>CAZJNX010000290.1:0-4952 GCA_964547415.1 uncultured Hyphomicrobiales bacterium
GGCCGTGGCGGCAGCCCCTTCAGCCGCGCGACCTCGTCCCGCAGCGCCTGGACCTGGGCCTTCAGCAAGAGGTTGGCTGCCTTGAGCTCTTCGTTCTCTGCGCGCAGAGCCGCATTCTCGGAACGCAGGCCCCGGACCTCGCCGATCAGGTCAACAACGAGTGCGCGAAGCTCGCTGACCGAAAGAGACGCTGCCGAATTAGGTGTGAGGGGCGACATGGACAGCGTGAATCATCACGCCGAGTCGCTGTCAAACCCGAGCCGCCACAAAATCTGCCCCGGTTACTCTCCATCCCGGCTAACCCGTTGAATCAGCTTCTATTACCTGATTCGGAACGCCACTGGGGCGCAAGCCATCTGGGAAATCCGGGTTCAATGTTAGCTGGTGCCCAGCCCGGTCCCCAGCTAACATTGAAACTGGACCACGGATGTGGGGCAGCTCAGTGTACAACAGCAGCGTCGGTACTGGGTGACGGCGACCGAAAACTGCCCGAACGGCTCAGGCGGCACGGCAACGTTCGTGCGTCACGCCTCGGGTCCGGGCGCCGGGCGACAGGGAAAGCCGCCATGAGCATCGACTACGCCTCCCAGGACACGTTCGGCATCCTCACCGAGAACCGCGAGCGCTACAGCGCCGCCGTGCGCGAGCGCTTCCCGACGCACGAGGACCTCCTCGCGGAGGTGGAACGCGCCATGGAGGAGCATCTCGGCCCCAGCCCCGAGGCACGTTCGGCCCTGCGCGACATCGCTCCGCTGGAGTGGATCTACGACAACGGAAAGCCGATCGGCGATTTCGTCAGGAGTGCCGCCGGCGAATACGGTCAGATGTCCCTCGATGCGCTGGCTGCGACTGCCAGGGCGCGGGTTGCGCCACCGGTCACCGTGTCGCCGGCCTTGACGCCGACCGGTTACATCAGCGGCGTCGCCCTCTCCGCGCCTGCCAACCAGAACGTCAACCTGCCCACCGTCCGCGCCCTGGACGGCTTCTCGAAGAGCCTTGGAGGTTTCTTCACCTTCCTCGGCTTTTCCGACGCCCTCATCGAGGGCCTCGATAACCCGGGCTCCGCCGACGCGCTGAAGGCATACGTCACGGCCACTACAGGCGCCCTCACCACGATCGTTGCCACAGCGGGCTACGCGGCAATTTTCCACGGATTCGCCACCTCGGCAGCCGTCGCGCTGGGCGTGAGCGCTGCGCCGTTTCTCGTCGGTGCCGCCATCGCGGCCCCCGTCGTCGGGATCGGCATCGGCATGATCTATGCCGCGGCGACGGATCGCACGTGGGACTACGTCGCCGCGAACGCCGAGAGCCTGATCGCCGGGGGGATGTCGGCGGCGGCGGCCGCCGCCGAGGCCCTGAAGGGCGCCTGCGCCTTCTTCGACAGCCCCCTCGCCCAGACCGGCCAGGCGGCTGTCGATTTCGCGCGAGAGGCCCTCGCGAATGCCCCCGCCTTCTTCGACGACTTTGCCAACGCGGTCGAGTCCGCCGCCCGGTGGATGGTGGACGCCTTCACCGCCTTCGCGGCCGCCACGGTGAACGCCTCCCCCCTCGTCCTCGACCGGGACGGGGACGGGGTCGAGCTCGTCGCCCTCGAGGACAGCGTCGTCCTGTGGGACCTCACCGGCGACGGCGTGGCGGAGCGGACCGGCTGGGTCGCCCCGGACGACGCGTTCCTCGCCATCGACAGGGACGGCGACGGCACGATCGGGTCCGCCGACGAGCTGTTCGGCACCGCCGAGACGGACGGCTTCCAGATCCTCGCCCCCTACGACAGCGACGGCGACGGGTGGATCGACGCGGACGACGCCGCCTTCGCGAACCTCCTCCTCTGGCGCGACCTCGACCAGGACGGCCTCGCCGAGGAGGGGGAGATGCAGTCCCTCGCGGCCGCGGGCATCGTCCGCATCGAGGTCGACCCGTCGCGGGTGGACCGGGAGAACGCGGGCCACACGATCAGCCACGTCGCCGCATACGAGGTCGAGACCGCCGACGGCGTGGAACGGCGGGCGATCGAGGACGTGTGGTTCCGCTACGATCCCCTCTTCACGGTGGACCGGACCCCCTATACCGTCGACCCGGACGTTCTGTGGCTGCCGGAGCTGCGCGGCTACGGCACCGTCGGCTCGCTCCACCGGCGCATCATGGAGGACGAGGCGGACGACGGGTCGCTGCGCGACGCGGTCGAGGCGCTCGCCGCCCGCGGTCTCGCCGAGGTCGTCCTCGACGCCGCCGGCACCCGGGAGGCGGTCCGGCAGATCGTCTTCGAATGGACGGGCGTGGAGGACGTGGACCCGGCGAGCCGCGGTCCTTACGTGGACGCGCGGATGCTCGCCGCCCTCGAGGCGCTGTTCGGCCAGTCGTATCTCCAGCGGGGCAGCTACCCCGACCCCTTCTACCTTGCGGGACAGGATCTCTTCCGGGCGTTCGACGCCGTCGAGAAGGGCATTGGGGGCCAGCTGCTCGGCCAGACCGGGCTCGCCGCCCTGTTCGCGGGCCCCGTCTTCTACGCGCCCGCGGCCGGCGCGGTCGTCGGCGACAGGACGCTCGACCCGACCGTCCTCGAGGAGGTCTCCGACCTCGTCGCGGGCGCGGCGGACAAGCCGGCGAGCTGGGCGCTCGTCCTGTCCGTGATCGACGAGGCGGTCGGGCTCGACGCGCTCGCCGCGGCCGACCGCGCGCGGCTCGAGGCCGCCATCGTCGCCTCGGACCCGGCGCTCGACCTCGCGGCGGTCGCCGCGCTGCTGTCCTGGCAGAGCGAGGAAGGCGAAAGGATCGGCGGCACGTCCGGTGACGACGAACTCGGGGGCGGCTCGGGCAACGACACGATCCGCGGCGGCTACGGCGACGACACCATCGAGGGCGGGATCGGCGCCGACCGGCGAGGGCGAGGCGGGCGAGGACGTCCTGACCGGCGGCTTCGGCGCCGACCTCGTGCGCGGCGGGCTCGGCGCCGACGTCTATCGCTACGCCCTCGGGACGGGCGTCGACACCTACATCGAACGGGGCGCCGACGAGGACAGGATCGTCCTCGGTCCCAGCATCCGGCCCGAGCACGTGGCGCTGCGCCGCGCGGGGGCGGAGGACCTGGGCATCGCCATCGACACGGGGGCGGCGACGGGCGAGATCATCGTCGAGAACCAGTTCCGCAACGTCTCCGGGGCGGGCCACATCGAGATCCTGGCCTTCGCCGACGGGACCGAGATCGCCCTCGACGGCTTCTCCTTCGCCTACCGCGGGACGGCCCAGAACGACTTGATCCGGGGCATCGTTAAGGGCGGCCAGCCGGAGGATACCCTCTACGGCGGCGCGGGGAACGACGAGCTCCACGCGGGCGGGGCCAACCGCTACGAGACGAACGCCAATAGCCTGTACGGCGAGGCCGGCACCGACACGCTGAAGGGCGAGCGGGGGCCGGATCTCCTCGACGGCGGCCCCGGGGACGACCTCGTCGACGGCGACCAGGGCGACGACGCCATTCTGGGCGGGACCGGGACCGACTTCCTCGAAGGCGGGCGGGGCGACGACACCTACCGCTACGCGCGCGGGGACGGCCACGACCGGATTTCGGAGACCGATGGGACGGACGATGTCATCGCCTTCGGCGCGGGGATCGTCGAGGAGGACCTTGTCTTCGAGCGGTTCCTCGATGACACCTTGAGCATCGCGGTCGACGGGGCCCGCCGAGGCCGGATCGAGGTCCTCACCCACTTCTCGCTGCGCGGGAGCCTCGAGCGCCTCTTGTTCGCAGACGGGACCGTGAAGGACCTCGAGGCGAGCGCGTTCACCACCGTGGGCACCGGGGACGACGACCGCATCTGGGGCATCCGGTACGGCGGCTCGCCGGTCGACCTGATCTTCGCGGGCGCGGGCGACGACCGGGTCGTGGCGAGCGCCCCCAACCTCACCGAGTTCAACGGGAACACCCTCCACGGCGAGGCGGGCGAGGACACGCTGGAGGGCTCGCGCGGCCCGGACGAGCTCCACGGCGGCCCCGGGGCGGACGTCCTCGAGGGCGACGGGGGCGTGGATACGCTCTTCGGCGGGAACGGCGACGACGTCCTGCGCGGCGGCCGGGACGACGACGTCCTCCTCGGCGGCTTCGGCGACGATGTCTTCGTCGAGGATCCCGGGGCCGAGACCATGACCGGCGGGCCGGGCGACGACCTCTTCCGGATCGACGAGGAGGGCGACCGGGTGGTCGAGCGCCCCGGCGAGGGCCATGACACCGTCGAGGCCGCCATCGACCACGCCCTCAGGCGGGACGGCCAGCACACCGAGGTGCTGGTGCTGACCGGCTGGGCGAGATCGGGGACCGGCAACGCCCGGGACAACACGATCGTCGGCAACGCCGCGGACAACCTCCTCAACGGCGCCTGGGGCGACGACACGCTGACGGGCGGCGCGGGGAACGACACCTTCGCCGACGATGCTGGCGCCGACGTCATGGACGGCGGGCCGGGCGACGACACCTATGCGCTCGACGATGCGGGCGACCGCGTGCGCGAGGCGGTCGGCGGCGGCATCGACCGGATCGTCTCGACCGTCGATGTGAACCTGCGCCGTGCGGAGGTTGAGGTGATCACGCTGATCGGCGACGAGAGGATCGACGCCTATGGCAGCCCGGGCGCCAACGAGATCATCGGCAACCACCGCGTCAACGTGCTGGCGGGCTCTGGCGGTCCCGACATCCTGACCGGCGGCCGGGCTGGCGACGTCTTCGCCTTTCGCATCAATGACGCGGGTGGGCCGGTCACGGTCACCGATTTCGGCACGGGCCCGGACCGGATCGCGCTGGACGACCGCTTCTTCGGGTTGGGCGGCGGCCGCGTCGACCCGCGGCCTCTCACCCCCGCCGAGGCGCTGGACGCGCTCGCCCTGGGACAGGTGGCCTATAGCCTGTCCTCTTAAGCTTCTTCCCGTGCTATCGTGGCAAGGAAGGAGAGCGCCATGGC
>CAZJNX010000291.1:0-2429 GCA_964547415.1 uncultured Hyphomicrobiales bacterium
CATCCGCGCGTGCAGGTAGACCCCATCGGCCCAAAGGGGGACGGACCGCCGGGCCGCAAGGTCGCGGCGCTGCCAGCGCTCGTGCCAGGCCTGCCACTCTTCCTTCTGTCGCCCGCTCACCGCGGCAGACAGGTTCGGCGCGTCCCTGCCGAGGAGGGCCGCCGGCGCCCCCCGGAAGTCGCCCATGGAGATGCCGCGCAGGGTGAGCACCGGCGGCAGCCCATCGCGGCTCGCCGTAGCGCCCGCCTTCGGCATGATCGCCGAGGTGGGGGTGATGCTCCCGCCGCCGCTCGCCGCGTCCGCGGCACCGCGATCGCGCGCGCTCGAGAAGACGGAGGCGGACAAGCAGGCCCACGGCGCGTTCGAAAGCGAGCACCCGGTCACTGCGTGGCGCAGGACACCTTCCATGCGGGCACGCTCGAGGGCGTGGGATGCATCGACCAGCAGACCGCGATCGACACCGCCGCGAAGATCGGCCTCGCCAAGCTCCACGACCGCGAGACCGCGTTGACGGCCGCGGACCTCGTGGGCGACCGGGTGATCCCCTTCTTCAAGGAACACGAGCTACCCGTCGACCGCGTGCCGACCGATCGGAGCACCGAATTATGCGGCGCACACGACCGTCACGCGGACGAGTTCTACCTCGCAGCCGCGGATATCGATCACACACCCCCGACGACGAAGAGCCAGCAGACCAACGGGATCTGCGAACGCTTCCACAAGACGATGCGCGACGCATTCTACCGGGTGGCGTTCCGCAAGCGGGTCCACGACAGCATCGACGCGCTGCAGGCCGACCTCGACGTACGGATGGAGCATCGCAACGAGCTGCGCACCCACCAGGAGGGCCGGTGGTTCGGAAAGACGCCGATGCACACGCTGCTCGACAGCAGAGCTCTCGCGCGCGAAAGACAGCGCATCGGCGAGACCGCCCGACGGCCACGCCCGACAGCGTCGATCCGGCGGACACCCCGCACACCGGAACGACGGCGTCAGACCAAATACGTACTTCTGCACATGAACTCACCGGGGATGACGAGGCCGTCATGGCCACGGTCTCGCCCCTGCGCGCGGTGTTGCGCGCGATGCGGGAGCAACTGGCCGTCCTGATCCGTCCGGTCCAGGCCATCGTGCGGGAGGAGGCGACCTGCCGTCGCCTGATGACCGTGCCCGGCGTCGGCCCGATCACGGCGCTCGCCTTCCGAGCCACCGTCGACGTCCGGGCCGCTTCGCGAAGTATCGTGGGGCCCATCCCGGCCTGACGCCAGCCCGCTACCAGTCCGGCGAGACCGAGATCCAGGGGAGGATCAGTCGCTGCGCCGACGAACTCGCCCGGATTGCACTTCACGACGCGGCCCACGTCCGGCTCGTGCGCACCACCAAGTGGTCGAGCCTGCGCGCCTGGGGCATGGATGTCGCTCGCCGCCGCGGCATGGCCCGCGCCCGCGTTGCGGTAGCGCGCAAGCTCGGGGTCATTGTTCACCGCATGTGGCGTGACGATGCCGACGTCCGCTTCGGCAAGGCCCCGACCGCCGCCGCCGCCTGACGCCAGACCAGAAGGAGACCGACCAAAACCTGAGACGCGCCTCCGACCGCGCGGCCGAGATCGTTCCCGTGGGGACGATGGGGGCGGCGATCCCGTTTGAACCTCGACCGCGGCGGCCTGCGCCGCCGACGTCGTGGAACGGATTGGGACGTCACGCTCTCCTGACCCCATCATGCGGCGGCCCCGCACCGACCGCGAAGAGAAGCGAGTGACCCGTGGGACGAAGTCGAGCGCGAGCGCAGGCGGATGAAGACATGGAGCAGCTTGACGGCCGGGCCCCCAATCGCAGCAGGCTCTGACCGAGGCGGGCGGCAGGCGCGATCCGGCACGCCCGCCGCCCTCACCCCTCCCGGGCCCTTCGATCAGACGAAGCCGTCCTCTCCGACGACGTCGCCGCCGCGCCAGTGGATGCTCGCGTCGTCCGAAGGACAGGTGTCCTCGACGGCGCTGTCGGCGGGCGGGGCCTCGGTCCGATCGTCGCCGAACATCCGGACCTCGTCCGCTCCGTCGAAGACGAGCGGGCCAGCGCCCGCGCCGGGCGACGTTCCAGCGTCCTGCGCCTCGCGCACCTTCTGGACCGCCGGCAGCAGCAGGCCGACGACGGGCTCCTCGTCCACCATGACGTACGGCGGAACCGGCCCCTCGTCCTCGATGGTGTCGGTCCCCTCCCCGGGCGCCAGCACGAACGTGTCGACGCCGTCGCCGCCGCTGAAGTCGATGTCCTCCCCCTCGTCCTCGTCTTCTTCCTCGACGGGGCCGGTCCCCCCGCCGGGGGCGAGCACGAACGTGTCGGCGCCGTCGCCGCCGCTGCGGGCCTCCCCGGGCTCGCCCGCCGCCTCGCGCACCTTCTGGACCGCCGGCAGCAGAAGGCCGACGGCCGCCT
>CAZJNX010000291.1:2529-4906 GCA_964547415.1 uncultured Hyphomicrobiales bacterium
CCGCCTCGCGCACCTTCTGGACCGCCGGCAGCAGAAGGCCGACGGCCGCCTCCGCTTCCTCCTCCGCCTGCACCGCGCCCGGCCCGTCGGAAGCCTCACCCGCCGCCTCGCGCACCTTCTGGACCGCCGGCAGCAGAAGGCCGACGGCCGCCTCCGCGTCCTCCTCCGCCTGCACCGCGCCCGGCCCATCCGAGGGCCCGCCCGCCGCCTCGCGCACCTTCTGCACGGCCGGCAGGAGGAGACCGATCAGCACAGGCTCGGGCTCTCCGCCCCCGATCGCGAGGTCGTCCGCCCCGCCAGCTTCCGGCTCGACCGACGGAACGGCGCCCCACGGCCCCATGCTCACGATGTCGATCCACTTCTTGTGGGTCTCGTCACCGCCAGCCGTCGCCTCACCTCGGACTTCATCGAACTTGATGTAACCAGCCATGTGTCGTCTCTCCATCTTCTGATTATGCCGGTTCCGAACACGCGACCGGCTTCGATCAGATGGTGGAGACTGCTTGCCGCACCCGTGACGATGGTCACACAGACGTTACTTCCGACGGGGGGCGAGGTGCCGAACCGTCATCGGCGGGTGTCGCCGCCCGACGCAGGCTGTTCCCGATATCGAACGATCGGTTCGGGAGGCTGGCCGGGCGCAGACCGGTCGGCTCGCCCGCGTCCGCCCGGGCTGCGCCCTTCCGCGAAGGCACCGGCCGAGGCTGCTGCCCGATCCGGACCATCGCCGATCGGCGGCGGCTCGCACGCAGCACCCGCGCCCGCGGGGCCGCGGGAACGGCACCGCGGGCGGCGGGGGATGATCGTCGCTCGCCGACCCGAAGAGGGCGCGAAAGCCAGCGACAGGGCGACCGAGCGGCGAAGAACGCGAAAGCTGGCGGGCCCCGTTCCGCGGCGGGCGGACCCGCCCCTCGCCCGCCGCGCCGACGCGCCGGAGAACGCCGCCCCGTCAGGCCCTGAGGCGGGCGTTGTCCGGGTCGAACGGGCTCTCGGGTATCACGATGGCACCGTGGGGCTTGCCGAGGATCTCGATCTCCACCTCCCGGCCGGGCTCGGCATACTCCGGGCGGAGCATGGCGAGGGCGAGGCTCTTGTCGATGCGCCAGCCGAAGCCGCCGGAGGTGGCGCGGCCCACGAGCCGCCCGTCCACCCTTATGGGCTCGTTGCCGCGGGCGTCGGCGTCCGTCACCCCGTGGACCTCGAGGGTGGTGAAGGTCCAGTCGTCGCCCCGCTGCTGGCGCTCCACCAGCGCGTCGCGGCCGACGAAGCTGCCCTTGTTGAGCCGCACGAACCGATGCAGACCGGATTCGAAGGCCGAATACTCCACCGACAGCTCGCGGGGAATGAGCCGGTAGGACTTCTCGATCCGGAGCGCGTCCATCGCCTTGATGCCGAACGGGCGGATGCCGTGCTCGCGGCCCGCCTCCATGAGGAGGTCGAAGATGGTGTTCTGCATCTCGATCGGGTGGTGCAGCTCCCAGCCGAGCTCGCCCACGAAGTTGACCCGCATCGCCCGCGCCATGGCGTGGCCGATGTTGATCTCCCGGCCCGACAGCCACGGGAAGGCCTCGTTCGACAGGTCCGCGTCGGTGAGCTTTTGAAGGATCGCCCGCGCCTCGGGCCCGGCGAGGACGAGGACGCCGTACTGGGTCGTCACCTTCTGGAGGGTGACGGAGCCGTCCGCGGGCAGCCGCTTCCACAATTCGTGGTGGTCGTGGCGCTCCTGGGCGCCGGCCGACACCAGGTAGAACCGGTCCGGCCCGTCGCGCATGACGGTGAACTCGGCCCGCACCCCGCCCGCGGGCGTCAGCATGTAGGTGAGGCCGATGCGGCCGGTCTTCTGGGGCAGGCGGTTCGACAGGAGCCCGTCGAGCCAGGCCTCCGCGCCCGGCCCCGACACCTCGAACTTGGAGAAGGCCGACATGTCGAGGAGGCCCGCCGCCTCGTGGACGTGGCGCGCCTCGCGCCCCACCGCGCGGAAGTAGTTGGAGCGGCGGAAGGACCACAGCTCCTTCACCTTGCCGTTCTCCGCCTTGGGATGGTTCTCGTTCATGAGGACGTCGGGCTTGTCGAGGGCGGCGAGGTCCACGAGGTCCTCCTCCCGGGCGAACCAGTTCGGCCGCTCCCAGCCGTAGACCGAGCCGAAGACGGCGCCGAGGGCCGCCATCCGCTCGTAGCAGGGCGCGCGCTTGAGGGGCCGCCCGTCCACCCGCTCCTCGTCCGGGTAGTGGACGGAGAAGACGTTGCGGTAGGCTTCCTCGGTCTTCACGCGGAGGTAGCCGCGGGAGGCGTAGGGGCCGAAGCGGCGCGGGTCGACGCCCATCATGTCGATGGTGGGCTCGCCCTCCACGATCCACTCGGCGAGCTGCCAGCCCGC
>CAZJNX010000292.1:0-2483 GCA_964547415.1 uncultured Hyphomicrobiales bacterium
CCTTTGCCGGCAGACGCATTCCTCGCGTACTGCCAGTCGCTCGACGCCTCGACTCCTCCCCTCCCCTGACCCGCACGCCCACGTCCGCCCGCGGCAGTCGCCACCTTGCCGCCCCCCCCCCGCAACACCCCCCCAGGTGGGAGGCGATGCGCCGCCATGTATTCCACCATACAAGTCTAGACTTTTTGTAGACTACCCGCGCGCTCCGGTCTCCTTCATTTTCATGTTGCCCCTCGCTTGAGCCACGCTTCATTAGTATGTTGTTTTTCCAGTACTTTTCCAACCACGACAGGTGAACGGCAGTGGATTCGCCTCACGGACATGAAAAAAATTACATTTATTATTGCCAAAAACAGGAAATTCGGGGTATGGAGTGAGCATCATCCGACTTCCCCTCTCCTATGGAACGGGGACGCAACGAGTGACTGCACACAATAATTGAGGATGGCTGCATGCTTTCCTATGTCGCATCCTGCAACACCCAGGGGCTTTTGTCATGAAATGGAAACTGATGCGTTTGGAAGACCGGATTGTATTGGACGTTGCCGGTGGTATGGTTGCTGACCCTGCGGACCAGGCAGACGATGCGGTCGAACAGGAAACGCAGCCCGAAGAGAAGCCCCTGGAGGAGACGCCCCAAGAAGCGGCGAGCGACCAGCAGTCCTCCAACGAAGAATCCTCCGGCGACCAGTCCGGCGACCAGGGCGACGACCAGGGCGACGACGCCGACGAGTCCGGCGAAACGTCTCAACAGGACGCCGACGACGCCGAGTCCGACAAGCAGACCTCCGAAGAGAAGGCCTCCGAAGAAGGCAGCGACGTGGACGCCGAGTCCAAGGACGCTGACGAGACAAAGAGCGAGTCCACGCAAGACGACTCGGATACGGAAGGCGAGGACGAGGCCGACGGGACGTCCGACTCCACAGGCTCCACGGATTCCACGGATTCCACGACTTCCACGAATAAGGAAGAGGTCGGGCCCAATCAGGTCAACGATCTCGTCAACGCCCTCGAAGACGATTCCGACAGCTCCGACGATTCCGACAGCTCCGACGATTCCGACAGCTCCGGCGACGACGACGACACCCCCGAAGAAAGCCAGCCCTCCAACACGAACACGGCTGACGAGTCGCAAGGCGCCGACAAAAAAGACACCGAGACCAGCGAAGAGACCGAACCTTCCGACGACGAGACCGAGGAATCCACTGAAGAAGTCGCCGAGGCCAGCGACGGCGAAGGCGACGACGAGGACGGCGAAGGCGACGACGTCGAAGAGGAGTCCGAGTCCGAAGAGAACGTCCTCGTCTATGACGACGGCCAGTCCCAGCAGATGGGAAGCGTCATGGACCCCCCGGGCATGGATGATGTCTATGGCGGCATGAAGGTCTTCCTTGATGAAGACGGCGGCGGCCAGCCGAACGATGATCCCGACCTCGATACGTCCATGGGCGGCGGCGAACAGACCACCTCGAACTCCGAAGACTCGGGCGATGATGGCGCGCAGGACGATGTCCAAACCGTCACCGCCTCCAACAACGAGAGCGGCGACAGCGAGACGCAGCAGAACAACAACACCGACGAGACGCAATCGGACGACAAAAACCTCTTCAGCAAGTCCACCGGGACTGGCGAACCGCAAGGGGACGACAACGACACCAAGAACGAGGGCGGCAACTGGCCGTCGAACAACAACGACGCCTTCGCTCCCCTCGCCTTCACAACGTCCAAGAGCTCGCCCAGCGGCCTGCAAAAGAATTCCTCAAGCGGCTTCAACATCAGCATTGGGTCTTTCACCCCGCCCAACATCATTGATGGCGACAACAGTTCGGAAGTCCTCACCGGAACCTCCGGCGACGACTCCATCAGCGGCTCCGGCGGCTCGGACACCATCACGGGTGAGAACGGCCACGACACCATCCATGGCGGCAACCAGAATGACACCATCGAGGGCGGTCGCGGCGACGACTCCCTCAGCGGCGACGCCAATAATGACAGCATCGAGGGCAACCAGGGCGACGACACCCTGGTGGGCGGCTCCGGCAAGGACACCCTCGAGGGCGGCAGCGACGACGACCTCTTCCAGGTGAACGAGCGCGGCGACGAGCAGGACCACATCGACGGCGGCTCCGGCGACGACACCATCCAGGTCCAGGGCGACACCTGGAACCTCAACGATTCCTCCGGCATCAACCGCGTGGAGGACATCGAGTTCACCGAACCCTCAGGCGTCATCCAGGGCAACCAGCAAGGCAACACCCTGGACTTCAGCGGCGTCAACTCTCTCAACAACACCGAATATGTTGACGGCTCCGGCGGCTCGGACACCATCATCGGCACGAACGATGACGACGACCTCCGCGGCGGCAACCAGAATGACACCATCAAGGGCAACGCCGGCGACGACTCCCTCAGCGGCGACGCCAATAATGACAGCATCGAGGGCAACCAGGGCGACGACACCCTGGTGGGCGGCTCCGGCAAGG
>CAZJNX010000292.1:2583-4899 GCA_964547415.1 uncultured Hyphomicrobiales bacterium
ACAACGACAGCATCGAGGGCAACCAGGGCGACGACACCCTGGTGGGCGGCTCCGGTAAGGACACCCTTGAGGGCGGCAACGACGACGACCTCATCGAAGGCGGCTCCCAAGCTGACGACATGGACGGCGGCTCCGGCGACGACACCCTCAGCTACCAGAGCTCCAGCAAAGGCGTGAACGTCAACCTCCTCACGGGCGATGCTGACGGCGGCGACGCCTCCGGCGACACCTTCGACAGGTTCGAAAACCTCATCGGCAGCGAGCAGGATGACACCCTCGCCGGCGACAACAAAGACAACGATATCCAAGGCCTCGGCGGCGATGACTCCATCCAGGGCCTGAAGGGTGACGACTCCATCAGCGCCGGCGGCGGCGACGACACCGTCCAGGGCGGCGAAGGAAAAGACACCATCCGCGGCGCTTCCGGCGATGACTCCATCGAGGGCAACGAGGGTGACGACATCCTCGTTGGCCAGAACGGCGAAGACACCATCCGCGGCGGCGAAGGCGACGACAAAGCCTGGGGCGAAGCCAAGAACGACCTCCTTGACGGGGGCGAAGGCGATGACACCCTCAAGGGCCAAGGGGATGACGACACCCTTATCGGCGGCGAAGGAAACGACGAACTCGATGGCGGCTCCGGCGAGGACACAGCCGATTACTCCGATGATCCTGACAGCGTCGAGGTCAACCTCGAAAACGGCGAAGCCACCGACGGCTACGGCGGCCAGGACACCCTGGTGGGCGTGGAGAATGTCATCGGTTCCGAATTTGACGACACCATCATCGGCGACAAGAACGACAATGTCCTCCAGGGCCTCGGCGGCGATGACGAGATCGACGGCAAGGAAGGCGACGACACCCTCGAAGGCGGGGAAGGCGACGACACCCTCGTCTCCAGCCAAGGCGACGACGTCCTGGATGGCGGCGAAGGCGGCGAAACGCACGGCGACACCGCCGACTACTCCAACGATCCCAGCGCCGTGGACGTGAGGCTGAACACCGGCGTGGGCAAAGATGGCTACGGCGGCACGGACGAATTGACGGACCTCGAGAACATCGAGGGCTCCGACTTCAACGATATCCTCATCGGCGACAACCAAGACAACAAAATCTCCGGCAATGACGGCGACGACTCCATCATCGCCTATGCCGGACAAGACACCTTGCAGGGCGGCGATGGAAATGACGGCATCTTCGGCGGCGAAGACAAGGACCGCATCTCCGGTGGAAAAGGCGATGACTTTCTGGTCGGCGAGGAAGGCAATGACTTCCTGAACGGCCAAGCCGGTGATGACACCCTCGTGGGCGGGGAAGGAAAGGACTGGCTCCAGGGCAGCTCCGACAATGACTTCCTGGATGGCGGCGACGACAACGACAACCTTCTCGGCGGCAGAGGCGACGACTCCATCGATGGCGGCGACGGTGACGACAAAATCTACAGCGACCGTCAGCACGGCGGCGAGGACGCCACGGGCTCCGGCGAAGGCGATGATACGGTGAACGCCGGCGACGGCGACGACACCGTCTACGCCGGCGACGGCGACGACATCGTTGATGGCGAAGCAGGAAACGACAGCCTCCAAGGCAACGCCGGCAATGACGACATCGAAGGCGGCTTCGGCGACGACGTCATCGAAGGGGACGACACCACCAGCCAGTTCGACAAGAACTCCGAAGCGGCCGGGGGATCCGGCTTCTACAACAGCGATGAGTTCGGCGCGCAAGACTCCGTCCAGGCTGCCGAAGAGTCCGGCGATGACACCCTCTCCGGCGGCTTCGGCGACGACACCATCCTTGGTCGCGGCGGCGATGACGACATCGACGGCGGCGTGGGCGACGACAGCCTCTCCGGCGGCGTCGGTGAAGACACCATTCAAGGCGGCTCCGGTGACGACACCATCGGCGGCGGCCGCGGCAATGACGACATCGAAGGCAACGCCGGCGACGACCGCATCGACGCCGACAGCGGCGACGACACCGTCTCGGGCGGTTCAGGCGACGACACCGTGTGGGGTGAGTCCGGCAACGACGTCATCGATGGCGACACGGGCGATGACAAACTCTTCGGCCAAAGCGGCAATGACCAAATCGACGGCGGCCTCGGCGACGACACCATCTCCAGCGGCTCCGGCGACGATACCGCCGTGGGCGGCGTCGGCGACGACTCCATCGACGGAGACTCCGGCGAAGACCTCCTTGTCGGTGACGGCATCGGTGGGGGCATCGGCATCGGCGACGGCATCGGTGGGGGCATCGGCATCGGCGACGGCATCGGCATCGGCGGCGGCAACGAAGAGATTGGCGGAAACGACG
>CAZJNX010000293.1:0-4859 GCA_964547415.1 uncultured Hyphomicrobiales bacterium
GCTGCAGCGCGTCGTAGGCGTAGGGCAGGTCGGGCAGTTCGAACGCCATGGCTCTCTCCTCAGGTCTGTCGTCGATGGGCGGCGGGGAAAGGCGGGGCCCCGCTGCGGCCGTCCGGCCACGGCGGACATAGGCCGCCCGTCCGCCACGGGCAACGACCGGCCGGAACCGCCCGTTCCGGCCCCGCCTCAGGCGTGGGCGTACTCCCAGTAGAGCCGCCGGGCGAGGGCGGCGACGGGACCGGGCTGCACCTGCCGGTCCTCGATCCGGTTCACCGGCATCACCTTGGAATAGTTGCCCGTGGTGAAGATCTCGTCCGCATCCATGAAGTCGGCCACCGACAGCGTCGTCTCCCTCACCTCGCGCCCCGCGGCCCTGAGGAGCGCGATCGTCCGCCGCCGCGTCACGCCCGCCAGGAACGTCCCGTTCTCGGCCGGCGTCGCCACCACCCCGTCCTTCACGAGGAAGATGTTGGAGGTCGCCGTCTCCGCCACGTTCCCCAGCATGTCGAGGACGAGGGCGTTGTCGAACCCCTTCTCCCGCGCCCGCGACAGCGCCCGGGCGTTGTTGGGATAGAGGCAGCCCGCCTTCGCGTTCGTCGGCATCGTCTCGAGCGTGGGCCGCCGGAAGGGCGAGACGGTGATCGAAAAGCCGCCCGCGTCCGGCGAGGGCATGGGCGTCTCGTAGAGGCACAGGCAGAAGCGGGTGGAGTCCGGGTTGGGCGCCACCGCCATGTAGCCCCCCTCCTCCGCCCAGTACATGGGCCGGATGTAGATCGCCGCGTCCTTCGGAAACTTCTGGACGCCGTCGGCCACGAGCTCCATCATCTCGCCGACGGAGACGGACGGCTTGAGCCCGAGCGCCATCGCCGAGCGGTTCACCCGCTCGCAATGGAGGTCGAGGTCCGGCCGCACCCCCTCGAATTGTCGCGCGCCGTCGAACACGCTCGAGCCCAGCCACATGGCGTGGGAACGCGGCCCCAGGATCGGCGGGTTGCCCGGATGCCAGGCGTCCTCGAACCAGGTCCACGTCTCCGACCACTGGGCCATCGAAACCTCCTCGTCACGCGACGCGCCGGTGCGGCCGCCCGCTTCGCCTTTGTTGACGGGACGGGGTTCGGCTATCAAGCACCAAGTTCGCACGGAAGGAGACGTCATGGCCTTCAGCGCCTACGTGTTCGACGCCTACGGGACGCTGTTCGACGTCCACGCCGCGGTCCGCCGCCATGCCGGGGCGATGGGCCCGGACGGCCCGGCCTTCTCCGAGCTGTGGCGCCGCAAGCAGCTGGAATACAGCTGGACCCGCGCCCTCATGGACCGTTACCGGGACTTCTGGACCCTGACGGAGGAGGCCCTCGACCACGCCTTCGCCTGCTTCCCGGACATCGACCGCGCCCTGCGCGAGCCGCTGCTCGACGCCTACCGCGCCCTCGACCACTACCCGGAGGTGCCGGAGATCCTCACACGCCTCAAGGACCGGGGCGCGCGCACGGCGATCCTGTCCAACGGGTCGCCGGAGATGCTGGCGAGCGCCGTCGCCTCGGCCGGGATCGGCGGCCTCCTCGACGACGTGATCTCCACCGACGAGCTCGCCACCTTCAAGACAAAGGAAGCCGTCTACGAGCTCGTGACCACCCGCTTCCGCATCTTCCCCGAGGACGTCTCCTTCCAGTCCTCCAACCGCTGGGACGTGGCGGGCGCGAGCGCCTTCGGCTTCCACACCGTCTGGGTGAACCGTTCGGGCGCGCCGGACGAATACGCGGACCTTCCCCCGGCGGCCATCCTGCCCTCGCTCGAGGGCCTCACCGACCTTTGAGGCGCTTGTCCTCGCCGGCGGCAGCGGCTAGCCAAGGGCGCGACGGCATCCGGGCGTTTCGGGGCCGACGACAGGAGGCGGACGATGGACGAGCTGATCCGGCGGATCCACGACGAAACGGGCCTTTCGCTCGAGACGAGCGAGAGCGTCCTCGGCATCATCCTCAACTTCCTGCGCCGGGAGGGCCCGGAGGAGCCGACGGCGCGCCTCATGGACAAGCTGCCGGGCGCCGAGCACCTGGTGCGCGAGGAGGCGGCGGGGGAGACCGGCCAGCCCGGCCTCCTCGGCGGCTTCGCCGAGATGCTGGCGGGCGGCGGCGGCGTGATGACCGCGTTCAACGACCTGACGGCCGCGGGCCTCGACATGGAGCAGATCCAGACCGCCATCCGGGCCTTCGACCGTTTCGCCCGGGAGCACGCTGGCGAGGAGACGGTGGACGAGGTGATCCGCGGCATCCCCGCCCTCGCCCGCATGGTTTGAAGGATCGCGCCCCGATGCCGGGCGCGATCTGGCCGCAAGGGGATGGCGCGGGCCCCGGACGGCACCGCCCGCCCGACCGGCGGGGTGCGCCCGCGCTGACGACGGCGGTGCGTTCCGGTCGCCGCGCACCGGCCCGCCGACCCACCGGAACCTGACCCATGACCCGCGACGCCACCGACATCGAAGGGCTCTTCCCCGCTGCGGACGAGGCGGCCTGGCGCGCCGTCGTCGACAAGGCGCTCAAGGGCCGCCCGTTCGACACCCTGAGGACGCGCACCGAGGACGGCGCGACCCTCGAGCCCCTCTACCCGAAGGAGGAGGCGCCCGTCCCGATCGGCCGGCCGTCGATCCTCATCCCCGTGGAGGTCGTCACGCGGCTCGATCTGCCCGCGCCCGCCGACGCCGCCGCGCAGTCCGCCGCGGATCTCGAGGACTGGGTGTCCGGGCACACGGTCGTGCTGCCCTCGGCCCCCACCGCCTGGGGCGCGGGCGTGGAGGCGTTCGATCGCGACGCGCTGGATGCGGTGCTCGGTGGCGTCTCGCTCGACACGGCAACGGTGCGGCTCGAGGGGGGCGGCTGCGGGCGCGGTCTTCTCGCCCTGTTCACCGCGCTGCTGGAGCGGCGCGGAACCGACCCGCACGGCGTCACCCTTCACGCCGGCCTCGACCCGCTCGGGACGTTCGCCGCGGCCGGCAAGCTGTCGGCGCCAGCCGCCGAGGTGGGCCGCCGGCTCGCCGATACCGAGCGCGCCCTTTCCGCTGCCGGCTTCGGCGCGCGTGGCCTGTCCGCCACCGGCTTCGGCGGCACCACCGCGCTCGCCGACGGCCGGCCGTTCCACGCCGCCGGCGCGCGGGATTCGACCGAGCTCGCCGTCGTTCTCGCGAACGCGCTCTTCGCGCTCCGGGCGTTCGACGATGGCGGGCTCGACCTTGCGGCGGCGAGCCGGCGGATCGGCTTTGCGCTCGCGATCGACCAGGACCAGTTCGGCGGGATCGCCAAGATCCGGGCGCTGAGGCGCCTGTGGGCGGCGGTCCGCCGGGACTGCGCGCTGCCGCCGGATCCGGCGCACATCCACGCCGAGACCGCGTGGCGGATGATGGCGGCCCGCGACCCCTACACGAACATCCTGCGCACGACGATCGCGGCCTTCGCGGCCGTCGTCGGCGGCGCCGATTCCGTCACGGTGCTGCCGTTCACCCAGGCGATCGGGGTCCCGGGCCCGTTCGCCCGCCGCATCGCCCGCAACACCCAGGGCATCCTCCTCCAGGAGTCCCATCTCGCCGCGGTGGTCGACCCGGCCTCGGGATCGGGCGCCGTCGCGGCACGCACCGACGCCCTGTGCGGCGCGGCGTGGGACGTCTTCCGCGACATCGAGAAGCGCGGCGGTCTCGCGGCCGCGATCGCGGACGGCTCGCTCGCCGCGCGGATCGGGGAGGAGCGGGCCGAGCGGGCGCGCGCCTTCGCGACGCGCGCGCGAACCATCATCGGCACCTCCAACTACCCGCACCTCGAGGAGCGGCCGGTGACCGCCGCGCCGTTCCCGTCGCCGCGGCCGGCCGAGCGGCGCGGCGTCCCGGTCCGGGACGCGGGCGAGGGGACCGGCGAGGGCTTCCGCGCGCTCGTCGCGGCGGCCGCCGAGGGCGCCTCGCTCGCCGATCTCGGCGCCGCGGCCGCCGGCGCGGGATCGACGGTCCCGCCGCTGGAGCGGGCGCGCCTGTCGGCTCCCTTCGAGGTCCTTCGCGACGCGGCGGACGCGGCCCGCGCGGGCGGGGTGGAGCCGGTCGTCTTCCTCGCCACCCTCGGGCCGTTGCCGAAGCACGCCCCGCGCGCCGACTGGACCGCAAACCTCCTCGCCGCTGGCGGGGTGCGCACCGAGCGCGGCGGTCCGCTCGAGGACCCGGAGGCGGCGGCCGCGGCGTTCGCCGCCCATCCCGCGCGGATCGCGTGCCTGTGCGGCGACGACGACACGTACGCCGCCCGCGCGGCCGACACCACCCGGGCGCTCCTGGCCGCTGGCGCGGACGCGGTCTACCTCGCGGGCAAGCCGGCAGACGCGGCCCGTGCCGACCTCGCGGCGGCGGGCGTCACGCGGTTCCTCCACGTCGGGATCGACGTGACGGCGGCGCTCGCCGCCGTCCACGCCGACCTCGGGATCGCGCCCGTCGCCGGGTGACGGCGCGCACCGTGCAGCCCGCCCCGTCGTTGTGCTAACATGACGCCCGGCAAATCGGCAGGATCCTCAGGTATGGCCCGCATTCCGAGCTTCGCGGACGCACCGTTCCGTCCGGCGGACGTCCCGCCCCCTTCCGTCCCGGAGGGGGTCTCCTGGCCGACACCCGAAGGGGTGGAGGTCAAGCCCGTCTACGCCGCCGCCGACCGCGACGGGCTCGCCTTCGTCGATACCTACCCCGGCCTGCCGCCGTTCCTGCGCGGCCCCTACCCGACCATGTACGTCCAGCGGCCCTGGACGATCCGCCAGTACGCCGGCTTCTCAACGGCCGAGGATTCCAACGCGTTCTACCGCCGCAACCTCGCGGCCGGGCAGAAGGGCCTGTCGATCGCCTT